>JADEXJ010000352.1 GCA_015207195.1 Pleurocapsales cyanobacterium LEGE 10410
GTAACCGTTCATTTCCCCCCCAATCAAAAATGAGCCAACTCCACCCTTGTGGTGTATGTTAAAAACATGGCTCAATTAGATAAAAATGACTTGGTACAGATGAACGAAGACTACTTCAAGTCTCTCAAAAAAGAGAGATTGGTAGAAGTTGCCAAAAATCTACATATCTTAGCCACAGATTTATGGGAGAAGGAACAAAAAAATTCCCAAAATAGCTCCCAGCCTCCATCTCTAGATAATCCTTACAGTTCCAAACAGAAACAAAAACCAGAAAGTTTTAGTTCAGAATCGGAATCCGCAGAGGCCAAAACTGAGCAGAAGCAACTAAATGAATCTTCAGAAAAACCTGAGAAGAAAAAATCGCCAAGGAAGCCAGGAAAGCAACCAGGAGCTAAAGGATTCGGACGTAAGCAACCCCTAAAAGCCGAAGCAATCATTCCACACTATCCACATCAATGTTCCGCTTGTAATCAGAATTTAGCCGAATCAGAAAATCAAAGATACATGGGACATTATGTCCTGGAGTTAGAACCAGAGTTAAATGGATTCAGAATAGTCTGTCAACTACATCATTATTATCGTAAAACTTGTAATTGTGGTCATTGCACTGATGCTAAACCAGGAGAGGGAAAGGTTTTTGTCGTTGAAGGAAGAACCAGAGATTTAAAACTCACAGAATACGTTCTCGTGGGGCCAACATTAGGTACTTTCATTGCTTCGTTGGGAGTACGCTATCGGATGAGTCGTAGTAAGATTCAGGAATTTCTCAATGATTGGGCGCAAACTGAACTGAGTACGGGAACTATTGATCGATGTATCCGAGAAGCAGGAATTGCCTGTGTGCCAGTAGTTGAAGAGTTAGTCGAACAATTACAAATCGCAGATATTCTACATTTGGATGAAACCCATTGGTATGAAAGCGGAAAACTACATTGGCTTTGGGTAGCTGTGACCACAAAAACCGCAGTCTTTCGTATTGGCTCTCGTCGAAAAGAGGAATTATCCTATCTAGTAAAAGAAGCCTTTTTGGGTTGGTTAGTCACCGATGGTTATGCTGCGTATCGTTCTCATCCTAAAAGACAGAGATGTGTAGCCCATTTAATTCGCAAAGCGGTGGCAATTACTGGTGTGATTGACCAAAAAGCTGCTCAAATCGGTCAATGGATTTTAGACGATTTAAGAGAATTAATTGCCACCATTGCTTACAAGAAAGAGGATACTCGTTTGATCCGTAAACTTCAAGTTCGTTTGAGGAGAGCCTGTCACTTAGGAAAAAAAGCTGACCACCAGAAGTTACAAGCTTTGGCTAAAGAGATTTTCAATGACTGGGATGCTGTTGTGGCATTTGTTTACCATCCTGAATTACCACCTACTAACAATGAAGCCGAACGAGCTTTACGTCATGCCGTGATTGCCCGACGGATTGGCTTTGGTACTCGCACATCAGAAGGCAGTTGGGCTTACAGTTCTTTGTTGAGCGTCATCGAAACTTGTCGTCTCAGAGAGATTAATCCTTGGACTTATATTGCTGAAGTCTTAGCTTTGGCAAGACAAGGTCTGGCTCCACCACCATTTCCTATTGGCAGTTAATTTATGGACATTGGTAGCGATCGCCATGTCCTAATTTTTCCTGGCTTTTTTGGAGGGGGATATGAACGATTAC
>JADEXJ010000100.1 GCA_015207195.1 Pleurocapsales cyanobacterium LEGE 10410
TCTAAAAGAAAGTTGGTTAGATTTATATAGTAATGAAGAAAAAGTTGGTCATCGGGTTGAATAAATTATTTCTACCCACAGATTTCTCGTAACAATTAAAATAAGTTCTACTTACTTGATAGAGAACCAGTCACAATCCCCTATTCATAATCACTTTAGCCATAACTCAACACATCAATTTTTCTTGGTGCAAGATCTGAGTAAGAGCCATCACCAAGGAAGGAACAGTAAAAGTCGAACCCCAGTTACCGATGGATATTTTGGGGGTTTATTGGTTACAGCCTGTCTAGAAAGTAATAAGTAAAAAGTTTTAAAGATTATCCTAAAGGATACACTCCGTTATGAATACTGCTACAGCATATCAAATAGAAGGTAATTTGATTGGTTTTGACCTAACTACAGAACTTATTTCTGGAGATTTGAAAGGTCAAGCTTCCCCTGATTTTAAATTAGCCAAAACCCAGAAGTTAGAAGATGAAATCGCGATCGCTTGGGGCTATGCCAAAGCCTATTGGACTGAGTTTCAAGTCAAACGAGCTTCCGACAAAAGCGATACAACTACCTCTACTACTAGAGAAGTTTGGGCAGTTCGTCTTTTAAAATTGCTGGGTTACAAACCTACTTATCAAGCCAAAGCGGAAATAGTCGAAGGACAAACTTTTGCTATTTCCCATCGTGCCGAACCAGGCGAAAATAAACCACCCGTACATATTATTGGTAGTCGTCTTAAGTTAGAACAGAGGGCGGGAACGCCAAGATTATCAGCCCATGCTTTGATGCAGGAATATCTTAACTGTACGGAGCATTTATGGGGTGTCATTACCAATGGTTTGCAGTGGCGGTTATTGAGAGATTGTTCTTTAATGACTCGTTTATCTTATGTGGAGTTCGATCTAGAGCAAATTCTCCAGAATGAAAACTATGCAGAGTTTGGCTTATTTTATCGCTTATTTCATCGTACCCGTTTGCCAGAAGGGATGGATGATTGCGATAAGTGTTTATTGGAGTTCTATCACCAGCAAACTTTACAGCAAGGTGGTAGAGTACGCGATCGCCTGAGAGATGGGGTAGAAGAAGCTTTAAAAATACTTGGTACGGGCTTTTTACAACACCACAAGAATCAATTTCTCAGAGATAAAGTTGCTCAAGGAGAATTGTGTGAAAAAGATTATTACCGCCAGTTATTGCTTTTAATTTATCGTCTGCTGTTTTTAATGGTGGCAGAGTCGCGCAATATGCTGTTAATCGGGGAAGATGAAGAAAAGTCACGTATTTACACCGAATATTACAGTATCGATCGCCTCAGAGCTTTAGCCGAACGCCCTATCTACGGAAAGGAGGGTTTTCAGGATAAATGGCAGGGTTTATTAATGACTTTCCGTTTATTTGATGAAAATTGGCGAGGAGAAATGTTAGGTTTATCGCCTCTCAACGGAGATTTATTTGGTTCATCAGTTTTGACCACTCTAGAGGAATGCGCCATTGATAATTACGATCTACTCCGAGCTATTAAATATCTTTCTCTTTTCACTAATAATGGGAGACTACAACGAGTTAATTATTCAGAATTAGGTACTGAAGAACTAGGGAGTGTTTACGAATCCCTGCTTGATTTTGCACCTAAGATTGACGCAAGGAGTTATGAGTTTAAGTTAGTTACAGGAAGCGATCGCAAAACTACTGGTTCTTACTATACCCCCAAAGAATTAGTAGATCGATTGATTAAAACTGCTTTAGAACCAGTAATTGAAGAGAGGTTAAAAGAGGCAAAAACTCAATCTGAGCAAGAAAAAGCATTATTAAATTTAACTGTCTGCGATCCTGCTTGTGGTAGTGGTCATTTTCTTCTCGAAGCAGCCAGACGCATCGGAAAAAAGTTAGTTAAAGTTCGCACAGGAGAATCTTATTCAGGAATTCAAGAAGAAAGAAAAGCTATAAGGGATGCTATTCAGCACTGTATTTATGGAGTCGATCTTAATCCCCTGGCGGTAGATTTATGTAAGGTGGCGTTGTGGATCGAGGGATTCAATCGCGGTAAACCCTTAAGTTTCTTAGATCATCGGATCAAATGCGGTAATTCGTTAGTAGGGGTATTGGATTTAGATTGTCTCAATGACGGTATTCCCAATAATGCTTATAAAGCCGTCACTGGTGATGATAAAGATACTGCAAAAGAGATCAAAAAAGACAATAAAAAACAGCGTCAAAACAGCAATCAATTTATTATTCCCTTCAATAACTTAGAAAAACAACGATCGCATTACGGCAAAACTCAAAGTGCGATCGCTCAATTACCAGAAAATAAAACAGGGGATATTAAACAAAAACAACAGCAATATCGAGATATACGCCAAGAAAACGCTGATAATCCCTGGTGGCGCGATACTTCTGCTTGTAATCTCTGGACGGCAGCCTTTTTTACTCCTTTAACCGAACAAAAGTTACAATTACTGCCCACTTCTTCGACGTTATTTCAATTATTGCAGGGGAACTGGACGACTCAAAAAATAGTTGATGCTGCAAATAAGTTAGCTAAAGAAAAGCGGTTTTTCCATTGGGCGTTAGAATTTCCCGAAGTATTTGAACATGGCGGTTTCTCGTGCGTATTAGGAAATCCGCCTTGGGAACGGATTAAATTACAAGAGAAAGAATTTTTTGCTATTAAAGATAGTGCGATCGCCAATGCCAAAAATAAAGCAGCTAGAACTAAGTTAATTAATAAGTTAGCTACAACCAATCCTCAATTATTAGCAGAATTTGAGTCAGCCAAACACGATGCTGATGCTACCAGTAAGTTTCTGCGAGAGTCAGATCGCTGTCCTTTGACTTCTAGAGGCGATATTAATACTTATAGTGTCTTTGCTGAAACTACCAGAAACCTTATTTCTCCTACAGGAAGAGTCGGCATAATTGTTCCTACTGGTATTGCCACTGATGATACTTGTAAAAACTTCTTTGGCGATTTAACTCAAAAGCAAAACTTAGCCAGTCTCTATGATTTTGAAAATCGAGAAAAACTATTTTCTGCTGTTGATAGTCGCATGAAATTTTCTCTGTTAGGAATGAGTAATCAAGCCATACAGCAAGCTAATTTTTCATTTTTTCTAACCCAACCAAAACAAATAGAGACTAGCGATCGCGTCTTTCAACTATCCCCCCAAGATATAGCTTTAATCAATCCCAATACTTTAACCTGTCCCGTATTTCGCAGTCGTACTGATGCGGAATTAACCAAGAAAATCTATCAGCGCGTACCTGTTTTAGAAAATGAAAGAACAGATAGCAACCCTTGGGGTATTTCATTCATGCGTATGTTTGATATGGCTAATGATAGTGGGTTGTTTAAAAACGAAGCTGGTAATAATTTACTTCCTTTGTATGAAGCGAAGATGTTTCATCAATTCGACCATCGTTGGGCGACATATTACAGAAGATGGTAGCACTCGCGATCTGACTGATGAAGAGAAAAGTGATTCTAACTTTAAACCACAACCCCGTTATTGGGTAGATAAACAAGAAGTAGAAAATCGCTTAGGTGATTGGAAAAAAGAATGGCTGTTAGCTTTTAGAGATATTGCTAGAGCCACTGACGAACGTACAGCTATTTTTAGCTTATTACCTAAAGTTGGTGTTGGAAATAATGCACCTGTAATGACATTAGGAATTAATAAAGCCGATCTAGCATCTTGTTTATTAGGAAATTTAAACAGTTTAGTGTTTGATTTTGTGGCTCGTCATAAAGTTGGCGGTACTCACATGAACTTTTTCATTGTTAAACAACTCCCAGTTATTCCACCAGAAACCTACACCGAAGAAGATATCAAATTTATCAGCAATCGCGTTCTCGAATTAGTTTACACTGCCTGGGATATGCAACCCTTTGCTAACGACATGGGTTATGAGGGCGAACCGTTTATTTGGGATGAACAAAGACGGGCAATATTAAGGGCAGAATTAGACGCATATTACGCCAAACTTTACGGACTCACCCGCGATGAACTGCGCTATATTCTCGATCCTGCTGATGTTTATGGCGAAGATTTTCCTAGCGAAACTTTTCGGGTATTGAAGAATAAGGAAATTAATAAATATGGCGAATATCGGACGCAGAGGTTGGTATTGGAGGCGTGGGACAGGATGTTTGGATAATATTTTAATTTTGAACCTTTTTAACGGATTTAAGCTATGAGACGGCGATTTTAATCGCTGGCTATGGGTTTTTAAATAAATATGCTACTCTTTTTAGTGAGAACAACATATATGTTGTCCTTGTGTGCCAATTCAAAAATCAACTAATATGCTGCCCCCATTCAATGAAATGGGTTATCTTCCGCCTGGTATTTATGAAGTAACTTGGACTGAATTTAGCGATCGCTTTGGCTTTAATGCTCATAGACAAAATATCCTGGCAGGTTTGCAATCGGCTCTTCTGCTTTTGGCTCAAGCAAATTGTCAAAGAGTTTATCTTGGTGGGAGTTTCGTTAGCAACAAGGAATATCCTAATGACTTCGATGGTTGTTACGACGATATGAATATAGATTATGACCTACTCGATTCTATCTTCGATGAAGAGCTTACTGCTCAACAAGAGAGATTTGGTGGAGAACTATTTGGCGATCCTGTATTTCAAGGATTTTTGCAAACCGATCGAGATGGAGTGACCAGAGGAATTATCGCCTTAGACCCCAGAGAACTTCTTAGATAAAAGGAAATTACCAATGATTCAAAACGAACATCAGTATAAAGTAACTCAAAATAAACTCAAAGATTTGGAACAAGCATTAGTCGAACTGCTCGCAATTGAGAAGACTTTACATCCGCGACAGTTTTCATCTAGACAAAAAGGTTTGCAATTAAAAATTGACAGTTTAAGTGAAGAAATTGAAGAATACAACGGTTTAAAACAACAAAAATTAATTAAAATTTCTTCAATTCAAGATTTACCAATAGCATTAATCAAATCTCGAATTGCCTTGGGAATGACTCAAAAAGAACTAGCTGAAAAAATGGGAGTTAAAGAGCAACAAGTTCAAAGAGATGAAGCAAATCAATATAGTTCTGCTGGATTTCATCGAATAGCTGAAGTTGCTAAAGCACTTGATATTAAAATTCAAGAAACTAATCTTTTATTAAAGTTTTAAATTCAGAAAAATGATATTTTTATTTGTTCTCAATTGATTCTTCTTGAGATAAATTTCTGCTGTCTAAATACATATTGGCTCTACTGTAATTCCCGTGGTAGACACTAGATATAGTGGTGTTCAGTTAAAAGCAAATCTTTCATAGCCATGAATGTCAAGTGTGAGTCGTTGAAAAAGACGCTCTACATCAAAAATGCCATAACAACGACGTTTGAGAACCTTAACTCGGTTGTTAAACCCTTCAACAAAGCTGCTGGTAAGTCGCTCTAAAAAATAATTAGCAATCGGTTCAAGCCAGGTTTCAATGGTTTTTAAGAAGCTCTCGAACTGGGAAATTTGACAGGAGCGTACTCGTTTACACCAAGCACGAATCGCACATTTGGCTCCTTTGGGGTCATATAAACGCTCGAATATCTCTGTCAACTCTTCTCTTAAGATATAAGCTTCTTTCATTTTGGGAGAGTAAGTAAAGAGACGTTGAAGCAACTCCCACTCGGAGTCTGTAAACTGCTCGGGAGATTTACGGAAAGCCCACATCGCACCTTTGATGCTCCCATACTCTTTCTTTGATAACTTTTTCTTCAGTAGCTTAAGCTCTTGTCGTCTTACGAGGTCGGCACAATGACGATAGGCTCGTGAGACATGAAAGCGATCGATATCGATTCCCAATATTTCAATTCTTTGAAATCGCTCCCAGTTGACTTTGTTTCTTATCCAACGGTCGAATACTCCCGTGACTATCTCTTCACTGATAGAGAGCTTATTCGCTACATCTACCACTGTCGAGTTAACCCCCAAGCGTAGCAGCCATTTTTCGTAGGGCTTGGTATTTGGACTGCGTAGCTCATGCCAGCTTAATCTTTGTGTTGTGGTGGGTTTTCCTTTGCAATGAGAACATTGATAACGCTTTGGTTTCAATTCTACGTAGACTGGTTGCTCGAATACTGGTAGGTGTCGTAGTCTGATAGGCTGGTCAAAACCATGAAAATGTGTCAACTTTTTACCGCACTTACGACATGATGTACCCTTGAGAGTACTCTCAACCCGAATCAGCCAACTTCTCTCTTCTGTTTTCGACACTTCTAATACCCGAACATCGGGTAAATCAAGAGGTATCTGAATTGAGTTATCCATCATGCCTACCACCGTTCATCTAATCTCTTTATCATCCCAAAATAGTCAGACTCTTGACAACTACACTATCTGTAGTGTCTACCACGGGAATTACAGTAGAGCCACTTTTTTCCAGCCATGTTTCAAATAAATCTCGATTACACGACCCCTCAAAAGTTAATGGAGCAAAGATTTTTCCCTCTTTTAACGCGGCAATCCAACTAACTCTCTCTTTTCTCTTTCCCGATTTGAGTGCATAACATCTTTCTCCCTTGGGACTATACGTTGACCTAATAATCCCCCTAAATAGTTTCTAAACTCTCTTGTCTTGGTGCGCGCTTGCCCTTTTTATCCCGCCCTGACGGCTTGCACTAAAGTACTAGCTTCGCGTCGCCCTCGAATGGGGGTTCCCTAGCTGCGGAAACCGCAGCGGTGAGTTAGTGCGGTCTTGGGGGTTTCCCCCATGAGCAACTAACGAACCCTTTAGGGGGTCGCACCGCTTTTTGTGCTTTGGTTCTTAATAAATCATCAAACCTTTTGCACCATCTATTGAAGCAGGGAGGCATAGCTGCGGGGGTAGTTTCTTTCATGGTAGCGATCGCCTAAGACAATGACGTAAAAACTAACTATTACAAAGATTTTACCCCATTTACACTTTTAGAATTGTTTAAGTCCCGTTAACTGACTAAGAATTAGCCCAATCTCTCGCCCATTCCAATACCTTGCGTACTTCGGGCATGGTGGGGGCTTGACAGTAGAGACGCAAGACTGGTTCTGTACCGCTAAAGCGAATTAATAGCCAAGTCATATCACTCATTCTAAATTTGTAGCCATCAATATCGAGACAGTCTACTACAGGCATTCCAGCAACTTCTTGAGGAGTATCGTTTTTCAAGCGTTCCAACAATTTAGCGCGGACATCCATATTAGCTAACGGTAAGTCAATGCGATCGTAGTGGGCAGTAAAGTTAGTTTTCTGCTGTAGCCTTTTATAGATTGCCCCTAAATCTTCTCCCGACTGCACCACCGCCTCCAGGACGTAAAGGGCAGACAATAGGGCATCTCGTTCGGGTATATGGGTGCCGTAACCAATTCCCCCAGATTCTTCCCCACCGATCATTACTTCGGCTTGTAACATGCGATCACCAATGTATTTGTAACCGATGGGTGTCTCATAAACAGAGCGTCCGTAAGACTCAGCCAAACGGGGAATCAGATCCGAACCACTGACAGTTTTGACAATTTCTCCTGTAAAGCCTTTACGTTCTGCCAAGTGTTCGATCAAAATAGGTATTAGTACTTGCGAACTAAGAAAATTACCTTCGGCATCAGCACCAGCAATGCGATCGCTATCCCCATCGAAGACCAAACCGACTCTAATACTATTGGGGTATTGTTTTGCTCCTTCTTTGATTGCCTTAAAGAAATCGGGGAGATATTTTGGTAGGGGTTCGGGTGCGCCACCACCAAATAAAGGATCGCGATCGCTATTAATCTCGTTTACAGGACAACCCAAAAGGCGTTCTAACCCCGTAGCTGCTGCACCGTGCATTACGTCTACGTATACTTTTAGTTTCTCAGAGGCGATCGCGGTTCTAATAGCTGCAATATCAACTTTTTGCTGTAATCCCTGGCAATATCTCGCCCAAGGGTCAAATTGCTCTATTTTTCCTGGTTTTTTGGCTGTTGGTAAAGACTGACCAATCTTTGCCTCAATTTGCTCCGTAATCTCTGGAGGTACAGAACCACCATAAGCACTTTTAACTTTTAATCCCAAATAAGTAGCGGGGTTGTGGGATGCCGTCATTACAATTGCCCCTAAAGCATTATGCGCTTTCGCTGCCCAGCTAAAAGCAGGGGTAGGGGCAAAACACTCTGATAATAAAACATCAAAACCAGCTTCCTGCAATGCTTCGGCGGTCACTTTAGCAAAATCTTCTGCCATAAAACGGCGATCGTAACCGACAATTACCGTACGATTAGCAGCTAGATCACCATAATTATCAGTCAGAACTTGTGCTGCGATCGGTGCTATCATAGCTACTCTTTCAAAGGTGAAGTCGGCAGCAATTACGCCACGCCAGCCGTCTGTACCAAACTTAATTGGATTAACAGTAACCATAAAACCCAAGATTTAATAATTTAAAATAACACTTTCCAGATTAACTGTTTCTCTCTGGTTTGAAAACTAAACCAGGATGGCATTCCCATACCTAGCCGTACCTGTCTATTGATCTTCATGCTCATTGAGATCGCTCTTTCTTTCTGATGCAGAATCTACCAATTCTATATTCTGCAATAAGTCTTTTAATCTCATTCTTTCAATATATGGCCAACCTCCTTTATCTTCTATATCCTTAACAAACTGATATAAATCGTTGCGAGTTTGGGGTAAAGCAGTTTCAAAATACTGCACTCGAATTTGGCGATGAATTTTTTCTAGATCTCGTAACAAAGATAATAAAAGCAAACTATCATGGCGATGTTTCTCTGCTAAGGCACATATCTCTTTAGCGGTGTCTTGCAATAGACTATCTGAACCAATATTTATGTCTCGATCTTGAGTCATGTGCCAAATAAAGTAAAAATGAACTTTGTCTACTTTATACAAAATTACCACCAATCTTAAAACTGGCTTTGAGATACATATTTGCCGAATCAGCGGTTTATTCCTGAGAAGATTTTGAGGTAATTGAATTATTGGTAGTCCTTATTTGGTAGAGTAGATAGCATCTATAAAAATGGCTAAATTCTTAAGACAGCCTATTTTCAACATCTTTCGCGCTCGATGTTAAATTAAAAAATGACAAAATGAAGTTGACTATGAGATACCGTACAATTATCGCGCTTGTTTTAGCATTATGCTTGGGAGTACTAACAGCCTGTAGTGGTTCTAAAGATGTTAGCAGAAATGAGCTAACTTACGATGATATTCTTAATACTGGAATAGCTAATACTTGTTTAGAATTACCAGATAGCAGTCGTGGCTCAATTCCAATTAAAGCAGGCGAACAATATGCTATTAGAGACTTGTGTATAGAGCCTAGAGAATATTTTGTTAAAGAAGAACCAGTTAGTAAACGTCAAAACGCCGAGTTTATTGAAGGTAAACTGTTAACCAGATATACTTCCACTCTAGATCAGATTCAAGGTACTATTGACTCCAATTCCGATGGCACTTTAACCTTTACCGAAATCGACGGCATAGATTTTCAGCCAGCTACCGTTTTACTACCTGGAGGAAAAGAAGTTCCCTTTCTCTTCACAGTGAAACAATTGGTCGCTACTACTCAATCTAGTGCTGATTCGATCAATACTTCAACTGACTTTGAAGGTGAATTTGATGTTCCTTCCTATCGGGGACAAGTATTCTTAGATCCAAAAGGACGCAGCCTGGCTAGTGGCTATGACAACGCTGTAGCTTTGCCTGGACGTGCAGACGATCCTCAGTTTTCTAAAGCAAACGTCAAAGAATTTGTCTCTCGCAAAGGTAAAATGTCTCTCAACGTTACTAAGATAGATAGCGAAACTGGAGAGATTGCTGGTGTATTTGAAAGCGAACAACCTTCTGCCACAGACTTGGGTGCAGAAGAACCAGAAGAAGTTAAAGTTCGAGGAATTTTCTACGGCAGAATTGTGTCTAATGCTTAGTTAGCCGTCTAAGTTAACTAATGGTTACGTACCTTCGCTACAAAGAAATTTGTTACTAATTTGAATCATCTATATTTCAACTCTGGGGCGATCGCCCCTTTTTTTTGTCCAAAAGGAGCGGTTTTCTTTTAAGAGTTTAGGTTGAGTAGATATTTTTGAGCAGGGTGTGAAATTTTTACTTTAGCGCAACTCAGCAAGATCGGATATTCTAACTGCTTGGGAATCTTATCTGTCAACTTCTGCTCATGAATTAGTTTCTATAGTATTGACCCAGCCTAAATAGATCGGCACAATTAAAGTTAATTAGCCAAAAGCGTTATTGGTCATTTGTCCTCAGTCATTGGTAAAAGTTTTTACCATGTTGATGTTTCTTAACATACTGTAGTTTATTCTCACCGACTTACTTAGATTTTTTAAAATATGATAAATAAAAGTAAATATGCAGGCAATAAAACAGGTTATTATCAATGTTTTTTTCGATATATATTCAATAACTAAAATAGTGAAAAAACGCAATTAATTCTCTTTTTTGTACGATTAAAATAAACGCTTAAGAAAAATGCCAAACTATAGATAGCTTTGTATATAATGGTTCTATCTTAATTCAAGCTAAATGCACAAACCGATTGATTATAAATCTATTCATAGCAAAAACACTGAATATTTCTAGTATTTTCACACAAAACTAAGTGTAATCTAGGTCTTTATTCAAACATAATAAAATAAAAATAGTATAAATGCTGTTGTTTTTATTCGAGAGAAAATAATAAGCTGTAATTGTTTCTGAAACATATTTTAAAAATTCAGTTAATTATCAGTTTCTAAATTACAAATTACTCTCTATCCCAAGAATAAATTTGATGACAGCTTGCATTAGTAAAAGTATTAAAGTAGATAGTCTCTATCTATTTCAGCAATATCAGGAAAAACCAACTACCAACGTTCGCAATCAGATTGTAAAGCTAAACTTTGGTCTGGTAAAAAAAGAAGCTTATCATTGGGTGAATCAATGTAATGAAAGCTACGAAGATTTATTGCAGGTCGGTTCTATAGGGTTAATTAGAGCGATCGAGCGTTTTAATATCCAAAAAGGGAGTGCCTTTAGTTCTTTTGCTATTCCCTATATTAGAGGAGAAATTCAACACTATTTAAGAGACAAAAGTTGTACTTTAAGAATTCCTCGTCGCTGGCTAGAATTAAGGCAACAGTCGATCGCTTTTGTTCATAATTTTAGGGAGCAATATCATCGTCAGCCTACCAATTCGGAGATTGCTCAGTATTTAGAAGTATCTGTTAAAGAATGGCAAGATATCAAATTAGCATATCAAAATCGTAAGCCTTTAAGTTTAGATGTTTCGGTTAATAACGACCAAGAAAGCCAGACTAGCCTATGCGATTTAGTTGCCGATCCCAAACATCGTAGCTTCCATTTGGTTTATGAAGATAGAGTTCGTCTACAACAAGCTTTAGGCGAATTAGAAGATAGAACTCGTAATGTTTTAGAATTTGTCTTTTTGCATGATTTAACGCAGAAAGAAACGGCAAAAGTGTTGGGTATTAGTGTAGTAACTGTCTCTCGTCAACTAAAAAAAGGTCTGAACTTACTCAAAAAGTCGATGGCTCAAGAATCTTAGTCTCCCCACTATAGCCGTTCTAAAAATCTACTGTTATGTTAGAGTCTGAATCATTTGGTTGCATATTAACGAGGAAATATTAATCGCTCCTCGAATAATTATTATGAAGAAAGCTGTATTATTGGTACTAACAGGAACATTAGCTTTATTGACTGAAAGCTGTTCTTTTTTTTCTGACTTTGCTGATTCTAGAAAAGAATTGGAAGAAAATTCGGTGCAACCTATTTCGGTGCAGGTTAATACCGCCGAAAAACAGGCACAAAAAACCGAGGAAGAAGAAATATTTGCTGATTTAGAAGAGGAGGAAGCAGAACCCGTTCAAGAAATTACTGGTTTGATTCCCGCAACTAATCCTGAGGTTAGAGTAAGAAGTAGCGTACGTGGCAGGCAAGATCCATTTTCTACAGTTACCCTAAATCCTCGAATTGAAATTGAAACAGAAGAAGAAATAGTAGTGAATGCGAGGCAAAATTCTGCAAACACACAGCAAAATGACTTTGACCAAGAGGGTGTAGACGACTCTGTATTAGATTTTCCAGAACCTCCGCTATTTGAACCGACTTTAGCCCAAGGAGTAATCATTTCGGGACTATACAAAGCTAATGGTAGAACCAGATTGATTGTTAAAGCACCAGAAGAAGATAACAGTCGCTATGTCGAAGTCGGACAGTACTTATCTAATGGTCAGGTGTTAGTAAAAAGTATTGACTTGGACAACTTTCCTACTCCTATGGTCATCCTAGAAGAGTCGGGAATAGAGGTAGCTAAAACGATTGGCGAAACTCCAGAAGACGGCAGCGAGGATCTTAGTTCTTTACCAGCAGAAAGTTTCTCTAATCAAAATTGGTCATCTAATATTTCATTAAACTTAAACTAGATATTACACAAGTAGATATATCTTTATAGAAGCGATCGCGGGATTTAAATTTCTCCGATCGCTTTTTGATGCTTAGCCTAAAGAGAACTTGTTTTATCGAGATGACTACATTACTCTTCTATAGTCATCTCTGTTATGAAATAAAATAGTTAATAGGTTGAGAAATATTTGTAACCAAGGAAAACCTATGAGTAAGAAAGCCGAGTTGTTAGAGGCGATCGCTGGAAAAAATCGCGGTTTGCTAGCTAACGAAATTGATAATGTTCGAGTTCTTTCAGCAATTCAACAGTTGGAAGATACGAATCCTACTAAGCAACCTCTAGAAGCCAAGGATTTACTCAACGGTGATTGGCGTTTGCTGTATACAACTAGTAAGGGCATTCTGGGTCTAGATCGCTTTCCTTTGTTAAAGATGGGGCAAATCTATCAGTGTATCCGTGTGTCAGAAGCCAAAGTATATAACATTGCCGAGATTATAGGTCTACCTATGCTAGAAGGTTTAGTAAGCGTTGCTGCCACTTTTGAACCTGTTTCCGACAAGCGAGTCAACGTAATGTTTGAGCGTTCGATTATTGGCTTGCAGCGTCTGTTTGGTTACAATACACCTGCCAAATTTATTCAGCAAATTGAGTCTGGTAAGAAGTTTTTCCCCTTCGATTTTAAGATTGAACGTACAGAGCAAAAAGGATGGCTAGATATTACCTATCTTGATGAGGATATGCGGATTGGTAGAGGAAATGAAGGTAATGTTTTTGTGCTAACTAAGGAAACTTCACTGGCTATATGATATTTCTTTAATTTGGGTATTGTATTATCCGCAGATGAACACAGATAAACGCAGATAAGATCCTGGATAGTTTTTTAATTGAAGTAGAACTTATGGCGTTTTTTGAACGATGCCTACTGCTCAATAATTTGGTGTTGCATAATTACGCAAGGGATTTAAATTGAATCACAATTGATGTTTTCTTTAGTCTCTTCTTCTCTAAGTCCCCCAGTCTGACCTAAGTATCTTCTAACGGTTGCAACACCAATAGTCGATCGGCTATTCTACTTTCTCCATCGGTGCTGCTTTGGGAATAATTTTAGTTACTCCCATGTTGGGAAACTTCACTGCCAAAGTAGCTTTTTGACCGCTACCAAGAATATGAGTGATTTCTCCTGCACCGAATTCATGGTGTAAAACGCGATCGCCCACACTCCAATCGATTGCTTGACCAGTAGTGGTTTTTTTGGGAGTACGGCGACGATAGGTACTGGCGACGTTAATATTACTGTTAATTAACTCCCCTGGAAGTTCCATCAGAAATTGAGAGGATACGGCAGGTTCTCTGGTTCCCCAAAGGCGACGTTCTCTAGTATAGGTTAAAAATAGTTGTTCCTGGGCGCGGGTAACTCCTACGTAACACAAACGGCGTTCTTCTTCGATTTCTAAAGGGTCGTTGAGAGTGCGGTTGTGGGGTAGTAAACCCTGTTCCATGCCGACTAAGAAAACTATAGGAAATTCGAGTCCCTTAGCTGAATGCAGCGTCATCATCGAGACGAGTTGCTGTGCTTCTTCTAAATTATCCAGATCGGAAGCTAGGGAGGCACTAGCGAGAAATGCCTCTAGGCTAGTTTCTTCGTTATCTTCTTGAAACTGCTGCACCGCATTATAAAGCTCGTAAATGTTGGCAATACGGTTATCTGCTTCATCTGTTCCCTGCTGCTGCAACTCCTTAACATAACCTGTCTGTTCGATGATGTGGTTCAGCACTTCTCCTGCGGTAAGCTCGTCGAGTCTGTCTTTTACCTCCTGAATCATCCGCGCAAACTGATTTAAAGCTTTAGCTGCTCGCCCACCCATAGTATTGACGGAGGTTTCATCGCTGACAATTTCCCATAGGGGGATACCCATTTGTTGTGAGGCATCCATCAGCCTGGTGATAGTTGTCTTACCGATACCGCGACGGGGAGTATTGATAATCCGCAACAAACTTACAGTATCTTCTGGGTTGGCAATGATGCGTAAATAAGCGATCGCATCTTTGATTTCTTTGCGATCGTAAAACTTTAAACCACCGACAATATTGTAGGGGATATTATTATGTAGCAGTAAATCCTCAAAGGGACGCGACTGAGCATTAGTCCGATACAAAATAGAAAAGTCACCCCAGTCTATTTCAGGATTATTTTCCTTGATTTGCTGCATCTGCTGCACCACAAACCGCGCCTCTTGCTGTTCTTCATCGGCTTTATAGAGATAAATTTGCTCTCCTACTCCTCTTGTCGGTTTGAGAACTTTATCAATCCGTTGACTATTATGAGCAATTAAATGGTTAGCTGCTTGGAGAATATTTTCGCGAGAACGATAATTCTCTTCTAGTTTGATCATGGTGCGGGTATCTTCATCGGCTAAACCATCACCAAAATCTTTCTGGAAGTCTAACAAGATGGTAAAGTCAGCTAGACGGAAAGAATAGATCGACTGATCGGCATCTCCTACGACAAAAAGCGATCGCCTATGCCAATTCCAGTCATTTTTGCTGGTCTCGCCATTAGTTGCCAGCAGCCTAATTAAATCATATTGAATGCGGTTGGTATCCTGGTATTCATCGACCAGAATATGCTGAAATTGACTATGCCAATAGCCCAATATAGATTCGTTCTGCTGGAATAACTTGACAGGAACCCAGATCAGATCGTCAAAATCCAGGGCATTATTAGCAGCAAGCCGAGACTGATATTCATTGTAAATCTCTGCCACAACTCGACCGCGATAGCCTGGTTCTTGTTTGGCAAAATCATCGGGAGTTAAACCCTGGTTTTTGGCATTACTTACGGTGTAGCGAATCTTACGGGGGTCAAATTTCTTGTTATCTAAATTTAATTCCTTCGTAACAATATTCTTGAACAAACTCTGAACATCCGATTCATCAAAAATCGAAAAGTTACGCTTCCAAGTGCGCCCCCTCTCATCCTGATATTTATTGATATCAAAGCGCAGCAACCGAGCGAATAGACTATGAAAAGTACCAATCCATAGCTTTTTGGTCGTCCTGCGATATACCTTCGACTTTAAAGCCTTTTGCTCATATTCTGTCAAAAATTCCAGCCGTTGACCGTGCTGTTCTAAAGCTAACTCTGTGGCAAAAATATATTCAATCCTCTCTCGCATCTCCCGCGCAGCTTTGTTGGTAAAGGTAACTGCTAAGATCTGCTCTGGATCTACCTGACGATTACGAATTAAATTGGCAATACGATAGGTTAAAGCTCTGGTTTTACCCGATCCTGCTCCTGCAACCACCAGCATCGGACCGCAGTAATGCTCTACGGCTAGGCGTTGTGAAGGATTGAGATGGCTCAGAAAATCAGTCATGGTGCAAGTGAGGAAAAAGGATAAGATAGTTGATTCTACTCAATTGTTTATGTTACCAACTATTTCCTGCTCAATCTAATCTAATCTAACTACTTGAGGATTGCACTATGGTGATGAAGTTAGAAAAGGTCGTTCCCTTTGGAAGATCCTTTGATGAATACACAAAGATGTTTGATTTGTCTGCCAAAGATCTACAAAAACGTATTTTAGGAGTAGGTGATGGTCCAGCTAGCTTTAATGCCGAAGGTACGGCAAAAGGAGCTAAAATTACCTCCATCGATCCGATCTATCAGTTTGATGGTCGAGAGATCGAACAAAGATTTGATGCGGTAGTAGATAATATTATTGGTCAGATAATTGCTACTCCGAATAATTGGGTATGGCAATATCACCAAAATCCTCAAGACTTGAAAGCCAATCGAGTTAAAGCCCTCAAGATTTTCTTACAGGACTATCAACGGGGTAAACAAGAGGGTAGATATCTAGCGCAAGAATTACCCCAGCTTAATTTTGCCAAACAAACATACGATCTGGCACTATGTTCCCATTTTCTGTTTTTGTATTCCGAACAGTGCGACTATGACTTTCACCTGGCTGCTATCGAGGAAATGCTGCGGGTAAGTAAGGAAGTTAGGATTTTTCCCCTCTTGACTTTGATGCAGGAAACTTCGTCTTATTTAGATGGGATTATCGCGCACTTTAATAATTTGGGATATTCTACTTCGGTGGTACGAATACCCTACGAATTACAACCAGGAGCAAACAAAATGTTGGTAATCAAACAAAAATGAGAGAATTCAATACAGCTAAAATTTTTAGAGGCGATCGCGCATTTTAAATTCCCTGAATAACTAATGGCTGACACAGAACGGGAAAATTAACGGAATTGGCAATAAAACAAAACTTATGAGCTTGATGATGTAGCTGTTTTGCCTGTTCTAAATCACTTTCAGCAGTAATTGTAACTTCTGGCTGAAGTACAACTTCGATAAATTTGCCACTGCCATCTCGATCGCTCATTTTTCCCCTGGCTCGATCTTGGTAATTAATTACCATAACTTCCGCATCTGCACATAAATGTAAATACCACAGCATATGACAGCTTGAGAGAGAAGCAACTAATAATTCTTCAGGGTTGTATTTATTGCTATCCCCACGAAAAGCAGGATCGGATGAACCCAAAATTATCGGTTTCCCTCGAACTTTAATCTCATAAGCGCGATCGTAAGCACGATAATTTTTAGTACCTTGACCTTTATTTCCCGTCCAATGCAAGGATGTTTGATATGAATGTTCTTTCAAGATTAAATCTCCCTAGTTAAATAGCGATCGCGAAGATCGCATCCTCAATTTCCGTTGTTAAAAGAGCATCAAATTAATAACCGTTGTTTCGTAAAGCTTTGTTGCTTAGTCTTGAGAAAAAGAGACTAAAATCCTACCGCTTCTATATTCTGACTACAAGGCTTAGTATATATAGTAATAATCGTATGTTCGCGCCCTTTAAAGAATATTTAGAAGAAGAGCTGTTTAAACGCTTCGATTTACGTAGTCGTTCTATTCCCGCAGGATTAGAATCTAACATTAGCATTAGGGGAAAAAATCCTGCCACGATTCAAAGTTGGTGCTATCAATGCCAGCAACTCAGGAAGATCCGCTACTCCTATATAGATGCGGGGGAAACTGCTCAGGTATTTAATAGCGTAATTTATCCTGCCCATCATTACGATCTTCCTCTGTTGGGGGTAGATTTCCTTTCCTTTGGGAAAAAGAAAATATTGGTAGTTATGGACTTTCAACCATTATTCCGCGATCGCGCCTACACAGACAAATATATTGAGCCAATGCGAGAAATCCGCGACAAATACAACGAACTGGCGCAAAACTTGGAAATGAAGTTTTACGATGCTAATCAGTATTTTTCTAAATATTTGCTGTTTGCCAAAACTGATTCGGAAACGGTAGTCAATCGTTTGTTCCCCGCTTATCAGGAATATATAAATTTATATTGGCAAATGTTGGCAAATGCTGAACCTTTAACCCGACCAGAAGATATTCAGCGCGTTGTTAAAGCACAAAAAGACTATGACCAGTATAGTGCCGAGCGCGACCCCGCTCATGGCTTATTTAGCAGCTATTTTGGTTCAGAGTGGTCGGAGAAATTCTTATATGAATTCCTATTTGAAGATGCTTCTCCCTTGGCAGTGACATCTGCAAGAAAATAGTTATCTATACCAAACGCTCAACACAGTTAAAAGCCAAGGTTAATAGCTGACAGCTTTGAACAATATGACAATATGACTTTATATCAACCCTTTTTAGATTACGCGATCGCTACTCTACAATCAAGGTTAGATTTAGAATCTTATCCAATACCTTCAGGCTTTGAAAGCAAAGCAGGAGTGATGGGCAAGGGGAAGAATCAGCAACCTGTATTAACTACCAGCTACGGCTTTAAGTCTGATAAACTCAGGCAAATTAGAGCAGCTCATGTTCAGGGAGGAAATTCTCTCCAGGTACTCAATTTCGTTATTTTCCCCGCTCTTAATTACGATTTACCTTTCTTTGGCGCAGATTTGGTTACTTTGCCTGGAGGACATCTAATTGCGATCGATATGCAGCCTCTGTTTAGTCAGAATGAAGCTTATCAGACTAAATATAGTCAGCCGATTATGCCTATGTTCCATTCACATCAGCAAGATTTACCTTGGGGTGGCGATTTTCCTGAAGAAGCAAAGCAGTATTTTTCTCCTGCTTTTTTATGGACTCGTCCGACCGCGACGGAAGTAGTAGAAACTAAAGTTTTTGCAGCTTTTTGCGATTATCTAAATGCCTATATTAATTTTGTAGATCGAGCAACAGAAGTTGAAGACAGACAGCAGTTATCGGCAATTTTAAAGGCTCAAAAAAGCTATAGCGACTATCGAGCCGAAAAAGATCCCGCTAGGGGAATGCTGACTCGCCTGTATGGTTCAGAATGGGCAGAAGAGTATATCCATGGTTTTCTGTTCGATCTAGAGCGCAAGCTGGCTTTGACTGCCTAGATTAAAACTAATCTTATGGGCAAGAAGTATGTAAATGCTGGTCAAGTGTTGAGCTTTTTTTCCTGGGGTTTTGATAGTTGGTAAATAAATATGTAGTAGTCAATCAGCAAATTGTTGATAAAAGTAACATTGAATTGCTTTTGGTTACGGAAAGATAAGATAATGAAGTATAACAAAACTTGTTTTCTCAGGTACTTCTGTGAAAAAGTCGGCTACGATTGTAATGGAAGTAAACAAACTGATCGAAGTTAACTAATATAAAGTTCGGTTAATCATCAATCGGTTAAACAAGGAAATTTTAACAAGACGTAACAAATAATGGTTCGTTGTCGTTGTATAAAAGTTATCTGAGGGGGGAAGCCTAGGGGCAAAGCCGAAAAACGATAGCTAAAGGAAGCGATTGGCTTCAGTACGCTTACGTACGGTAATCCCTATAAAGTGATCTCTCCAAGGTATTTTTATTAAGAGTGTAAAGTTTTATTGGGTGAGTTTAAAAACTTTTACCAAGCACCTAGAAAATAGTAACTTAGCACCTTCGATTAACCACTTTCTTTTAGTAGCGCGATCGCGTTAGTGGCTGAAAGTAGTTTTAAGTTAAGATTCCTTTTTGAAGTTCAACTAAATCAAATTTAAATCAAGTAGGAGATTATTTATAATGTTCGACGCATTTACTAGAGTAGTGTCTCAAGCTGATGCTCGTGGTGAATTTTTGTCCACTAGCCAACTAGATGCTTTAAGTGCAATGGTTTCTGCCAGCAACAAACGCATGGACTCTGTAAACCGCATCACTGGTAACGCTTCTGCGATTGTTACCAATGCAGCGCGCGCTTTATTTGCCGAGCAACCTCAGTTAATTGCTCCTGGTGGTAATGCTTATACTAGCCGTCGTAACGCAGCTTGCTTGCGCGATATGGAAATCATTTTACGCTATATCACTTACGCTATTTTTACTGGTGATGCTAGCGTTTTAGAAGACCGTTGTCTTAACGGTTTGCGTGAAACTTATCTAGCTTTGGGTACTCCTGGTGCTTCCGTTGCTGTAGGCGTTCAAAAAATGAAAGAAGCAGCTTTGGCGATCGTTAACGATACTAGCAACATCACTCCTGGTGACTGTAGTGCTATTACTTCAGAAATCGCTGGTTACTTTGATCGCGCTGCTTCTGCTGTGGCTTAATCGGAAAACCATCTATCTAGACAATGCCAACCATTTTTTGGTTGTTAAAGAAAATTAGTAAAACAAGAGTAACATCAAGATTATGAAAACTCCTCTAACTGAAGCGGTATCTTCTGCTGATTCCCAGGGTCGTTTCCTGACTAACACTGAAATTCAGACTGCTTTTGGTCGTTTTCAACGTGCCAGCGCAGCTTTGGAAGCAGCCAAAGCTTTAACTAGTAATTCTCAAAGCTTGGTTGACGGTGCAGCTAACGCAGTGTATTCCAAGTTCCCTTACACTACCAGCACTCCTGGTCCTCAGTATGCTTCTACTTCCGAAGGCAAAGCCAAATGTTCTCGTGACATCGGCTATTACCTCAGAATGGTCACCTACTGCTTAGTTTCAGGTGGTACAGGACCTATGGATGAATATCTCGTAGCTGGTTTAGATGAAATCAACCGCGCTTATGAACTATCTCCTAGCTGGTACATCGAAGCTCTAAAATATATCAAGAGCAATCATGGTCTAAGCGGTCAGCCTGCAACTGAAGCTAACAACTACATCGACTACGCAATCAACGCTCTTAGCTAAAATAACGAGTTAATTCTAGCTATGGGTTAAAAGTCTATTGCAGCAAGATAGACACTAGATAAAAATCAAAACACTTGATTGATAAAGCATTACTCAGGAGAGTATGCGAATGCCAGCATTAGGGCTAGTATTTGTTTACTTTTCTGAGTATTGTCGTTTTAACAACAGCTTTAAGCTCTTTGTCTATAGGGAATGAATAATAGTAACAGTTCAGATGAAGCAGAGCAGTTAACTGTCGAACAGGCGATCGCCAATCTGAAGCAAAAAGAGAATTTGGGGGCGCGATACTATGCTGCTTGGTGGCTGGGAAAATTTAGAATAACCGAACCAGAAGCGATCGCTACTTTGCTAATGGCTTTAGAAGACGAACAGGATCGCGCTCCTGATGGTGGTTATCCCTTGCGCCGTAATGCAGCTAGGGCTTTGGGTAAACTAGGGGATAAAAGTGCGGTAGAGCCGTTGACACGCTGTTTGGAGTTTCCCGATTTCTACGTTAGGGAAGCTGCTGCTCAGGCTTTAGAGATATTGGGCGATCGAAGATGTATTCCTGCCTTGATGCAGTTATTAGATGGGGGAGTAGCTGCTGCTACCAGAGTCCCAGGAAAACCTCATCTAGTACAGCCCTATGAAGCAATAATCGAAGCTTTGGGAACGTTAGGCGCAACGGAGGCAATCTCTGTAATCGAGCCATTTACTGAGCATCCGACAGAGAAAGTAAAATATGCTGCTGCCAGGGCAATGTATCAGTTAACAGATAAAGATCGCTATGGAGAGATCTTGGTTAGAGCATTGGAGGGAGAGGATCTGCAACTGCGCCGTTCGGCTTTAATGGATTTGGGGGCAGTAGGTTATCTCAAGGCGGGGGAGGCGATCGCCGAGACTTTAGCGGAAAACAGCATGAAACTGATTGCCCTCAAAGGATTATTAGAAACAAATTTACGCCAAGAAACAAAGCTGTCTCAGGAAAGCATCAAGATAATGAATCTCATGGACTCTCTTTTATAACTAGTAGTTTTAAGGGTCAGTAAAGACAGATTAGATTTAAGTGTCGATCCGCCACCAGATCTAGCAATCGAAATAGATATCACCAATAGGACACAGTTTGATAATTATCTGCTGTTAAAAGTTCCCGAACTCTGGCGTTATAGTCGAAAAAATTTTCAAATTTACTTATTACTCAGATCTTGCACCTAATCAGACAAAAATCAAAACCTCTATCATTTAACCAGTGTCTAACTGTCTCTAACTGATTCAAAAGAGAGAGAAGTAAAATATGAGGTAGAAGTAAGAGTAATGTCTGT
>JADEXJ010000353.1 GCA_015207195.1 Pleurocapsales cyanobacterium LEGE 10410
CTGAAATCCTTCTTTTTTATAATTCAGAACTCAAAGATTTTTTGCCTCAGTTTCAGTATTCAAAGCTGAAAATGATTCAATGGGAATTTCCCCCCGTTGTAAAAGGGTATTTACAATCCTGGATTAAACAAAAAAATATATTTTCGAATGAACTTGTCATGCAATATGAGTTAGATGGAGTCTATCCGGAATGGAATCAGCCCATTTTTTTTAAGCATGCATATGACAAATCCGTTCGCTCAGTGTCATGGTTTGCAGATTTGCAGCATAAATACTACCCGGAATTTTTCTCAAAATGGCAATGGATTATGCGTGAGTCCAGACTGCGACTGATGCTTCGAAACACGGAAGATTTGGTGGTATCAAGCAAAGCAGCAGAGGAGGATTTCAAACGATTTTATAATCTAAGAAAAGACCTGAAAATTCATGTTCTCAATTTCGTTTCCCTGGTTGACGATTTTTCGATAGAAAATCCCGAAATGATCAGGAAAAAATACGGGCTCCCGGAAAAATACTTTATTGTTTCGAATCAGTTTCACAAACACAAGAACCATTCGGTAGTGTTAAAGGCTATTGCACTATTAAAAGTACAAAAAAGACCTATTCATGTAGCAATAACCGGTAAAATGCCCGATTCAAACTCATCACCTTATATTCGCGAACTCCATGATATAGTCGAAAATAACAGCCTGGAAGAGCAGGTCACAATGTTAGGAGTTATTCCGCGTAATGACCAACTAAATCTGATGAAAATCTCACAGGCTGTAATTCAGCCCAGTTTGTTTGAGGGATGGAGTACAGTTATTGAAGATGCCAAATCATTACAAGTTCCGGTTATAGCTTCCGACCTTAAAGTTAATACTGAGCAATTAGGTGACAAGGGAACGTATTTTAAAGCATCTGATGCACATCATCTTGCTGACATTATCAGTGGATTTGATATGGAAAAAGATGAACTTCTATATGAGAAATATGACACAAGGGTGAGAGATTTTTCTGAAAAGTTCTTAAATATCTTTAATTAAAAAAATAGGTTTGAAGCAAAAAATTGTCATTGTCAATCAGGCTGCCAATTACCTTACGATCGGACTTTGTAATGCATTTAATAAAAAGTTTGATGAAGTCGCTCTATTAACAGGAAGCGTGCATGAACAGGGAGAAGTTCTGGACGCAGACATTGATATTGTGAGCATTAATATGTGGCATGAGAGGCCTGCATGGAAAAAGGCAGCTTCATATCTTGCAGCTTCTATTCGCATTTGGTGGCTGCTATTAACCCGTTTCAAGGGATATGAAGTTTTTTTTGTTTCCATTCCTCCAATGGGATATCTGCTGAATATTGTTCTTCCACATCGGTTCAGCATATTGATATGGGATGTATATCCGGATGTTTTCAAAATTACCGGTATGCGTGAACACCATCCCCTTTATTGGATTTGGGCAAGATTGAATCGTATCTCATTTAAAAAAGATACTTCCCCAAGTAGTGTGTCTGTAGAGTAGAATAAAAAAGTCTTCTTGTGTAGGTTTGGCGGCGTCCAAACCAACCAAAATCCAAAAACACAAGAAGACCATGATAGTTTCAAAAGTACTACTC
>JADEXJ010000354.1 GCA_015207195.1 Pleurocapsales cyanobacterium LEGE 10410
TGGTTTAAATAAATATGCGCTATAGTATCATGCTGCAAGTGGTCGGAATAATCACCTTAATTTTTGTCGGTACTGCTGGCTTATTTGCCTGGTTGCAAAACCGCGAATCTCTGACAGAATCAACCAATGGACACCCTCGACAGTTGCTTCAAGTCGGTGAAACCGCCCAACGCACTGTCTCGCAATTGATAATTGATAATTGATAGATGTTGATTATTACTTTCTACTTTTGAAAGATAAATTAATAGCTTGTTAGGTTTACAAATAGCAGAAATTAGCCAAGGGAAGACAGATACTTAACTAGTAACATATTGTTAACTATCTACTTTGCCCAAAAGAATCGCTACTCCCTGAGTGACTTCAAATTCCTGACAGAATAAAATAATTGAGATAGTCATCGGTACGCCCAAGATTGCCCCAGGGATGCCCCATACCCAACCCCAAAAAGCTATGGAAAATAGAGCCACAAAAGGTGATAGTTGTAGACTTTTACCCTGTACTCGCGGATCGACAAAGTTGCCCATGATGACTTGAATTATAGCTAATCCTGCTAAAGTGGCGATCGCCCTTCCCACACCATTAAATAAAAGTGCTGCCAAGGTTGGAGGAATCACCGCAATAATCGAACCCAACGTGGGGATATAGTTGAGGATAAAGCCAATGATGCCCCAAACAAAAGCCAGATCGACTCCGACGATAAAACACCAAACGATAGTTAATACCCCTGTCAACAGGCTGGTAAGAGTCATCACCCAAAGATAGCGTCGTAATTTTGCACTAGTATTACCAACTGCATTAATCAGGCGATCGCTTGTCTTAAAACTAAAAGCCTGTCTCACTTTCTGGCGATATTGGCTGACTTCTAATAATAATAAAACTAATAAAGAGATAGTTAATACTGTCAAACTAAGAGCAGAAATAAAAGAACGAACTCCACCTATGGCTTGTTCTGTCAGGCGATCAGACGTGCTACTAGACTGAGTAGAAAAATCGGGCAGAGGTAAACTACTTTCTTGTAGCCAAGAGCGAACGGTATTGGCTATTTCTTGCAGGCGATCTAGATACTGCGGAAGTTTCGGTTCGATGATTTCTTCAGCCAAAGACAATGCGCCCACTGCGATACCTACAACGCCACATAGCAGCAATAAAACCAAAATCAGGCTTAACCACCGAGGCAATCTTTGTTCCAGTCTTTGCTGTAACGGATGCACCAAAATTGTAATAAAAAAAGCAAACGCCAGGGGCATAGAAATCGGTTGAGTTGCCTTGAGTGCAGCTACAACAAGAATTGTCGCGATAACTGCCATTAGAATTTGAATGGTTTTGTTAGATAATTGCATAGATGTTAACGAAAAAGCAGGGGAGCTTAATTCTCAGGAATAATTATCCCTTCTGGCGAAGTGTTACCATGTATGGCTTTTAATTCTTCTATACTTAGCAATCCCTCTGGCGTAACCGTTCATTTCCCCCCCAATCAAAAATGAGCCAACTCCACCCTTGTGGTGTATGTTAAAAACATGGCTCAATTAGATAAAAATGACTTGGTACAGATGAACGAAGACTACTTCAAGTCTCTCA
>JADEXJ010000101.1 GCA_015207195.1 Pleurocapsales cyanobacterium LEGE 10410
ACTTACTAAACAAGAGATGAAAGAAATTGAATCTCAGATTCAACGTTTACCGCATCTTCCTCATTGGTTTGTTGATATCTTTCCGAATTCTGAATAAGTTTGGATATTTTATTTTCTGTAGTTCCCTTAGAGAAAAAAATTCGGAAATTGTCAAGCAACCAGTCTACAGCAAAATCAAGCTGCGAAAATCGCCAGAAGAAATTGAAGTTTTTATTCCTCCCAAAGGTTTTACGCCAGAATTAATCTTCTTGATTACTTTTGCGATCGCCTGGAATAGTTTTATAACTATCTGGACTTGGGGGGCAGTATTGATGGCTCCTTTGCCGATCAATCTTTTTTTCGGCTTATTTTCCATTCCTTTTTGGGCTGTCGGTTTAAGTATGATCGGAGCAATTTTATTTATGCTCTTTGGTAGCACGAGATTAAAAATTACTTCCAAGGAAATTTCTTTGACCTATGAATGTTTAAAACTAAAATATCAAAAACCCAAACCAACTTCTCGACACAAGATTGCTACTATAGATCGCACTAAATTAAGTTACGATGGTCAGACAAAAAAGGATGATTCAGCAGTTACTATTTGGGCTGATGCCAAACCCTATAGAATCAAAAGTACTAGTAATTCCAACGCTAACGGTATGTATGTTCAAAGCTTATCGGCAATAGAACTTGACTGGCTGGCTCAAGAACTAAGCGAGTGGTTAAATATACCAGTAACTGAGAAATAAACTACATTTTATATTTACGATACTTAACCTTTAAAACTGTTAAGAGTCACTGCTAGCTTATCGGCGATCCCTTCGATCCACTGTTCGTCTTTTTTGGTATAGCTGCGAGGCGCATTTGCCCCCAAGATTAAAACCCCTTTATTACCTATCGGTTGACAGATCACCCCTTGGGTATTTTCTGGTAAATAATCAAACTCCACCTTACCTGGATAGAGATTGAGATTTAC
This sequence comes from Pleurocapsales cyanobacterium LEGE 10410, assembly GCA_015207195.1. Classification (GTDB taxonomy): domain Bacteria; phylum Cyanobacteriota; class Cyanobacteriia; order Cyanobacteriales; family Xenococcaceae; genus Waterburya. The sequence continues at coordinate 956 of JADEXJ010000101.1, forward strand.
TAAATATACAGGCTTGGCTTTAGACAAAGCTCGCTCTAGAATTGCTCCTGGTTTGACTTGAGAATTTTTTCCCAGAACACCTCGTCGCAACATAGTTATGCCATCGTAATAAACAACGAGCGATCGCGTTACGGTATTAGTTAATAATAAATGAGAAGCCCAGGCTAGTTCGGTTTTGGCTACTTCTGAAAGTTCGGAAGCAAATTCCAAACCCGTTTCGCCAATTAAGGTTACGGTATCAGGAGTTTTTGCCTGAATTTGTTGCCAGAGTAAACCAACCAAAATTAAAACTGCTCCTTCAATTACTCCCAACGCATCCGAACGAGCTTGAGAATCGGTGATTTGTGCCGTCAGCAGACGATTGATCAGCAGTAAGAAACCTCCTAATCCTCCAGCGAAGAAAGGCAGCAGTCTTAATATTCGATTGGGATCTGATTTACTCATTATTTGAGCTTTAGGCTATAAGCTTTAATCTTCCTTATCCTTCGTGTTTTATAATCATTTCAAATAGAAACCAGAGGTATAAGTGACTTGACCGAAGACGGCTTCAACCCCATTAACAACTAACGACTAACCAATCAATCGTGAGGAAATTAATTGGAATGAGTATCGTAGTCTATTCTTCTCCTGCTTCTAAAATCCGTTGAAACAAATATCCAGTACCTCTAGCCGTTAGAATGAGTTCGGGATTGCTCGGATCGTCTTCCAATTTGGCTCGTAGGCGAGAAATATGTACGTCTACCACGCGAGTATCGACGTGGCGTTCGGGAGTATAGCCCCAAACTTCCTGTAAAATTTCCGAACGAGAGAAAGGTTCGCCAGAGCGACTAACTAATAGCTCTAAGAGACTAAATTCCATTCCTGTAAGGCGGATGCGTTCATCTCCTTTGTAAACCTGACGCTTGTTAGTGTCGATCTTAATCGAACCGACGTGAATTACTCCAGAACTGGGAATACCAGGCGCACCATTTTTATCAACTCGGCGCAGTACGGAACGGATGCGAGCCTCTAATTCTTTGGGCGAAAAAGGCTTGACTACATAGTCATCTGCACCTAATTCCAAACCCGTGATGCGATCGGCAACATCTCCTAAAGCGGTAAGCATTATAATAGGAATATCTGATTCCTTGCGTAATTCTTGGCAGACACCATAGCCATCTAATTTGGGCATCATCACGTCTAAGACTACTAGACTGGGTTCGGTAGTGCGGAAAGTCTCTAAAGCTTCCTCGCCATCAGCAGCGGTTACTACGTCATAACCAATCATAGAAAGACGAGTTTCTAAAATACGACGGATGCTAGCCTCATCATCTACTACTAAAATTTTTTCCTTATTGGTTTCCAAGTTACTATACACTCCTTATTTAAGTAAGATTACCGATATTTAAGTAAAATTTCTCTCGATTTGTAGTTCAAATCGCTATACTGCCAAGCTCTAGATATGCTAAACGCCTATTTTACGGCGACTATCTTAACAATTAGCACAATTGAGAAGTTTTTTTAGATTTAATTTATCTTTGAAGCTTTTAAAGTTTCTTAGGATCGAGATTACCTTATCAATAAATCTTACTAAGTTATCTTTCTATTTCTTTAAATCTCTAATTTTTCTTAAGAAAATGGCTAAATCTAAACAAATATATGTTTGCAATGAATGCGGTGCTGAATATAGTCAATGGTTTGGATTATGTAAAGAATGCAATGAGTTTGGCACGATTTCTGAAGAACCGATCGAAATTTCCTCTAGCGGTGGATACAGTAGAAGTGGATGGCAATCTGGCACTCGTAATAATTCTAGGGCATCTGGGGTAGCTCAACCAAGAGTCTCCTTAAAGTTTTCGCAAATTAATAATGACGTTCAAGAACGGTTTCCTTCCGGCTATGGAGAATTTGATCGCGTCTTGGGGGGCGGTGTCGTTCCTGGTTCTCTAGTATTAATTGGTGGCGATCCTGGCATTGGTAAGTCAACTTTGTTGTTACAGGTAGCCAATAAACTTTCATATAGTCTTCCGCGCATTCTCTATGTTTCGGCAGAGGAATCGGGACAGCAGGTAAAGTTAAGGGCTTCTCGTTTGGATGTATCGGATACTAAGACTAAAGCGGTTAGCAATGGCAAGGGAAATCACAACGGTAACGGTAAAAAGGAAAATAACCTCTACGTAATGCCAGAAACCGATCTAGAAGAAATTTTACGGGAGTTGGAATCGTTAAAACCTCAAGTAGCAGTTATTGATAGTATTCAAACGCTTCACTTTGCTGCTTTGGCTTCCTCTCCTGGTTCGGTAGCCCAGGTTAGGGAATGCACCTCGGCACTGATGCAGGTAGGTAAAAGAGAGAATATTACTTTGCTAATTGTCGGTCATGTTACCAAAGAAGGGGCGATCGCAGGACCGAGAGTATTAGAACACTTGGTAGATACGGTACTCTATTTTGAAGGCGATCGCTATGCTTCTCACCGTCTGTTGCGCTCGGTAAAAAATCGCTTTGGGGCGACTCACGAAATTGGCATTTTTGAAATGGCAGAACGAGGTTTAGTCGAGGTAGATAACCCTTCAGAACTATTTTTGGGTAATCGCGATGAAGCCTCTCCTGGCACGTCTATTGTGGTTGCTTGTGAGGGAACTCGCCCCCTTGTGGTAGAAATTCAGGCATTAGTTAGTCCCACTAGCTATACATCTCCCCGTCGTTCGACTACGGGAATTGACTACAATCGTCTACAGCAAATTTTGGCAGTGCTGGAAAAACGTGTCGGCGTACCACTTTCTAAATTGGATGCTTATGTTGCTTCTGTGGGAGGTTTGGGAGTTGGCGAACCCGCAGCAGATTTGGGAGTGGCGATCGCCATTGTTGCTAGCTTTCGCGATCGCGTGGTCGATCCTCGCACTGTCTTGATTGGAGAAGTTGGTTTGGGCGGTCAGGTGCGTCTGGTTTCCCAAATGGAACTACGTCTTAAAGAAGCTGCCAAACTAGGCTTCAAAAAAGCGATCGTTCCCAAAGGTCAAAGTTTACCCGACGATATTGGCTTAGAAATTATTCCCATTTCTAAAGTAATCGATGCGATAATTGCTGCTATTCCTTCCGAGCGTTCTGGAGATTTTTCTCTAGACGAAGAATAACAAACGAGATTTTTATTGCGGATTTTACTTATTGTTGATCACTTATGACTAAAGTTAGCGTAATTATTCCTGCCTACAATGGCGATCGCTACATAGCCAAGACGATCGATAGCGTTTTGGAGCAAACCTATAATAATTACGAAATTATCGTGGTCGATGATGGCTCGACAGATGCTACTTCTCAAGTCGTTCGACAATATGGCGATCGCATTAGATATTTAAGTCAAACCAATCAAGGTGTAGCAGCTAGTCGTAATTTTGGTTTGACAGCAGCTCAAGGAGAATATATTGCTTTTTTGGATCAGGATGATGTTTTTTTGCCTCACAAGTTAGCTTCTCAGGTTGCTTTGTTCGACAACAATTCTGCTTTGGGAATAGCCAACAGTGGATGGCAGATCGTTGACCAAACAGGACGATTAAAAGCTGCGGTGCAGCCCTGGCAACAAATTCCCGATCTCAGTGCTGCCAATTTAATTATTTGGAAACCTGTTTTTCTGGGGGCAATGTTGTTTCGACGTTCTTGGCTTGAGCGATCGCCTGGATTCGATTCCACCCTCGAACAAACCCCCGACGTAGATCTGGTGCTGCGTTTGGCACAAATAGGTTGTCCTGCTGCCTGGGTAGAGACAGTAACAGTTAAATACCGCCAGCATGATGCTAATGCTTCTAAAAACACTTTATTGCAAGCTCGCGAACTAAAGCAAATTACAGAGCGGTTTTTTGCTCAACCTGACTTATCTCCAGAAATTAAAGCTTTAGAAGCAGAATCTCGTTATCAGAGTTTAATTTGGAGTGCTTGGCGACTCTATCAAACAGGATATTTGGCAGAAATGAGTGATTATTTGGATGAATCCAAGTTTCACAGCCAACAATATCCTACAGAAATTATTTTGGGCTGGATTGAATCATTTAAAAACTATTCGGCGGAATATGGGGAACAGTTTGATGTTACTGGCTTGACTTCTTGTCATCAATGGCAATCTTTAGTAACAAAATGTCTGTTCTAGAATGTATAGCGTTACGTATTAACGTTATAGTCATTCCAACAAGAAACCAGAGGTATAAATTACCGAGATTTAATTAGCTTTAACCCAACTAACCACTAACCACTAACCACTAACCACTAACCACTAATCACAAGCTAGTCAACCATTGAACTACTATCTAGGCATTGATTTTGGTACTTCTGGCGCGAGGGCAATAGTTATCGATGAAGAGAACGAGATTGTTGCTACCAGACAGGCAAGCTTTACCGCTGTTGATGGGAATAAACTGACTCAAACATGGCAAAATACCCTCTATACACTAATTGCTCAAATACCGTTTGCCATAAAACAAGGTCTAAAGGCGATCGCCATCGACGGGACTTCTTCTACAGTATTATTATGCGACGCTGCGGGCAATCCAGTTACCGAGCCGATTCTCTATCACGATTCTAGGAGTCAAGAGGTGCTAGGCGAAATTAAAACTATTGCACCCGACAATCATGTAGTAATTAGTGCGACTTCTAGTTTGGCAAAGCTGTTTTGGTGGCGATACCAGCCCTATTTTAGTCAGGCTAGTTATTTGCTGCATCAGGCTGACTGGTTGGCGTATTTATTACATGGCAAGCTCGGAATCAGTGATTATCATAACGCTCTCAAGCTTGGATATGACGTAGATCATCTTTGCTATCCCGATTGGTTAGATAATTTGCCGTTTAGCTATTTATATCCCCAGGTTTTGTCTCCTGGTGCCATTATTCAAGAAGTTACTCCAGAAAATTGCGATCGCCTTAATTTACCCTCTAACTGTATCGTTCGTACTGGTACTACCGATAGTATTGCAGCTTTTTTGGCTAGTGGTGCTAGTCAACCAGGAGAAGCCGTTACCTCTTTGGGTTCGACCCTAGTTTTAAAGTTACTCAGTCAAACTAAAGTTACCGCAGCTGAATACGGCATCTACAGTCATAAACTAGGAAACTTGTGGCTGACTGGCGGTGCTTCTAATACGGGAGGGGCGGTTCTCAAGCACTTTTTTGACGAGCAACAACTAAAGCTGTTATCTGCACAAATCGATCCTTCAATAGCTAGTCCTTTAGAATATTACCCCCTATTAGAGCCAGGCGATCGCTTTCCCCTGAACGATCCTGATTTACTACCTCAATTAAAACCCCATCCTGCTAATCCAACCGAGTTCCTACACGGCTTACTGGAGGGTATAGCACGTATTGAAGGATTAGGGTATCAAAAATTGCAGGATTTGGGTGCTAACAAATTAATCCAAGTTTATACGGCAGGAGGAGGCGCGAAAAATACTGTATGGAGCAAAATTCGTCAGCGTCATTTACGGCTACCAGTTAGGGTGGCAGACAACACCGAAGCAGCCTATGGTACCGCTCTAATAGCTGCTGGTAAGTTTTAGAGACAGAGGAGTCGAACCTGGAGATTAATATCCCATACCACCAATTCAACTTTTTTATGCCGTTACCCTGTCTTCTTCAACTAGTACTTGCTCCGCACTAGGTAGCTCCAGACAATATCCCGCTCCGTAAACAGTTTTGATGTAACTGGGATGGCGCGGATCGGGTTCTAATTTAGTCCGTAGGTGACGAATATGAACGCGAATGGTTTCAATATCATCATCGGGATCGTAACCCCAAACTTCTTTAAGAATTTCTGGCGGAGCAACGGTTTGACCATGACGCTGCAACAGACAATGTAATAATTCAAACTCTAGGTGAGTCAGTTTGACAGTTTTTTCAAACCAGATTGCTTCAAAGCGTTCGGGAATGAGAGTTAGAGGACCAAAACTTAGAATTTCTGAATGTTTAGCTGCTTGGGGAATACGATCCGTTCGACGTAACAACGCTCTAACCCTAGCCAGCATTTCTTCTACTTCAAAAGGCTTGGTTAAATAATCATCTGCACCAGCATTAAAACCTTCTACTTTGTCTTGAGTCTGTCCCAATGCAGTTAGCATTAAAACAGGAATATCAGAGGTGCGATCGTCCCGACGCAATCTTTGGCAGACGGTAAAGCCATCAACTTTGGGTAACATTAAATCGAGCATTACTAGGTCTGGCTGTAGCTGCACCGCTAAAGCCTGTCCTTTTATTCCATCTTCTGCCTGATTAACATCATAGCCAGCCATCTCCAGATTGATAGAGACTAATTCAGAGATTGCGGGATCGTCATCAATTACTAGTATTCTAGGCATGTTAAATATATATTTGATATTAATGAGCAGAAAAAAGCAATTTTGCTATTTTTCGGTCGGATATGAAAAACCACTGATGTTACAGATTCTGTACTGATTATAAGCAAAAATGCTCATAATATTTAAGTTTCTTGTACTTAAATTTTGGCTTTGTAAAGCTTTATTGCAAAAAATTGGCTATTTTATAGATTGTTAAATACGTATTTTCTTCATATTATTCATCAACTAGAAAAAGTCTAGGTAATATTGTCATGTTGTTTAATGCATTTTGAAGGTACTGACCAATCTATCTGGACGATGGCAGATGACAGCTAAAAAACTGACTAGGTCTGACAAGACGTTTAGCTGACAAGCTATTCATAAGTACGATCATGAAACTTTCATAACACTAAAGTAATTTATTAAAAATACTATTTATTTATTGTAATATTTCCAGTTTGTTCAGTATTTATTGATACAATTGAATTTGCTGTTTGCTATTTTATTTTGGAGCCATAACAACTCAATTAAATATATTTAGGAAATGGTAATAATTTTTAGAATTATGTCGAATGTAAAAATTCTTAATAATAATTCTCAATAATTCAGTTTACGCTAACAGACTAAGTAGGTTTTTAAATCTTTCGATAAATAATTCGGTCAGTTATTCATAAAAGGAAATTTAGTATGAGCGTTGATTTAGCCACAATGTTGCGTGGAGGGACGAAAAAATCCCACACAATGGCGGAAAACGTTGGTTTTGTCAAATGTTTTCTCAAAGGTGTAGTCGAAAAGGAATCGTATCGCAAATTAGTTACCAACCTCTATTTTGTCTATACGGCAATGGAAGAGGAAATGGAAAAACTCAAAGACCATCCTGTAGTTTCTAAAATCTATTTTCCCGAACTCAACCGCAAAAAAAGTTTGGAACAAGATTTGCATTTTTACTATGGTGCCAACTGGCGCGAACAAGCTAAAAATTCCCCAGCAGGAAAAGCGTACGTATCGCGGATTAGAGAAATCGCCCAGTCTCAGCCAGAGTTGTTAGCAGCCCATAGCTATACTCGTTATCTGGGAGATTTGTCTGGAGGACAGATTCTTAAAAAAATTGCTCAAAGAGCCATGAATCTTACTGAAGGTGAAGGAACGGCTTTTTATGAGTTTGATGATATTTCAGACGAAAAAGCTTTTAAAGATAATTATCGCCAGGCGATGAACGAGCTTCCAATTGATCGCCCGATGGCAGAAAAAATTGTCGATGAAGCCAACGATGCTTTTGCCATGAATATGAAGTTGTTCCAAGAACTTGAAGGTAATCTGATTAAGGCAATTGGAGTGATGTTATTCAATACCCTAACCCGTCGTCGTACCCGTGGTGGCACCGAACTAGCTACTGCTGATTGATTATTTAGACTCGATTGAATCTAACATAACAGATAATAAATCAAAGACAACCCTGAAAGCTGGGTTGCGGTTGAATTAGCTGAATGCTTAAAGCGATCGCCATCTAGCTCTTGGGGTTGTTTCGCAGAAATAGGAATGAAGAGAAAATAGTAAGCAGTGTCTTAAAGCTTTACCTAGTTACGAGGAAGATTGTTGCTAGCGTAAGCATCAAGAGCAACAACAGGAACACGTTCTGCGTAGTTGGTTTCTCTACCGGTAAAAGATTGGGCTAATAACTCAAAAGATTCAGATCTCAGGTTGCGCTCATGGATCGGCTTGGTTTGTTCGCCACGGAAATAAGCCTGTGTTCCAATTAAAGCTGCTGCTGCCCAACCGATTAAGAAGATTGCAATTAGCAAAGTAATCATAGATAACCTCTGTTTTGTTAAGTTTAATGTATCTTATGTAAATTAATGTAACGAAAGCTTGTCTATTTATGCAATGTAATATTGTACGGTTTTACCTATTGTCGGTGGGTAAAAACCGAATTGACGAGCATCAAAGCAGCGATCGCACGATAAAATAGAACAGCGCTACAAATTCAAACCAGATATACGTAAGTTCGACATTCAGTTGCTGGCAACAAGATAATTCTGAATTCCGAATTAATCAACAAATCAAAACGACTCAAGAACGCTCGATTTGAATGTGTTTGGGATGAGCTTCAAGGCGTTTGAACCAAGCCAAGATCGCGGGAAATCTTTGTAAATCGAATCCACCCTCTTCGGCAACGTGAGTATAAGCATAAAGACCAATATCGGCAATAGTATAAGTTTCTGCAACAAAAAAACTGCGATCGCTCAGATGCTGTTCCATAACGTTTAAGGCTGCGTAACCTAGTTTCTGTTTTTGTTTTAGCTGTTCTGGATTTCTATCTGGTTGTTGAAGAATACTAATCCAATAGCGAGGAGTAGCAATATTCGGTTCATGACTGTACTGTTCAAAAAAAAGCCACTGCATCACTAAAGCTTGTGCATAGTTATCGGCAGGAAAAAAATTTGTTCCCTGGCTGAGATAGTACAAAATTGCATTTGATTCAGCCAAGAATTTACCTGGCGCAATTTCCAGTAGAGGAATTTTTCCGTTAGGGTTTTGCTGCAAAAATTCAGGAGTTCTAGTTTCTCTGTTTAAGATATCTACATCAATTCTTTCAAAAGGAATTTCTAGAAGATTTAATAGCAGACGAACTTTATAGCTATTACCAGAAGGCAGAAAATCATAAAGTCTATAAATCATCGAGTCTATCTGTACCCAAAAGAGATTACACCAGTCGATCTACATTATCCCTGATTCCTAAAAAACCAGCTCTAAACCAAGCGATGCACCACAATAATATTTCTTAGAGACTCTAGATCTTCATATTTCTCCGTAAAACTTCTTAGATTCTTCAAGGTATCAATACAAATACCTAGATATAATTACAGAATAATAAAAGTTTTAATTAGATAATTTTCTTCTTCAATACGAATTGAAAAGAGATAACTTGTCAGAAATGAAAAAATATCAAGATAATAAAGGTATGTTGTTTTTACTACTTAAAAACAGCATTGTGCAGTTTATTGCAGGTATATTATCACTATCAATAATTTTGATAATAGCTAACGATGTTGACGCTCAATTAATCCAAATAGGGTTAAAATTCTTTGGATATGGATTCTTTTGCTATCTCACGACTCCTTTTATGATTTATTGGTTGGCTTATGTTAGTGCAGGAGTTGCTACTATTAAAAAACTGGCAATTACCGTTGCTCTAACGGCATTATACAGCTTAATAATTTGGGATGCTTACTTCTTTTTTCGAGAGGCGATCGCCCACGGGTTATCAGTGGCTAACTAATAGCAAACTAAATAGTCAAATCGTCTTAAATTTAACTGTCCAAGTTATCAATCCATCAGCATTTGATTCTTTTACTATAGACAGTCGTGATAGAATGCACTCATCTAAGTCCATAGCTCAAGCTGTAAATTTGGTAAAAAATGGCAGAGGAAAACAACAAAGACAAAGCAAAACCAGCAGCAGACAAAAAAGAAACTGCTAAACCTGCTGCCAAGGCAGCAAAAGCTAAGAAAGAAAAACCACCAAAGCTAGAAGATAAGCCATTCAGCGAATTTATTCAAGAGCATTATCTTCCTACACTCAAAGAAGCAATCAAGGCAGAAGGAATTGAAGATGTAGATTTGAGCTTTGTACAACAGGGAGTGCCAATTGAAGGAGCAAACCAAAATGAACCTTGTTGGCAAGTAGTCGGCAAATGGCAAGGTGGCGATCGCTCTTTTAATATTTACTTCCCTGAAGGCGATATTAAAGGTCAAAAAGCATTTTCTTATGCCACTTATGGCAATACCCCCAGCACGCTCGAATCTTTCATGATTGACGAGCGGAGAGTTAATTTGGAGTTGCTGGTTATGTATACTATCCAGCGTCTTAACGCTCAAAAGTGGTTGGCGAGAAACTAAGTAGTTGCCAACTGTGGCAATTATGATTTGCCAATTCTCCAGAGACGACTAATAAATTGTCTCTATTTTTTTTGGCAAGTTTTTTCTAAATATTTTTTGCTAAATATGTTTATTCCGATTTACTGATTAAACTGATTTTGTGCTGTAATTGGCATAAATACAGAATTAGCCTTAGTTAATATGCTGGTATACATTTTGCTATTTAATGCGGGAACTGATAATGAAGGGATTCATACCGTTCAAATGGGCGATCGCAATACAATCCTGATGTTTCAAGAAGAAGATGATGCTCTACGTTATGCAGGGTTGTTGGAAGCTCAAGATTTTCCCGCACCAAAGGTAGAAAGAATTGATTCAGAAGAAGTAGAGCAGTTTTGCCGTCAGGCTGATTATGATTGGAAAATAGTCGAGCCAGAACAATTAGAAATTCCCCCAGAAAGGAACGTAGACGAACTTAATTGGGAACAAAATCTATCCCAGCAGGAGGATAGTATATCCCAGCAGGAGGATAGTGTATCCCAGCAGGAGGATAGTGTATCCCAGCAGGAGGATAGTGTAGAAGCCGAGTCAATGCCTGATGATGAATTAGAGCGGATTCGCCGTAAATTAGAAGGATTACTCTAACCAGACAAGGGACAAAAAAATGAGGAATCAGACAAATAAACTATCAACATGAATAATTTGCAGTCGAGGGGACACTTGTTGACGGAACAGATTAATCCCCATAGTCAGAACCTAGATAGTTTATCCCCCCTAGAAATAGTCGATCTATTCAATCAAGAAGATAATCAAACCATTAAGGCGATCGCCCAGGCGCGCATTCCTCTAGCCAAAACTATTGAAGTCACTGCTTCAGCGTTTAGGCAGGGAGGTAGACTATTTTATGTCGGGGCTGGTACTAGTGGAAGATTAGGTGTCTTGGATGCAGCAGAATGTCCACCTACTTTTTGTACACCTCCAGAATTAGTTCAGGGCATTTTAGCTGGTGGTGCAGCAGCCCTAATTAGAAGTTCCGAAGCTTTGGAAGATCGTCCTGAAGATGGAGCCAAGGCGATCGCCAAGCATCAGATCACAGATTTGGATGTGGTTATTGGCATCACCGCAGGAGGTACTACACCCTTTGTTCATGGCGCGTTACAGGCAGCCAAATCTCAGGGAGCGACTACTATTGCCATAAGCTGCGTTAGCGCAGAGCAAGTTCCGATTGATGCTGATGTCGATATTCGTCTGCTGGTGGGAGCAGAAATTCTCGCTGGTTCGACCAGACTAAAGGCAGGTACAGTGACCAAGATGGCACTAAATATTATTTCTACGGGAGCGATGGTACGTTACGGTAAAGTTTATGGAAATCGTATGATTGATGTTGCGGTAACCAATGACAAGCTTCATGACCGCGCACTGCGTATTATTGGGGATCTAACCGAACTCAATCGTCAACAAGCCCAAGAATTATTGGAAAAAAGCCAGAAAAAAGTCAAGCTAGCCCTGTTGATGCACTGGACTGGTTTAGACGCAGCAGCAGGAGAAGCTTTATTAAACCAAAACGAACGTGGTTTGCGCTCGATAGTCGAGGGACATCAATCTAACCTCTAGAGCTTTAGGCACTATCTTTAAATAACCTCCTCAGTTTAAGCAAATTTCTCGCTCGTTGATTCTTCATCCTTTCTTTAGTCCGTCTGCGATCGTAAAATAATAAAAACTATTGGTTATTAGATAGTAGATTGAACATCGATCGCTATTATTTGGTGGTTGATTCGATCTACTATACAGAAAATACCTAAATTAACGAATGCTAGACGGATCTGGATCTATTGCCACTTTTATACTATTTGCTGCGGTTGTTGCCATACTTGTTTGGGGATATAACAGAGCTAAAGCCTTTGGCAAACTGGGAATTTTGGCTTGGCTACAGTCAATCGTCCTGATGAGTCCCTGGCTGCTGTTTTTCGGTCTATTTGCTTTGGGAATATATCTCAATTTAGTCAGCATCTTATTTCTATTAATCGCTTCAATTGCCGTCTATATCTGGTTGGGGAAACAGCTAAGAGCAGAAGGACAGGAAGCCTTGCTACAGCAAAAAGCAGCAGAAAGAATCAAACAAGAAACCGCTGCCGAACCAGCTTCCTCTAGCCAACAAAGCGAATTTGAGCAGAAAAATGCAGTGCTAGAAGCATCCCCTATTCCTGATGAAGATTTGACCATACTAAAAACTATCTTCGGCATTGACACCTTTTTTGCGACGGAAACCATACCATATCAGGATGGAGCAATTTTCAAAGGTAATCTTCGTGGCGAGCCTGACACTGCTTATTCTAAAATGAGCCAGAAACTCGAACAGGCTTTTAATGACAAATATCGCTTGTTTTTGGTAGAAAGTCCTGAAGAGAAGCCAGTCGTCGTAATTTTGCCCAAGACCAACGATCCTCAGACGACAACTCTGGCACAGAAAAACTTGGCTTTGATTTTGTTGATTGGTACGATTCTTACTAGTTTAGAGGCAGCTAGCTTATTACAAGGGTTCGACCTGTTTGATAATTTTGGACGCTATGGCGAAGCTATTCCTTTAAGCTTAGGATTGTGGTCTGTCTTAATCGCTCATGAAATTGGTCATCGAGTGATTGCTAACCGTTATCAAATCCGCCTCAGCGTTCCTTTCTTTTTACCTAGCTGGCAAATTGGCTCTTTTGGCGCAATTACTCGTTTTGAATCATTGTTGCCCAATCGTACAGTACTATTTGATATTTCTTTTGCTGGTCCAGCTACTGCGGGGATTGTTTCGCTACTGCTGTTGATTTTCGGTTTAACGCTGTCTCATCCTGGCAGTATGTTTCAATTACCGACGGAGTTCTTTCGGGGTTCTATTTTGGTTGGGACTTTAGCCAAGGTAATTTTAGGCTCAGCTCTGGAAAAAGCTGTAGTGGATATTCATCCGCTGGTGGTAATTGGCTGGCTAGGTTTAGTAATTACCGCCTTAAACCTCTTACCCGCAGGAAAGCTAGATGGCGGAAGAGTCGTTCATGCAATTTATGGGCGTAAAACCGCAAGACGTAGTACTCTGGCAACTCTAATCATTTTAGGAATTGTTGCCTTATTTAATCCAACTAACCCCATTCCTTTATATTGGGCAGTATTGATTTTGTTTTTACAACGAGATTTAGAACGACCCGTACAAAATGAATTGACCGAACCAGATGACAGTAGGGCAGCTTGGGGTTTGTTAGCTCTATTTTTGACTTTGGCGACTTTAATTCCTCTTAGTGCTAGTTTAGCTGGGCGTATTGGCTTGGGTTAATCTGATTAAGCTATTTAATTCTTGTCGATGGAAATCTCAAAGTTTTATAATCGCCTGCTGATTACTTTGGTACTAACCGATCTTAACCAAATGCTCTTTGAGTAATTTACCCAAAATTGCCATACCGCGATCGATTGCTTCAGGAGCATGGGAAAAGTTTAAGCGTAGAGCATTGTATCCCTTGTGACCAGGAAAAAATGGCATACCAGGATAGATAAATACATTTTTGGACCAAGCCTGACGGGCAATTGACACCATAGAAGTTTCTTGGGGTAACTGTACCCACAAAAATAATCCACCATTGGGGACAGTCCAGGTAGCCTCTTCGGGAAAATAGCGTTCCAAAGCCTGTAGCATAGCGTTGCGACTACACAGATTGCTAGCTCTTAGATGATTGAGATGATGACGATAATGTCCAGAGGCTAAATATTCGCTAACGATCGCCTGAGAAACCGTAGAAACATGAAGATCGTGAAACAGCTTTTGCTCTAATAAAGGGCGATAATGTTTTCCTGTAGCCAGTAAATAACCAACTCTCAAACCAGGCATCAAAGTTTTGGAAAATGTTCCAGTATAAATAACTGAATCACTGCGGTCTAAGGATTTGATTGGTGAAGGAACTGGTTCAAAGTTCAAACCTTCATAAGCATTGTCTTCTAAAATCAAGCATTGATATTTTTCCGCTAAGGCGAGTAATTGCTGACGATGCTGTAGGGCAGTAGTGATCCCAGTAGGATTTTGTAAGGTAGAGACAGTGTAAATTAGTTTGGGACGGTGGCTTTTTAAGTATTGCTCCAAAAGCTCTAGATTCATCCCCGAACCCTGCATTGGAATACCGATAATTCTCGCACCAATGTTTTCAATAATGTCCAAAGTGCCATAGTAAGTAGGACTTTCAGTTACTATCCAGTCTCCAGCCTGAAGATAATAATTCATCACTAAAGAAAGCCCTTGTTTCGAGCCATTAGTAATAATCAGATCCTCAGCAGAAACTTCTAAACCCAATTGAATCAGCATTTTGGCAATTTGCTGTCTCAAAACAAGCTGTCCTTGAGGAAAATCATAGTTAAATAAACTTTCAGTCACCTGTTTCATGGCTCGTCTGGCATGACGCTGCAAGTCTTGCAAACCAGAAGAGATTGGAAAGCCAGTACTAAAATCTATTACTCCAGGCTGACTTTTTGCCTGTACTGAAAGCTGATAAATATCAAAAAACGAAACGCTTTTTTGTTGAGGAATAATTACTTCTTGAACTGGTGCAAAATTAGATTTTGGTGAGGTAGAAATTAAGGATTCTGAATTGACAAAGTATCCCGCGCCAGGACGAGCATGAATTAATCCATCTGCTTCCAAGACATTGTAGGCTTCAATAACGGTTAATTTGTTAACCTGAATATTTTTAGCTAAAGAGCGAATTGAAGGAAGACGATCGCCTGTTTTTAAACTTCCCGATCTGATTAAACGACTAAAGCGATCGCGAATTTGTAGATAGACTGGTTTTACGGCTTGACGGTCGATAGGAATTTTCATTTTTATCCTCTTTGCGTCTTCAATTATATTACGCGATCTCTTCGCAATTTTGCTGGTACGGTTTTGCTCGATTTCTAATAGAACAGTTGCAAAATATCTTAACTGTACTAGCTATATTTCGGTTTTTTGTACCTTCTGATATTTGATTTACTAAGCGATAGTAATAGTAGGTTTTTAACCAAAGTAAATTTACTGTGTTATGAAGATTGTTCAAAATGCAAACCACATAATTAATAACTTTTTGTCAAAACTTGTTGTCAAGAGAAGCGAACCAAAAATTTGGCAAAAACATGACCCTAAAGGAAATATTTATTGGCTGGTTTTCGATCCTTTCACTAGTTCCTATAGCTATTTTAGTTCTGAACAAGAGGTGAGAATCTGGATTGAAAAGCGGTATCATCGCTGTCCGTAATAGAAAAACAAATCAACCACCTTCGAAGAAATAAAACATGAAACTATCTCAAGAAGAATTAGATTTGGCTTACAAACCAATAGAAATCGAGCAGAACAAAATACTGTTATTTTGGCAAAAATTCTGGCAATTCAGTAATTTCTATGGCGAATATCTAGCTAGCCTCCACTGTAAGAAACGCAATTTTAGGCATAAACAAGGTAACTAAATAGGCATAATATAAAATCCGATGATTATGCTTGAGAAGGAGATCTAGAAAGCGATCTCCTTTTCTCTTTACCCCTTGCCCTTTTACCACCCTAAACGGTTTTATTGCTTGATATAAAACTTTATCTATCGGAGGTATTGCTCGCGTTAGTCAAATTCAACTTATTCAACCTTTCCTAACAATATTGGCATCAGCTATATTGCTCGATGAATCTTTAACATTTACAACTCTTGGTTTTGCTACAAGAGTAATTATCTGCGTAATCTTGGGTAAACGTATTTAATATCGATATTTCTACTATCTATTAAAAAAGAGCAAAACTTGAGATATTTAGATATTTTTAAGCTACTAAAAACAAAAGACAATTTTAGACGTTCGCCACATACAAATCACCCATATCAAAAAAAAATAAATATATTTTACAACTCTAAAAAGTAGGCAAATCATTTAGATGAATTTCAAAAGCTTTATTTTGATCGAGTATATTTACTTGAATAATAGCTTGTTTGCCGTAATATCATGCAAATGACCTAATTTTGAGTATTGGTAAATCGTCACTATTACTGATACTGGAAACGAGCCATCAAGATTACAATAAGCGATGATGAATAGATAAATTATTAAGCAAAATTAATAAAATATTTGTTAGCTAACTATAAGATATAGAGGGAAATTTTGTGCTAGGAAATGCTAGGCATTTACAACAATATAGCTCACTACCAATTATTAACATCAAATTATTAAGCAAAAGTCTCAGCTTACTAATTATTATCTTATCGCCAAGCACTTTGTTTACTCTGCCAGCACTGACAGCACCCACATCAGACATAGTTGAAAATTCTGGCACAAATCAGCGATCGCTACCTCCCAGTCTGAAACTTTATTTTGAACCAGCTATTCCTCCAGATCGAGTGCGTTTGATGACCAAAGAACTTCAAGGGTTGATCGCTCGATTTGAAGCAACATTGTTAACTGCCAATGCCAACTATAGCAACGTCGATGTTTCTACTGCCAGAGTTGTACAGCAAATACTTGACCGCAAAACCATTACCCATAAAAGAGCAGATAAACAAGTTACAAAATCTAGTTACCAAAATTCTCATTGGGCTTTACAACTAGCACGTCAAAAACTCAAACAGTTTCACTATTTGGTAGATCGAGGCAAACATACTCAAGCTAGAGCAGAATGGCTAGCTGCCAAAAAAGTTCTGTGGGATAACTACCCTAGAGACAGAAAAGTTGCCCCATCAGAAGTTCGTGGGATGTGGCTAGATCGCGGTACGATTGTCAAAGCCAAGTCAGAGGCAGATTTAGTTAAAATATTCGATCGCATGGCAATAGCGGGAATTAACACCGTTTTTTTTGAAACAATCAATTCTAGCTATACTATTTACCCAAGTAAAATTGCACCGCAACAAAATCCGTTAGTCAAAGATTGGGATCCTCTCGAAGCTGCGGTCAAGCTAGCTCACGAAAGAGGTATGGAATTACACGCCTGGGTATGGACATTTGCTGCGGTAAATCAGCGTCACAATCTTATTCTCGACCTACCTCGGAATTATCTCGGTCCTGTCATATCAAGACATCCTGATTGGGCAATAACCGACCATGAAGGTAGTCGTTTTCATTACAGCTCTAGAAAGGTCTTTCTCGACCCTGCTAATCCTCAAGTTAAGCAATATCTCTCATCGCTACTAGCCGAAATTGCTACTAACTACGAGGTAGACGGAATTCATTTAGACTATATTCGCTATCCCTTTCAAAGTCCCACAGGCAAAATGACCTATGGTTACGGTATTGCTGCGAGGGAACAGTTTAAAGAACAAACAGGATTCGACCCTATTGAACTAAATCCTCAGCATCCCCTGTGGTCACAGTGGACAAAATTTCGCGTCGAACAAGTAGACGCTTTTGTAGCCGAGGTATCTCAAAATCTCAAGCAGCTTCGTCCTGAGTTAATCCTTTCTACAGCAGTATTTCCCATGGAGAAGCAGGAACGCCTATTGAAAATTCAGCAACATTGGGAACAATGGGTTGAACAAGAATGGATCGATCTGTTAATCCCCATGACCTATGCTTTAAGCGCAGATAGGTTACATACTTTAACTAATCCAGTGCTGAGTGAATTTGAGCGAGAAAAAGTCCTACTTCTACCAGGAATTAGACTACTAAATATATCTGACGTGATAGCTTTAGATCAAATGCAGTTATTGCGAGGAATGCCTACCGAAGGTTATGCTCTGTTTGCAGCAGAGAATCTAAACCCAGACTTAACAGCTATTTTTAACAGTACTCAAGGAAGTAACTCTGGCGAAGCTCAACAACTCTTGCCACATCGAGAACCTTTTGAAGTTACTTTATCTCGATATCGAAGTTTGCAAAAAGAATGGAATTTCTTCTTAACCAACAATTTTTTAGGTACAGAGGACAATATTTTACAAGAATGGGGAAGCCAAGCCGACCAGTTAGCATTAAAGTTGCAACAGTTGGTAGATGAACCTTCTAATATAAATTTTCTCGCTACTCAGCTTACTCTTTCCTCTCTACGCCAGCAGTTTCCCCAATGGATGAAAGCAACTAAGAGCATTGATGAATATCAGGCGAAAGTGTGGCAAAACCGTTTGGACAGTCTCGATCGCCTGTTAGGTTATGGAGAGAGAAAAAACTTACATCGCGATCCAAGATTAGGAAGTAGCAAGTAATCTAATAACCTATCTCTCCATCAATATCAATTTTAAAATTTTAACCTGTAAGCACAGTGCGGTATTAGCTGTTGACGAGTCCTGTATCGTGATTCATCATTTAATATCTGGGCAACGCTAGTTTTATTTATACCAAGAATCCTCAGAAATCTGTGCGTTTGCCCTGTTAAAATAACAGTGTCGAAATCCTAACGATTGGAAGTAATTATGCTACTTACAGAGACCAACTTAGTTGCCTTGTTATACCTAGTTATGAGTGGCACATATCTTTTGGTGTTACCTGGATTAGTCTATTTTTATCTCAGCAAGCGTTGGTATGTTGCTGGATCTATTGAACGGTTAATTATGTATTTATTTGTATTCTTGAGTTTTCCTGGAATGTTATTACTTAGTCCATTTTTGAATTTTCGCCCTCGAAGACGCGATTTGAAAGCCTAAGACAATAAATATGCGTAGAATAGATGCTCTCGGTATTGGTTTAGGTGTATTTATTGCAGCAGGACTAGTTTATATTGCCTTGCAGGTACTTGGTCTTGATAGTATTAATGCAGGAATTTGGACACAGACTCTTTTAGTTGTTGGTTTGGTTGGTTGGTCCATAACCTACCTATTCCGCGTCGGCACTAAAAAGATGACTTACAATCAGCAGCTTAAAGACTATGAAGAGGCAGTAATGCTGAAACGTCTAGAAGAATTGTCTCCTGAAGAGTTAGCACAGCTTCAACAAGAAATTGAACAAGAAGAAGAAACTTAAGTATTTAGGTTTTTATATTTAGGATGACTAAATCAAGTTTCAACTAGCACATTGTATTGCTTCATTTTTAAAAAATTAATCTAATTTTGCCTGATGAACGTTGCCCGTCGTTTTCGAGATCTTAAACAAAATTCTGAATGTGCGTTAATTCCATTTATTACGGCTGGAGATCCAGATTTAGAAACCACCGCCAAGGCTCTAGAAATTTTAGCTCAAAATGGTGCCGATCTGATCGAGTTAGGTGTTCCCTATTCCGATCCATTAGCTGATGGTCCGACAATTCAGGCAGCAGCTACTAGAGCTTTGCAAAAAGGGGTTCAGTTAGAGGACGTTTTAACAGTAGTCAAACAGGTAGTAGATAATATAGAAGTACCAATTATCTTATTTACCTACTACAACCCAATATATTATCGTGGCATAGAATCATTTCTACGGCAGGTTAAAGCAGCAGGGGTTAGTGGTTTGGTTGTCCCCGATCTACCTTTAGAAGAAGCAGAAGTATTGCTTAAGCCAGCAGCGGAAATCGGCATTGAAGTAACCTTGTTGGTTGCACCGACTAGTTCACCAGAACGAATCAAGGCGATCGCTACTAAATCCCAAGGCTTTATTTATTTGGTGTCAGTAACTGGTGTCACTGGAGTTCGTTCTCAGATGGCAACAGGAGTTAAAGATCTCTTAGCAGATTTGCACGCCACTACCGCTAAGCCTATTGGAGTTGGGTTTGGTATTTCCGACCCCGAACAGGCAAAACAGATAAAAGACTGGGGTGCAGATGCCGTGATAGTTGGCAGTGCCATAGTTAAGCGTTTAGCAGAGGGAAATTCAGCATCGGGATTGAAGACGATCGGCGAATTTTGTCATTCCCTAAAGCAAGCCATTTCATCGTAAAAAATTGGTGTTACCGAATTAACCTTAGAATAGTTTAGTTTTTACTCCTATATATTCAGCTATTAGTTCGGCAACGTTGGATTAAAACGTTAGATTAAGTAGTGCCGTTACTATTGCTTCGAGAACTATCTGGTGGTAGCAGAGAATCGGGCAAGTCTTCAAAATTTTGCTTGACTGCTCGACAGAATTCTTTCATTTGGGCGACTGTCATAGTAGGTTCCGCTTGTCCTTTCTCCCAACGCCGAATAGTAGATACTGCTACGCCAATTTCTCTGGCTAATTGTTCTTGAGATAATTTCACATTTAATCTCAATTTTTTAAAGGGAGAATTAGTTTCTTGACGCTGAGATTTTTTGGGTCTTGTCATGATATTACAAAATGCTCAATTACGATAGAACAGCAGGTAGCATTTCTTAGACAGCAAAAAATATCTACATTGAAGTTGGATTAAATCAATATATGCAATATTAATATTGCTAGTTTCTAGCTAGCTTTTATTTGGCTACTATAACTAATATTTTTAGCTGGTAAGTTTTCTGGTATTGCTGTTTAAAAAAATAAAAGTAATTACAGATTAGAAAATATAAATTAGCAATATTTCTCTACTTATAAAGCTATTTTGCCCTAAAGCATTTGCTCAATTTTATAGAGATTTATCCGCTCGATTTGTCCGCTCAATTTTGTCCTATACTAACAAATATAGAAAATAAGACTATTAGAAAAAATACCGAATTGTTATTATCGATCAAAAAGATTTTCTACGCATATTTATCTTTGTTTAATATTTAACTAGAGCGTATCAGTTGAATAGCAAAAATTTAGTAAAGAACCATAAATACAGTAATTATTCTGAAGCGGATTTTAGATTCTTTTGATAAAAATTTTAATATTTTTAAATCGCCTAATAT
>JADEXJ010000355.1 GCA_015207195.1 Pleurocapsales cyanobacterium LEGE 10410
TGCTTTGGCTGAGGTGATGCACCAAAATGTAATTGCCCTAACCTTCACAGGGTCACAAGACATTTTTACTGCACTAAATTTATTTCGTCAGTATCAGATTCGCCATCTACCAGTCGTCGATCGAGAGCGTCGTCTATTGGGCTTGATTACTCAAAGTAGCCTACGTATGGCGTTGCGCTCGGCAGATTTATTAAAATTCCGCACGGTTGGGGAAGTAATGTCTAGGGCAATCCACGCTGAATCCACTGCTTCAGTATTAGAAGTAGCTCAACTGATGAACGATTATCGGGTAAGCAGTATTCCGATTGTGGAAACCAACGATTCCAATCTGCTGATACCTTTGGGAATTATTACCCAAAAAGATATAGTTCAATTTCAACTATTAGAGCTGAATCTGGCAGAGGTTCGGACGGGGGCAGTAATGAGTACGCCTTTGTTTCTCGCCCAATCCGATGATTCTCTGTGGGAAGTACATCAGCAAATGAACCGATGTTTTGTGCGACGCTTGGTAGTGGTGGGGGAACGGGGAGAATTATTAGGAATTATTACTCAAAGTAGTTTGCTGCGGGCAATCGATCTTCGGGATCTCCACGGTTCTTTATCGATTTTACAAAGTCCAGTGCCACAGTCGGAACTTAAGAGAATCAGAGAATTACAAAGACGTAATCTAGAGCTAACCCACCAAAATGCCCGACAGGCGATCGAGCTACGAGATCGAGATCGAAGAGACAAAATAGTTGCAGAAGTTGCGCTACGGATCAGACAGTCGCTAGATTTATCAACTATTCTCCAAACAACTGTAGATGAAGTAAGGCAGCTAATTGACGCAGATCGGGTATTGATTTATCGCTTTGAGCCAGATGGTTGCGGTATGGCAATTGTCGAAGCAGTGAGCAATCCCCAGTGGTCGATTATCGATCGCGTTATTAGAGATTCTTGTTTTGAACAAGCCTGGGTTGAACCCTATCGACAAGGACATATTTTTGCAGTAGCAGATCTCGATCGCGCCAACTTAAGCTCATGTCATCTTGAATTTCTCAAAAGCTTTCAGGTCAGGGCAAACGTTGCCATCCCAATTCTAATAACTCACGAAAAATCTACCGTAGATCGGCTGTGGGGATTATTAATCGTTCATCAATGTTCGAGGGTCAGAAATTGGCAGGAGTCGGAACTAGAACTACTTCAGCTGCTGTCGATTCAGGTGGCGATCGCCATTCAGCAAGGAGAACTCTATCAGCAAGCTCAAGACCAATTATCCCAACGCCAAATAGCCGAGAATACCCTCAGAGAAAGTGAAGCGCGATTTCGGAATATAGCTAATACTGCACCAGTATTGATTTGGATGTCGGGAACCGATAAACTATGCAGCTTTTTTAATCAACCTTGGTTAAATTTTACTGGCAGAACCATCGAGGAAGAGTTGGGTAATGGTTGGGCTGAAAGATTACATCCAGAAGATCGCGAGCGTTGTTGGCAGATCTATTCTGCTACTTTTGACCAGAGGCACGAGTTTACCATGGAGTATCGCCTTCTTAGGGCAGATGGTGAGTATCGTTGGATTTTAGATCGGGGAG
>JADEXJ010000356.1 GCA_015207195.1 Pleurocapsales cyanobacterium LEGE 10410
GTGTAATCAGCTAGACTTTTCAGACAACCTCTTACTTGGTGGTTTGAGCTGAACCAAATTGTCGGACAAAACATTGTCAACGAGTGTCAGTAAATTATTGCTAAATTATAAATATATATAAATATAAAATAGAAATATCTGTAATTATTCTGGGAATTAAGGAAGTAGACCCTAAAAGAAAACAACTAACTAAAGCCCATGGCTGCAACCGATTTTAAAGATTATTACCAAGTGTTAGGCATCAACAAAAATGCTTCTGCTGATGAGATCAAACAAGCCTATCGTAAACTAGCCCGAAAATATCACCCCGACTTGAATCCAGGGGACAAAACCGCAGAAGCTCGCTTTAAGGAAATAAACGAAGCCCAAGAAGTGCTGTCTGACCCTGAAAAACGTCGTAAATACGACCAATATGGACAATATTGGCAACAGGTAGGGCAAGGAGGAGCAGCCCCTGGAGGTGCTGGTACGGGGGTAGACTTTGGGGGGTTCGATTTTAGTCAGTATGGCAACTTTGAAGAATTTATCAATGAAATGTTAGGTCGTACTGCTGGCGGTCGGACTAGAAGCAGCTATAGCTATCGGACAACTGCCCCAGGAGGCTTTGGGGGGTTTGCTGATAGTGGCTATGGTGATGTTCCCGCTCAGGATAGCGAAGCAGCGATCGCTTTAAGTTTTTCTGAGGCTTTTCATGGGACACAAAAGCAATTTCGGATTGGTAATGAAACAGTGAAAGTTCGCATTCCCGCTGGGGCAAAAACTGGTAGCCGTCTACGAATTAAAGGAAAGGGACAACCCAGTCCTTTTTCTGGACAAAGAGGAGATCTATATTTAAACATTGAATTACAACCCCATTCGCTGTTCAAATTCCAGGGAGATAATCTGGTTGCAGAAATTCCCATTACTCCAGAAGAAGCAGTATTAGGGGCAGAAATCGCCGTTCCCACCCCCGAAGGCAAAGTGACGATGAAAGTTCCCCCTGGAGTTAATTCAGGGCAGTCTTTGCGTCTTAAAGGTAAAGGCTGGCGCAAACCTAACAGACAGCGCAGTGACCTCATGGTCAAGCTAAAAATTGTCACGCCCAAAAATTTGAGCCAAACCGAACGAGAATACTATCAAAAAATTCAGCAGGCTAGTAGTTATAATCCTCGCCAAAGTTTGGAGAATCTTAGATTATGAGCAATTATTTATCCCCCGTAGTAGTTTCTCAACAAGGTGATACTTTAATCAGTTTTGAACGGGTTGCTACTATGACTCAAACCTCCGTTACCACCATCCAAAGCTTTGTTAGCTTGGGGGTAATCGAACCAGAGGGATCGATGCTCAAGCTAGAAGATACCCTGCGAGTCATAAAAATAATGCGTCTGCGCCGAGATCTGGGTCTAAACCTAATCGGTGCAGCAATGGTGTTAGAGCTGGCAGAAGAAAATTGTCGGCTGCGATCGCAATTGAACTCTTTGCGACAAACGGAAGTAAGTAGGTAGGCACAATAATTTATAACACCCAAACATCTTCCTATCCCCCTATCTCCCCATGACGCGCCAGCTAATCCTTTAGGACTCCCCATCTC
>JADEXJ010000357.1 GCA_015207195.1 Pleurocapsales cyanobacterium LEGE 10410
TAACCTTTGCCATGAAGTCTCGTTTGCGATTGCCAGTGAGTTTCCCCGCAGCATCTTTGAAAGTCAATTTAACAGTTTCTGTCAGTTGCATTCTGAGATTTTAATTTAGAACTTGTTCTATTTTAATCTGCCTGGGATTTTATTTATCCGCAAGTCCCTAAACTGGCAGTTAATTGAATCTAAAACGTACACTCTCGATAAATCGTTGGGATCGTATTTAACTTTAGTTTTGGTAGATTGTTTTAGCTCAGAACGTAGTCGAGCCAGCTCGCTACAGTTATAAATCAAACCTTCAAACTCAATTCCTCTTCTGGTTACGGTACGCTCGACTGTTGCTCCGATCAAAACGCTAAGTTCGTTCTTCGATGATGGCAAAGCTGGAGGGAAAGATGCGATGGACTTCGACCAAACTTGGGAGCGAGGTGATTTTAGCTGGGGATGAGAGCTTTGATTATAGATATCGACTATGAATATATGTAGAATTTCTTGCAGGGCATTAAACGATACAACCGCATTTTTCTTGGAGTCATAATCGTTCTGCTGCATAAACTTGGCAAAAGTTGTTCCTGGCTGATGAGAAAGCAATTGGGTATTTAAAGCACCGAAGTATCTCTCAATCGCACTTTTATACCAAGGCATTTTAGGCGGACAATACTGAATAACAATGCCGAGACTCAAACAGGCATCTTCAAAGGAAGTGCTATAAAATTCTTTGCCATTATCGACCACGATCGTCTCTGGTAGTCCGTATGTATCCCAATCGTTTTCCACGTTTGGATATGAAGCTTTGAGATAATCCTTAGTCCCGATAGCGTGCGACAAACACTGCATTACCGATAGGTAACTAGGAGGGTTGAAGCTAGCGTAATAGCCCAAAACCACTCCTGAATACTTGTCTACCGCGCTGGTGAACCAGGGTGTTCCAATCGGCAATCTAGTCTCTGTATCGACTACAAACAAAGGTAGCTTTGTATGGTCAATCTCTACTCTTTCCAATGGGCGACTCGGACGAGGACCGAGTTGTACTGCATCATTCATTGAACCAGCAATTCGGCGACCATAACGGGCAATAGCAGTTTCTTGAGGGTCTAATTTGGCGATCGCCCGATAAATAGTCATGTGACTGGGAATAGCCAATTCTTCTTGACCCAATTTCGCTCTGATACGGTTCGATTGATTAATGCCAATGATTACTCTTTCATAAACATCCATTCCTTCAGCTTGAGTAGGATTGAGATAAACTTGCTCGATCGCATCTTTGATAATTTGCCGTACTTCTGGATTTAAGCGAGATTTGTAGTTTCCTTTAGCCGAATGAAGAGGAACTAAAGAACGAATATCTTTATCTGACGCTATGTAATTTTTATACCAGCGATAGAGAGTTGACCACGAAGGAGGTTTGCTGTCTTCAATCTCTTGAGAGACTTCAGCGATAACTGGTTTGAGAGTCTTGGCAGTTTGCTTGTCTGGAGTAGATTTGAGAACTCGACTCACGTAACTATATTTTCTTCTGGCTTCTTCTCTCAAAGCTTCTGGCAACTGAGTAAAATCGATATGGCTGAAGCT
>JADEXJ010000102.1 GCA_015207195.1 Pleurocapsales cyanobacterium LEGE 10410
CCCTGGCTGTACAAAGTGAGAACCTGGACGATAAACTTCTCCCACTACCGCTACTTTAATCGGTTTGTCTGTCTGCAAACCAAAGCTAGCTCCCGCTAACTTGTCCAACTCAGCAGTATTAATTTCATCAGTTGTTGGGACAAAAACTGTGTCTCCATCTCTAAGAGAAATATTTTGCTGAATTTGACCCTTAGTTAAAAGATCCCAAAGGTTAGAGTTGTAAATAATCTCTTTCCCTTTGATGTTTCTGGTAACTCTGATATTACGGACATCGGCAATAGTATTGATACCGCCAGCCTGCTCTAAAATATCGGTAACAGTGGGAAATTGGGGTTGGTCTCCAGTAATAGCGACTTGATATGAGCCAGGGTTATCAACTTCTCCCGATACGCCGATTTTGAGGGGGCGGGGAGTAACTAAACCAACAGTAACAACTGGTCTTTTGAGGTAGGTAGAATATTGTTTAGAAACTGCCTCAGAAGTTTCTTTGAGGCTTAATCCTCGTACGTCTACTCTACCAACTAAAGGTAGACTGATTGTGCCATCTACCAGTACGGGGTATTTACCGCTATATTCTTCTACCTGGAAAATATCTAGGTTAATTTGATCTCCAGGACCGAGGGTGTAGTCAGTTTCTTCAGTAGCAAATTCAATATTTTCTGCTGGAAGGGGAGTGACGTTATTTTGTCCCGAATCATTGGGAAATTGATTTTCTAGAGGTGGTAAGTCTCTATAATTAATTTGTCCTGGTGTTTGAGTTGAGGGTCTAAATTGACTTGGGTTAGCTTCCTGCAATTCTAATTCTATAGTGTTGTCTTGAGCAATCGCTGGAGCAGCAACCAAACTGAACGTTAGAGCGATCGCACCGTAACTATTAACTCTTTCTAAAAACAATCGATACAAAGATATAGATTTCATAAAAATATCACAATGAAAAAAAACGATGAAGATATTATTTCCAGATGCACAAATCTTTAGGGAGAGGTTCTTGGGAATTACAAAGTCTTTTATTGCAGTAAAATGCAGTAATGACAGAACGCCCTCTTAAGATTGCTAACGGTTGCCTTATTTGTTCTCTTCAGCAATCCAGCCCTTAATGGCTTGCCCCATATGCTCTCCGCCTTTAAGATGCCAGTTTTTGTCAAGCATACTCGGACCGCAAGTTGGACTGTAAGCCCAAGCTGTCCAATTGATATAAGGACGCTTTTCTAGAAATTGTTTAAGGGTTTGTCCCCAGCCAGAGGTGGTACCGCCGTGAACGTGATGTCCGTTAGGCTGCCAGCCGAATTCAGTCAGAAAGAGCGGGATACGCTCGCCTTTGTATGCCCCAATGTGCTTCTCCATCATTCTGAGAGTTCTCTGAGTTGGATAAGCGTGGTAGGTGTAGACAAGGTTGTTGCCTTGAAAAGGATGAGTGTTGGCATGAACGGGATTAGAAGAACAAGCTGGCGACCCGACAATAACAATATTGTTGGGGGCGCGAGCGCGAATGAGGTCTACCCACGGCTGCGCTAGCCTTCTCCACTTCAGCCATTCCTGGAGGCTGCGCTCGCGCGGTCGGCAAGGTTCGTTGTACACTTCGTACATAACGTTGGAGATATTTTGGTACTTAGGCGCAGTGTGTTTCCAAAATTCTCTAGCAATTATATGGTTTTTATTATTAGGAGCGTCCCAATCCCGATCGACTGGATGGTAGTCAATGATGCAGTAAATTCCCTTTTCCACGCATTTCTCAATCGCGGGGTCGAGGTAGGTTTCCACAAAGTTTTCTAAGCCGTGTCGCTTGATAGCACCAGGATAGGCAGGAAGCCGAACCACGTTAGCATACCAGCCATTTTGTCGAGCGGTGACTTCCGAGATACGTTTGGCATAGCCTCCATACT
This sequence comes from Pleurocapsales cyanobacterium LEGE 10410, assembly GCA_015207195.1. Classification (GTDB taxonomy): domain Bacteria; phylum Cyanobacteriota; class Cyanobacteriia; order Cyanobacteriales; family Xenococcaceae; genus Waterburya. The sequence continues at coordinate 1,884 of JADEXJ010000102.1, forward strand.
TCTGGTGATAATTACACAAGCTTACGCCTCTAAGCTTTACTTTTTGACCTTTTTCATTAACTAACCACCTGCCTTCTGTACGCAGCCAGGGAACAGAACCTTCGCTTACTGCATCGGGAACCAGCATGAGGTAATTGAGTATTAGAGCTTGACCTTTGACAAAGCTAACCCCAATTTTATCCCCTTTCTGAAGAGGTCTGGTTTTAATAGTCAGATTAGTATACTGGGAATTGGAAATAGGGCGATGGACAATGCGTTTGCCATTAATCTCTAAGCGCAAATCCCCTCCTCCTTTGGCACTAACTTTGAAGGTATAGGTTCCTGGTTGTCCGTCAAAGGTATGAGAAAGTTTTTTTTTCGACTGTGCCTTTATCTGAGTGGATTTTGATGAGGCAGTAGCTAGGGTGTACGTTGGAGACAACGTTGAGTCAACGCTTAGTTTAGCAGAAGCTAGTTTTGTGTCTTCCGAATTTTTTAGATAGTTAACTGCTTTGTCTTTCGTGCAGGGGAGGGTTAAATCTCTTGCTTCTGGAGTTTCAAAAGCCTGAGCTACTCCGATTAGTCCTAACCCAGTTGTCGCTCCTATTAAAGATAGAAAGACAACTTTTTTTAGTGGAAATTGTATGTTAGTCATAATTTAATTTAGCTCCAAACACTTTAATTTCTTGAATTGATACCCAATCTTTTTCGGAACAGCTATTCCCATAACAGCCGGTAATAATTAGCTTGATGTTCTTGGTTTTGATGGGCTTGAAGCTAGCTGATATGACCTCGCCGCCTTCAGTATTGTTAGTGCGGTCTACAATCAATCTCCCGTCGCCCGTCACGGCTTTAAACTGATAGGCACGTCCTTTGAGCGGAACAATATCGAGGCGATCAATTTCTTGCGAGCTTTCTCCTAGTTTAATTTCTAGCTTCTGAGGATAACTTTGGGCTGACCAACGAGTATCAGATTTCCCATCTACAACATTACTGACAGGATGGTCTTTCTGGGACTGAACAGATCCAGTAATCGGCTGATTTAGGGCTAAATTGCGACTTTGCCTGGCTGAAGGCAACGAACGTTCTGGAAACGTATCGTGGATAGAGAAGGCAGCGAAGTCAACATAATTTCCTGCTTTTGTCGGTGCCCATTTCTTATTCCTCCCCCCAAAATAGGTAGCAAAGTTGATCAGGTCAATCTTAAATTTGCCCTCTTGACTTCGATAAGTGACCTTTTGATAATCGGTGACTAGCTTGCCATCAGCCCAAATTCGGTAGCGACCGTTGGCTTTTCCGGGAGTATTCAACTTTACCTGCTGAATGACGTGGTGCCACTTGCCAGGAGTAAATTTAAAGCCATCGACTTTCTTGCGATACCCGCAATCGGGTTTCGGATAGTTTTTTTGATTGGGAAGGTAGAGATAAGTTTGGAGTTCGCCTCGCATTGACCACATGTAGCGAGAGGAAAAACCATTTTTACCATTCGGATCGGCGCATCCGGTTACGCCACCGTAGAGTCTAGTCATCAATCCTGGCAATTTTCCGCCTAACCTCCACTCAAAGCTAGGCTTGAAACGAACGTAATAGCTCAAATACAGGTTTTCTCTCGATCCATCAACTAACCGTTTAACAACGTCTGAGTCGAACCCAAACCCTCCACTTGTTCCCGCAACTTCTTTATCAAAGGTGACTCGCACGTAGTCTCCAAGCTGTTTATCGGAGCGTATTTGAAAATTATCTTTTCCTCTATAATTTTTTGCCTGCCAACGCTGCTGCCAGCCAGGGCTAAAATCATCTTGCCACAGCAGTTTGGCTTGGGCAGGTTGGGAATGAGAAAAAGTCATCGTCAAAGGCAATAACAGGGCAATTTCGGCAGCAATTTTGACTAGTCGTTGATTAAATTTATTTGAAGTTTCTGGTGCTAAGAAAGCTATTTGAGAAATGAGAACTGACTTAAATCTACGAAGATTGTTATTCATCTAAGGAGTTGGGAACTTGACTTCAGTACAAAGATAAGTTCAATCTCCTCAGATTACCTGGATGGATTTACGGGATTTGTTATGTTGAATTCACGGAACTTTTTGAGTTTAGACAATAATTGGTGTGTAAATGAATTTACTGAGCCAAGTCTTCTAATCTCTAATGGGAAAACACTCCTTAAATTTAGCAATATTTAAGTAAATACCGATATATTCAGCCTAAAGTACTGTATATTCTGAACTCACCTCCGACAGATTGTTTTCCTCTCCTAGAGATGAGAAAATTTTGAGAAAGTCTACCCGAGCAAACTCGTATTGGTCAATTGTTCCTACCAAGCTCAGTACGTCCCCAGATTTGAGGTCAACGTCTTCTATCTGCCGCTCGCGGTAAGTCCATGGCCGAGCGCGACTCCCAGGGAGATCTTCATCTAAAGTCCAACGATCAAGCTCGTTACCGTTAACCCCAACGGCTAGTTGAGCTTGCCCGTCATGTTCGTCGTAGTAGCCTACTAGCAAGTCATAAGTACCTGTTGGACCAGTAAAAGTGGTCTCGGCAATGCCAGGTGTGCCAGTAAACTGTGTAGAAGCCGTACCTGTATTTTCTGAAGCCCCAAGTAAGCTAATAACTTCACCACCAGAGGCAGAATCATTACTTTCAATTTGGTAGCTACTTAGATTGAAATCCTCTGCTTGAAATACTAAAGGCTCTTCTTGCTCTGACTCTACTCCATTGAATACCCAGCGTTTAATTGTCCCATCATCGTGGTCAAGAAAATACAGGTTGGAGTCTGGTCCCATGGATATTTGTGCAATACGTTCAATAGCTTTTTCACTGTCTGCAAACCGTATAGCCGTTTCTACATTTCCTTCCTCATCGAAGCGTAAAGCATCGACTGTATCTCCAGTAAAGTCGGCGAAGAACAATGCCCCTTGATATATTTCAGGATAAGTTTCTCCTGTATAGAAATCTCCTACCATTACGGCACGATAGTCGGAGCTATGGCTGCGGGCAAAGATAGGGGGAGTTACATCTGGATTACTGTTATAAAATTCTTGAAAATCGCGGCGACCAGCATAAGGCGGAGTTCTGCGACTTTCCCCATTCCCTCCTTCATAATAGGGCCAACCAAAGTTGGCTCCTCGACCAGTATTAATTTCTTCCCAACTATTCCAGCCTACGTCACCGATAAAAGGCTCATTTGTCTCTGGATGAATTGTAAAGCGGAATGGATTACGCAAACCGTAACTGTAAACTTTAGATCTGGTGCTATCTGGATTGCCATCAAAGAAGGGATTATCTGAATAGCCTTTTCCCGTGACTGGGTCGATTCGATACAGCTTGCTGAAAGGACTATCGAGACTCTGAAGCACGTCTTGGTTGCGAATAAACTTATGAAGTGAGTTTCCGTCTCCATGACCGTAGAAGAGAGAGCCATCGTTCCCAAAGCGAATTCCGCCTGTCGCGTGATATAACCCTCCAGGCGGTTGCTCTAGCAAAACAACTTCGCTTCCTGGCAAAGCGGTGGTGTAGTTGGTATTGGGGTCGGCAGTGACGCGAATTAAGCGGGATGGGCGGTTATCCTCTCCATCAGGCTCTTCGTTGGGGGAGTCGTAGGAGAAAGCAAGATAAACATAGGGTTGTTGGGGAAATTCAGGGTGAACGGCAAAGCCAAGCAAGCCCCGTTGACCGGCCGTGTTCACCTGCTTTGAGAGATCGATAAACGGTGTATCTAGAAGTTTGCCGTTGTCTAAGACGCGTACCACTCCCTGCCTCTCGGCAATCAAGATCTGACTGTCTTTAGTCCAGTCAAACGCAATTGGCTCGAAAGGCTTTAATCCAGAAACAACTGTTTCTTCTGAGAAATCATAGGGGATCTCGTCATCATCTTTGATCGTCAGTACTGCAGTCTTCTGTCCTCCTAGTATAGTGCCGATGGGTTTACTTAAAGACAAGCTAAGAGTTTCTTCTCGCTCTGGCAAGGTATCGTCCAAAATTGGAACGGCAATCGTCTTTGTGGTTTCTCCAGGATCGAAGGTCAGAGTTCCTGAAGTAGCAGTATAGTCAGCTCCAGCCCTAGCAGTGTCATAACTAAGTGCATAGTCCACCGAAATTGAGCTATCACTATTGCCTGTTCGGACGACAGTAACTTTAGCCTCATCATTGTTTTCATTAACACTAAATTTTGCCTGACCAAAAGCAAGGGAACTTGAACTGGCAATATCATTATCTGTAATCGTAACGCTCGCCGTTCTTGGCACTCCTAGAATTGCCCCTTCTACATCACCTATGGCTATACTAAAAGTCTCGCTTCCTTCTGAACGAGAATCGTTCAGAATCGGGACATCAATCGTCTTTCTGGTTTCCCCAGGACCAAAGGTTAAAGTTCCTGAAGTGGAAGTATAGTCAGACCCCGCCTCAGCCGTGTCGTCGCCTGTAGCATATCCGATTGAAACTGTTCCATCGCTGCCGTCAGTTCTAATGACAGGGAGTCTAGCATTTTGCTGGTTCTCATCGATGCTTAGTTCCGTTTGACCTATGGCAAGAGTACCTGGATTGAAACTCTCGCTTTTAGATTCTTGATTATCAACCATTGATAAAAATATTGTATAAATTTGTGCTTTATCTGCAATCGAATATCTCAATAAGATTGCTTTGGTAGTCAGGTGTTTCTGGCTTTTTAGTAGCCTTTATGCCAGAGTTTTGATGACTAATACTAGGACATTGCTATTATGTCCTTTACAGTCAAAGCTTGACGATACAGAAAAATTCAGTAAATTAGAAAACCTATGCACTTTGGAATCAAGGCGATCGCCAGCAGTTTCTTGCGAGCATCTCGAAAAATACAGATTATGCAGTCACACTGCGAGAGTATGAAATTGTCTAAGAACAGGACAGAGCTAAGATGGGGCAGCAAAGTTTTTGGGATCTCGAAGCGCGCCAAAAATTTGTTTTTATAAACCTTCTCTTAGTCTCTTATCGTCAATAGTTGAACAATACTGAGTTAATGCAGCGCAACACTGGTTATAAGCACTTAAGCCTTCTTCAATAGTTTTTGGCGAAATTTTGTCTCCAATTTTGTCTTGTTTAACAATGCGTCCCGTCTTTAAATTGGGAGAGCGATCGCCCACGAATCTTTTGCTAGTCGGAGTTATGACTTCGTAGTGTTCTGATAAGGGAGAAGGTAAATCAAGAAATTGCTGCACTGCCTGAAATACGGCTTCTGTTTGCTCTATAAGCTGAGCATAGGTTAAAAATAAACTGCGTTTTTTATTGCCAAAGTTTTTCGCACAGTTTTCAAGACAGAATAAACGCTCTAGGTAATACTTAAGAGCATCTTGCTCATTCCAACTAGGATAAAATCCACTTTTTAAGATGCTTTGAATACTTTTCGCAGGTTCTCTAATCAAGAATATAAAGTAAACATTGTCCAGTTCGGAAATTTTTCTATCCAAACTTAAATTGTTACTAACTATTTTATCCATTACATATCTTTCTGTTATCTTAGACTTACTAGTTTCCCAGGCAATTTTACCAACTAAAATATCTAAGTCCGTTTTCGATTTATAGGGTAAACGAGTTTCGCCATATCCAATAATATCAGGATTCGCATTGAGTAAATGTAACAGAAGCGTAGACCCCGAACGTTGATGCGCAAGTATAAATAAAAACCTTTTTTGGTCTGTTTTTATTGGCACTTGAAATAAATAGTAACTGCGGTAAAGGGAAGTTCTAATCAATTGCCGAACAGGCATGGGTAAACTACTAAATACTTTTCCAGTCAAGTTGGAAAATAAATTTATGAGACTATTTTTGAAAAAAAAGCTAGTCATTTATTACTCTTTCCTCTAGTGCTTTTATGATTTTTTCATCTTGCTGAATATCAAATTTTCTAGCAAAAAAACTATTGCTATTAGTTATTTCTGAATAATTTTTAATAGTGAGAGTCCGCGGACTGCCGTTATAAGTTTCCCTCCAATTATAATATCGCTTATTATCGTTATAAAAATGGAATAAGCCACTATTTAATAGAACAGTTTGAATAAAAGATTCATCAGGAATACAGGTTTTTTTGTAATAATTAATTAAATAATTATCTTGCTCACAAAACTGAGATAAGTATTCAACGCACTTTCGGGAAACAATATGAAAATAAGAACCCGCATAGCAAATAAAGTTATTATTAAATGGGGATGAATTAGCACACAGACCTAACATTAAGCCGTAAGAAGAATTGATTCTAACTAGGTTCTGAGTATTATTGAGTGCCATTCGGGGTAGCTTGACTAAAACTCTTTGCCAGCGAGAAAGGTTGCCCTTTGAACGCCAATATTGGTAGAGGTAGCGATCGCGCCCTTCTCGGCTACCCCAAGGATTTTGCTTAGAATCAGTAAGTACATTGCAGTAGCGTATAAAACCATCATATTTTGTTTCAGCTAGGAATTGTTCGATTTTGGGTAGCGGTTGAATAGGGTAGTCTTGACCTGAAAGGTTAAACAGCCAATCAAACTGAACGTTATGGTTAAAAAGCCAGTCAAGGGCATTGAGGTAGCCTTGAACGATCGAAAAATCACCGCGTCCCCCCAAACCTCTAATTACTTTGACCTCTGGTAAACGTTGTAGGGGAGTCGGATCTAAATAACAGCCGTTAACATCGTGGCTAATCAGTACAAAAGATTTTGGACTTGATTTTTTGAGAGTACGAACGAGCCGGTAAATCTGCTTGGGGTTCTTATGAGACTGGATCAAGTAAAGAATCTTCATCTACCTTAATTTTAATGAGGTGTTTTTTCTCTTAATCGCTCAGTGCCATGCTTCTACTCCAATTTCTCTGTCTGAGTAGGGCATCCCTTTGCCTATCTTTAAAAGCAATCCCTAGAATTAATAGACCTGGCCAGTACATATATGAATAGTCAACCATCTGTACGGCGAAAGTAAATATTGAAAGCACTAAAACAACCCCCAATCCTGCCTTAGCATGCTGAGAAAATTGAGCCTTAACTAGTAAATCAATAAAACTCCAGGCAAAAGCAACGACAAAAGCAAAGCAGCCAACTAAGCCATAGACATACAACATAAAAGTCCAGGTATCGTGAGAACCGATTGGTACTCTTACAACTGGTGTAGGTGTGGGAGCGTCATGATAACCATGTCCCCAGACTAGAGCCTGATTCCACCACCGTTCTAAGCCTATACGCGCTACAGTGGCTCGCCATCTTGAAGAATTTGCAGCATTTGCGCGAAACTGATTGTTGTTGAATAGCTCTTTTGAATACTCAAGAAAATCGATCGCAGTTGTTGATAAAATTCCAACCGCAAAACTAGCAAACCCTACTGCCATCTGCATCCAAGGACGGACTAAATTTGATAAGCACCACACTGACACTAGAACGAATGGTAAACATACGATAGCTGCCCGCGATACGGTCAGCACAATCATAGCGACAGTGCTAGTCATACCGATCAGCCTCCACTTTCGATTAGATTCTTGACTAACGAGGCAAAAGAAAATATTGGCTATGAGACCTAGGGAAGGGCTAAAGGGAGCAAAGAGAGTCAAGCGGTACCCAGCTACTAGCATATCAGTGACCATATATGCGGCTCTGTCTCCACCGAAAATCCTCAAGGGAGAAGTATAGAGAACTGCCGGAAGATAAGGACCAACTAAATAAACTATCGGGATCAGGACTAAACTTTGTAAACAGAGGATGCAAACAGCACGATAAACAATCTGCGGACGAATATTTAGACTGCCAGCTAAAGGAAACAAAGCAAATAATGCCCACGTTCGTAGCCAGTAGCTTAGTAAGGATTTAACGATTCTAGTCAGTCCATAATTAAAGTCTAAATGTCCTATAATTAAAGCGATTTGGATTACTAATGTAGCAACGATCCATACCCAGGTTGATAGGGGGATAGCAATTCTTTCTTCTAGAGGAGTTTCTTCAGTTTGCTTCCACCACTTCCACAATAGGTAAAACATTAGAAAGTATGCTAAAAGTGGAGCTAAGACAAATTGTGCTCCTAAAAGGTAAATTACGTAAGTACCAATTATGTAATACCAAACTAGCTTTTCAGGTAGGTTTTGGGGCTTCATGAAAGAAAAATTCGATTTTATCGAAGAGGCAGTGGAGCGAAAAAAATCTAAATATCAAATTTGCGTAATTGAAAACGATTCAAGCTAGTCTTTGTACAATAAATAATCGTTATCAATCTTGATTTTGAACGGGTACCATTGGAAAATTTTTGCCAAAAAGTTGAATCAAGTGCTTAGCTACCTCACCTGGAAGTAGCTGGAGCAAAACTAGCTTGATCGCTAAACGTAGAGTTTCTAAATCTAGTAAGGACGGAGGATATAGCTGGAGTGCTTTTTTGAGTTTCTTGCTAGCTTGTTTAATTCCATCCCTAGTAGGGACATACTCTATATATAACTTGGCAAAAAACTTATAAGTATTGGATAAAGACTGTTTCTTAAGGAATTGCAGTTCTATTGGAGCCTTCTCAAAAGCACTTTCAATTACAAATAAATTAGCTTTCTCCATGACATCTACTTTAGATGACATAGCTCCTGAAGATTTACGATAAAGAATTTGATAATGAGGAACTAAAGCAAAAAGACCATGAGCTGCAAGACGAATATTATAGTCCCAATCTTCTGCGGATTTAAGATCTGTATCAAATCTTCCCACAGCTTCAATAGCTTGGCGGCGAACAAGAATATTTGAACCGTTGGCAACAAAATTGACAGTTAATAGCTGAGGATAGACATTGCCCTCAAAAAATATCGGTTTCTGAGCATAGAGAAAACCCCCTTCTTCGTTTATGAATTTCGTCCAACTATAAGCAACGCCTGATTCTGGTTGTCGTTGTAAAGCTGCTAACTGGAACTCTAATTTATCAGGTGTCCAGAGATCGTCGGCATCGATGAAGGCAATATATTCCCCAACGGCGAGATCGATACCGCGGTTGCGAGCCACTGGCAAACCACCGTTTTCAAAAGAGAAAACTTTCAGTCGCGGCTCATCAATTGTACTTAGCAATTCTAGAGTTTTATCGGTCGAACCATCATTAATTAAAAGTATTTCAAAATCCGAAAAAGTTTGACTTTGAACGGAGCGAATGGTTCCTAAAATAGTTGTCTCCGCATTATAAGCCGGAATGACAACAGATATGACTGGCATAGAGATTAAGTACTTATAAAATTAACCTTGGGGTTATCGCAGCTAGTTTGACATTGCCTCAATGTTATATGTTTGGTTAAAAAGTTGGAAAGGAACTGTTTGTTTCACCTGTATTCATCTCTATCCAATTCGGCATCAGGGTTGAGTATGCAGGTTGGACGCGTTTGGATGGCAACTTATGGTTGCGATACCAGAGGGATGCTACTCCCAAGGTTAATAGAGTAGAACCAAAGGTTGCACCTAGCAAAACAAACAGCGGTTTTGGTTCGCTGGGGGAGTTGGGTAAGCTAGGTTCCTCAATAATTTGAATTTGAGGATACGAGCCAAAGACATCAGAGCTGCGAAGATCCAGTTGAGTTAGGGTAGAGGTAAAGATTGCCTCAGCAATTTGCACGTCTCGTCGCAGCTCATCGACCACACTTTGCTGCTCTGTTAGAGTTTTAAGCCGATTCTCAAGTCGAGCAAGCTGCTGGTCGATTAGCTGCACTCGAGCTTGGAATCCTTGTCGATCTGCCTGAACTGTAACGAGATTTTGAAGAAGCTGCTGCCGAGATGGACTATCGTAAAGACTCAGCTGCTCTGCGTAGGCGAATGGCTTGTTCAACAGAGATTGACTCCGCTCTTCAAGGGCAGCTTGAATCTCTTCCTGTCTAGCCTTTTCACTAAGCAAAGTAGGATTGTCTGAGGTATATCTGGAGCTTAGTCCAACGAGGGCGGCGCTAGATTCTCCATAGTCCCTTAAGAGCTGCTGAAAGTAAGGATCTGTTTGGAGTTTATAAGCTTCAGTAGCTTGCTGAGGGGTCAACTGTAGGCTATTTGATAATTGATTTAAATTAGCATTAGCTTGTTCTAGCTGAGCCATAGTTTGAACCTGCTCTCTGCGTAGCTGTTCAATACTCGACGAAAGCTGTTCGACTTGAGCGTCCGTACTAAATTCCGAACGAGCCTTATAATTAGAAAGGCTCTGCTGAGCATCCTCTAGCTTCTCTTGAGAACTAGCAAGAATACTTTGCAGGCTCTCATCCTTGCGAGCTGCTTCAAATTCTCTCAGTCTATCTAACCTCGCTGTCAGGGCTGCGTAAAGTGCTTCTAATTTGAACTGTGCTGCTTCAGGAGTGTCTCCTTCAAACTCAAACTCCATCAGCATGGTGTTAGGAACGATGCTAACTAAAGGTCTACCAAATTCCCCTCGACTCATATCTAGGCTATCGGCGGCTGCTTCTAGAACCGGATCGCTAGTGGCAATATATCGATAATCTTCTCTTGGATCGGCAGAACCAGTGTTGTAAGGAGATTGAATAGATGAAGTAGCAGAGCCTACACCTGGTAAGTTCACCTGCGCCTGTTCTCCGCCTCTGGGCAGTGCGACTGCCGATTTACTCGTGTAGATTCGCGATGCAAACTCCAGATAAAGCAAAGCTGTACCCCAAATTGTAATATTGAGAATAAGTCCTATCCCCAAATAGCGCTTCCAACTTTCCCAGCTCGCTAGCGATCGCGAAGGAGATTTGGGCAGTCTCAAAGTGTCAGTCATCTTTAGTTACCTTAAATTAACAGTATTGAAGTGAAGTAGCATAGATATGCGAGCGAGTATTGAGCTGCTTGCCCGTTTATCCGCTAGTAAGCACCGATGGCTCGATGATAGGTTGCCCTTCACAGTATTCGGGAATTGGAGCTCCCATCAGCCTCAAAATGGTAGGCGCAAGGTCTAGTGCGTGACCCCCTGGCAAGCTAGAACCAGATTCGATTCCCGGACCTTTGGCGATCAAAAAGCCTTCCGAGCGATGGCTACCAGTACGAAAATAAGGCACCGGACCAATGCGTCCAACATCGGGGCTGTCTGCAACATCAGTCGTTTGATCTTCTTCCCAAATAACCACTAAGTCAGCATCGGGCAGTTTCGGATCGCACTCCGTTGCCTGCTGCCGCGTGCGAATCACTTCCCGAACCATTGGCTTACCCGTGCGGGCATTCTTAAGGCGATAAAGCACTTGGGTAAGCTCATTACAAACCGCCTCGTACTTATCAAGAGTAACAATTCCTTCTGGCTCTCTACCCTGTAAGTTAACGCGAATATACCCTTCCGAAAAACTAGGTAAGGCAAATGCCTTCATGCGAGGCCAGAACGAGCGATACCAAACCGCAGGCTGATAGAAAAACGGATCTGACTGCTCGCGCAACTCGAAAGGAGAAATAAGATCGGGGCATTGAGAAGAGCCAAACAATGGTTCTAGGCGATCGAAAAACTTGGTGGGCGTATTGCGTCTCAAAAACCTTTTTAGCGCATTGGAATCATGCTTGAGACTCCAAAGCGTGCCAAGGGAACCCCGCTTTATCCGCATACCAGTAAAGGGTTGCCCTGGAGTTTTGCCTAATTGACCTGCCGCTATTCCAACTTGTCCTGGAAAATTGTAGCGATAGAGCAGCTCTGGCAAAAACAGCATGCTGGGCAGATCCATAATATTGGAACCCATGCCGTGATCTGCAAAGATAAGAACGTGAGCATTCTCAGGCACCTTGGTCAAGATTTCGCCAATAGCTTTATCAATCTCTTCAAAGACTTCAAGCAGCGGATCGCTAGATAACCGAGAGCCTAACTTTGGATACAAGGGATGGTCGGGCTGACTCAGATGCCACAAGAAATGCTCTGCAGAATGGGTTTCTCCAAAAATGGTTAAGAACAAGTCCCATGGTTCTCTTTGCAGCAAGTCCTGGCAGATTGCGGAGCGACGAGAAATACCAACCTCAAAACCTTTTTGAAGACGGCGCAAAGCTTTTAAGTCTAAACAGCTAGCATGATCTTTGTTCAGAGTAGGATGTTCGCCATACTTCTCAGTCAGTTCAGCTAAAAGGTGAGGTGGTTGAGATACGCTAGGAGCTAAGGGAGCATGAGCTCCCCAGGCAAAAACTTGCACTCCATTTATCTGTTCTGAGGCTCGTGAGTGAGGGAGGTCAAAAATGGCTACCCGATAGTCATCTCCCACAGCGTAAAATGGGGGGTATTCGGCAAAATCATAGGCACCAAGGTTTTCTATATCGTAGGTACCTTCGCGAAGTTTCAACGGTGCCCAGTAACCCGTCTTCGTAGGCGAACAACCTGACAAAAATGTTGTCCATGGCGTTTCCGCTCGGTAGTAGTTGAAGTTTTTTATGCGGGTATAAGCTCCCTGGTCACGCAAGCTACGCAGATTTTTCAGATGACCTTGAGCCATCCATGGCTCGAGCAGTGAAGGTTCAGCTGCATCTAAGCCAATAGCAACAACAGGGTTCTTCATAACTTAAATAAAACTTAAATAAAATAGGTACAGAACGTAAGGGATGCGACAAAGTTAGGTAAGTAGACGCTGTTGTGAAAATAGATTTACTATTCAGTAACTATGTTCTTTGACAAACTTAGTTTTGTCGATACACATAAATTCAGGAACTTTATTTATCACTTTTGTCAAAAAAGTCAGGAAGATTCAGGATAAGGATTCAGAACAGTTATCTGGCTTCACAATCGGCTTTGTGCTGCCATCGAGTCAGAGTTAAAAGGTATGAAAATTCCTGACTGCGATCGCCAGCACAGATAAATTTTCTCAATCAAACATAAAAATAATTTATATTATTCTTTTTGAAATATCATGTTAGCTTATTTATATCTGGAAAATAGTTAATTAAGCAAAGAACTAATTATGAATCCACTTGATAGAAGTCACAGATCTAGACGATCTGAACTACCTCAATGGCAAGTAAAAAAAATGAGAAGGTTGATAGAAGAAGATTGGTCAGAAATATGGGAATTCGTAGTAGCCAGGAAACTTTCTACACTGAATTTACATCAGCATTCAGACCACCAGCTTAAAGCGAAAAAAAAAGATAAGAGATTCTAACCCTCTTTTGTCAGTTATCTTGAGGAGCAATTGCCCTTCTGTTCGGTAAAATTTGAGAATATAGTTCAATATATCGCTGAGTCTGAAGTTCCAAAGAGTATTCTGTTAGAGCAATCTGTCGACAGTTTTGGCTCATCTTCTTCCAAAGAAATTCATCTTCGAGTAGCTGCATAATGCCATTACAAAGGTCATAGGAATCTTCAGGTTGAGCTAGGTAGCCAGAAACATCAGGACGCACCAACTCAGGAACGCCACCAACTTTGAAGGAAACTATTGGCGTACCGCAAGCCATACTTTCTTGCAGCATCAAGGGAAGATTATCGGCACGGGTTGGATAAATGAATAAGTCAGTAGCAGAATAAGCGATAGATTTGAGGCGGTCGCTGCTGACATAGCCCAGATCTAGAGCAGCAATTCCTGCTGCACTGGCGATCGCCTTCCCGCCTCTTCCCAATAACAGCAGCACCATTTTCATTTTCAAAGAGCTTGGTAAACTAGCAAGTGCCTCTAGGAGGAGAGCGCCACCTTTGCGCCTAGCTGTAAGACTTGTCGCCCCAATCATTAAAACTTTCTTGCCAGGTGGAATTCCCAATAAAGAGCGACATTGTTGGCGATCGAGAGGTTGATAAGCTTGAGTGTCGATACCGTTAGGAATGTAATGGATGGGAAAGCGGTTGAGCATACTGTGTTTTGCCTGCTGGGTTAACCAACGGCTGGGAGCTACGACGGAGAGGTTAGAGTAGCTATAAATCCAATTTTTTAGCTTCCACTCTAAATGGGTATTATCTGTTTGAATGGCTGGATAGATATTTGGATAGGGGCATTTGCCACAACCGATTTTCCAGCGCTCGCAGTCATAGCTATAAGCACAGTGACCTGTAAAACTCCACATATCGTGAAGGGTATAGACGGCTGGCTTATTTTTGGTCAACGAAGAGATAGCAAGATAGTTAAAGTACCCAGGGTGAAGATTGTGAAAATTGAGGAGATCTGCATGCTGATAAAAGGGATGTCCAGAAATCTTGAAAGTACTAACTATGGCAACATAGTTCATCCCAAAGCGCCTGGCAATGCTGGTTAGCCAACTTTCTAAGTAACTACGCTTGGCAACAGCCGCTACACGGTCGCCGTTTGATTCAACGCTACCTACTAACAGACGGGAGTCAATACCTTGAGCCAATAAACCTTGATGCAGGCGATCGCAAGCAATCGCTGCTCCACCAGAAATATCGGACTGATTAACGTGTAGAATATTCATAAACGCTTAGCCACTAGCAACCAGTTGAGCACTAAACTTCAACCTCTTAACTCCAACCAAAATTAGTTTCTAGATACTTGTATAATCTTTGATTATGTGGTTCAAAAAAATCAGCAAGCTTTGCTCTAGTGTCTTCGTTCATTACTGTTTGATTGTGACCAGAATCGCTGTTTATTTTTTCATACTGTCGCGGTTCCCAATCTGGGAGACCCAAAAAGTCTAAAGCTTTTTTATAGGTCTTTGAGGGGTTACTTGCTAAATCTTCAGTTTTTAAAATCAACAACTGGTCTTTGCTAAAAAAAGAAAACCAAAGCTTAAGTTGGTTGATATAAATTCCACGCTGCAAATAAGAATAAGTAACAAGATTAGAATTATGCACCGAGCTATCTTTTGCTATTTCTAATTGCCTCCTTATTTTTCTTTCTTTCTCTATTGCTTCTTCAAAAGATAAATTTTCTCTTCGAGATCTAACTAAATGTCGATAGTGTGAATAAGCTCTATCAATAGGATTTCTGAGTAAAGCTATCAACTTAACATCTGGCAGTATCTCTACAATTCTTTTGGGAGCGCGAGGACAAAACACATAGCTAGGAGTTGCTTCACCGATAATCAGTTTATTTGAATCGATTGCCGAAATAAAATTTTTAGACAATGGGAAATGACTGCGATACCAATTAATTCCTTTACTATAATTTGAGTCAGAATCAAAAAAGTGAACCTCTTTCTTTACAGCGGTCAAAACATTAGGATGTTGAGCGAGGTAGTACCACAATGAAGTACTCGCACACTTCATACCACCAATAACAATAAAATCAGGTAAACTTCTAACGGAACTTGTTGCCAATCTAACTGGATTAGCTAAATTTCTCAAACTATGCCTAATAGCTAATTTTGTATTTTTTGAATTCATTATCTAAAACCAAAATTGTGAATTCTTGGGTGCGCTTTATTCTAAAAACTATAGTTAAAATATTCTATATCACGTTTGAAATAATCATTTACTAACATAGCTGTTTGCTCTGTGTAATATTGTCTATAGTTTTTGCTTCGATTAGAAGGGTTTAATCTTTGTAGCTTAACTGGTGTCAAACTGAGGTAGTTTAAAATTTCATAAAAATCTTGTTGTAAAGTCTCAAACTTGCCTATTTTGTCAAGTATAATTTTCCCTCGACTGTCTGATAAAAAATCTAGTTGGCAAGGAGCAAAATTTTCAATTTCCCTTTTTAAGAAATCATGAAAATTTAAAGTGTTGGCAATAGTGTTGTCTTTATGATATTTATCTTTCCTAATATAATGATATAAACTGATTTGCCAGTCCCATGGATTTCTTACAAAAGCAAATTTATAGTAAGCGTTGTATTTACTATCACCTAAATATTCTCGGATTTCAATTGCTTTTGCATGCTTATGAAGTCCATTGAACCACTGATTGCCTTGGTCAGTTAAGTTAAGTTTACTGTTAATCAAAGAAGTCAGTCTTTTTGATGGGTAGAATTCGCTTGCTATTCTTTCTCTGAGGCGAGCATAGTTGATTAGAGCAGAGCTAACTGAAGTTCCACCTGTTTTATAAACATGAACAAATATAAAATTTTTTCTAGTTGAAATAATCATTTTTGTTTTATAAAGAGTTAGACTATTAATTGTCAAACAACTTAGCTAGCTTATAGAAGCGTAATCGCGAAAATAGAGGAAGAACACTTTGCTTGAGAATTACAGTTCCTGCCCATTTCCAAACTCTTATAAGGTTAATGAAAATCCAAATATCGGAACAAGTTAACAAAACAAAAAATGTAAAGTAGATTGGATTAGACTTAGATTTTTTTGAAAAATACCTTTTGATAAAAGAACTAGAACTAATATTTTTTAACTTTTCAAATCCAGACTGAAGAAATCCAGTAGTGTTTTCGTTTACTATAGTCCTTAATTCGGGATGAACTAATAAATTTAATCCTTTTCTATAGGCTCTGATCGTAAATTCAAAATCAGACAGATAGTGAGGCAAAAGTCGAGGATAAAAATCACCAATTTTCTCTAGGTCAGAAAACCTCATAAACAAACTTCTAGTAGTCAAACAGTTAATTTCTTCAGGTACAAGCGTTTGTTTAAATTTTAAATTCTTTAAATCTGCCTTCACCCCTGCATCCACTAAACGTCCAGTTTCCTTTCCAAAAGATATTGCTTGTAATATGCTTCCCTCTTTATTTTTTAAAATGCTCACTGCTTTTTCTAAAAAGAATCTGTCAAAAGTTACATCGTCATTAATCATTAACACAATATCAGAGGAATTAATCGAAGCTCTTTTCAGCCAATTTATTCCCTGCTGCAAACTACCTGCCCACCACCAATTTCCGTTCCCATTAAGGACTGTTACTAATTTAATCTGTCGTCTAACCATCTCTTCTGTATTATCTGTAGAACCATCATCAACTAGGATTAAATGGTAGTTCTGATAAGTTTGCGATATTAGACATTCAATAAAACATCGAGTAGTTTCTAGACGATTATGTACAGGAAGAATAATATAAATTTTAGACATCTTTTATGCTTTAAACGAAATACTTTGCTTGTTATAAAGCTAAGGAAATCAGTCTGCTTTTTGAAAAATTTAATTTGTAGAGCCTTATCCGATTGATACTTTCATTTATGCCTTTATAAATTAACAAAAATTGAACTTTTGGGTCGGATTTTCTCATAAAGTTCAGTTTCTCTTCGATCTAAGGTGTCTAAAGTATAGACTTTGACTTCTTCTTTCAAATATTGACAGTGCTGGTCGATTAAATTAAGAAGAAATACTGGATCGGGATGGCCTTTATTGAGAAATAGGACAGAATCTTTCTCTTGCTCGTCACCACAGAAATATGAACCGATTAATTCTCCCTCTTTTACATAAAAACAAGTAAAAGGAATCTGTCCTGTTTCTCTACGTTTTTCAATCTCTTGTAGTGCACTTTGAACTTTTTCCACATCTCTATTTGTAGTATGCATATTTTCTCTCGCTTGTGTATCAAACACTTTATTGCAAATTCCTACAGTTAAATTTTCTACTTTTCTCCAAAAAATCAAAGAAACAATCTTATAGGTCAAAAGAAATTAACTTAAAAGCTTGAAAGCTTATTAGTTATAAAAACAGCAATCTTCGACTAGTTTCTCTTTATTATTTAAATTTGTCGATATAGAAAAGTTCAGTTTTCTCAATAATTTTGGAGGTCAATTCATTTAAAGCAACTCGAAGCATTGATGTTTACAAACCACAATATCAGTAACAGGTTCTCAAAAATCTGTAACGAAAAGCTGACCAACTAGGCAACGAAGTGAAACAACTTTGTTTGAAAATATGCCTTAATAGAATGGGATTTAGAGCGAGCGCAGCAACCGCTTACTAGAGTTGAGCTAACTTCAAATTTTCAGCGATATCTATATCTTTCATCTTTGTTTCTACCATCATTTTAACGACATCAGGCATTTTGTAATTGGCTTGCCATCCTAACTGTTTCTTAGCTTTAGTTGGATTCCCCGAACTAATTGCCAATTCAGTCGGTCGTAGAAGACTGGTGTCGATAACTATGTGTTCCTGGTAATCTAGTCCAACGTATTCAAAGGCTCTAGCAACAAACTCCTCCAACTGATAACTTTTTCCTGTTGCAATAATATAATCGTCTGGCTCTTGCTGCTGCAACATCAAATACATAGCCTCGACGTATTCAGGAGCCCATCCCCAATCTCGCTGGACTGCAATATTGCCCAAGTAAAGTTTTTCTGTACTTCCTTGAGCGATCCGGCAAGCAGTAGCAACGATTTTCTGCGTGACAAAGCGTTGCGGTCTTAAAGGAGATTCGTGGTTAAATAAAATTCCGGAACAAGCAAACAAACCGTAAGCTTCGCGGTAATTTGCCACTTCCCAAAAAGCGGCGGATTTAGCCACAGCATAGGGACTTCTTGGGCGAAAGGGAGTGGTTTCGTCGGTAGGGCGATCGCTAGTATCTCCAAAACACTCGCTTGAACCAGCATTATAGAACTTAATTGGAGCACCAGTAAAGCGAATCGCTTCTAGAAAATTTAGCGTGCCAAGAGAAATGCTTTCGAGGGTTTCTACTGGTTGTTCAAAAGACAAACTGACTGAACTTTGTCCTGCTAGATTATAAACTTCATCTGGCTCAATTTTTTTTAATACTTGCAGTACCGAACGAAAATCATTAGGGGCAAGAGATTCTAACTTGATTCGATCGCGGATGTTTAAACGAACAAGATTTTGAAAAGAAGACATTTGAGCATCACGCGAGGTACCACAAACGAGATAGCCTTTTTTCAAAAGGAGATTTGCTAAATAAGAACCATCTTGACCTGATATACCACAAATTAAGGCTTTTTTCATTAGCTTTTTTTCTAATACAAAAAAGTAGTAAAGTAATAATTTCTTTTTGAACAATCGATTTTTAGAGAAAAAGATAGTTGCACTTAACTTTCATACTTATATTTTTCTGCTAGAGATATACAAATAGTTTGTTTGGAAAAAAGATTTATCGTAGATGCTTCTAGTTATGGTCAACACCTCGATTGCAGTGCGACTTCGGCACGCTGTACCAGCAGCAAAGGAACGCGCACCGTTGGACAAAGGCGTTTTATCCGAAGGTGTCCTAAAGAATTAGCTTCGCGTCACCGCTTCGCATATATCCTTTAGGGCGGTTCGCCGCATGTTGCACGAGACACCCGCCCATCTCTCTCGGTCAACGTTACACCGCTACGTCCGTCAACAGCGTGGTTAAACAGGACTTACAAAGGCGTGATAAGTAGGTGTGCAAAATTAATTTCCTGTTTGAGATTGGTTAAAGGTAAAAGGGGAAGGGGAAAGGGGAAATCGCAATGTGTAATTATATCAAATACCTAAATGTTTGCTACAAATGATTCGGTTTTTAGCTCTTAGAGCATGTTTTGAAAGTATAAAATATTACTGGCAAGCCCCCTAAATCCCCCAAGCTTGGGGAACTTTGAGTCTAATTTCAAGATACAAGGATACCGAGACCGAAGGGAATCCTTTAGGGCTTCGCATAAGCTTCGCGTCGGGGGCAGAGTCGAGAACTAACTTGTATAGAAAATAACTTCTCAAACACCCTCTTAGCTCTAAGCTCTACCCCTGTTAAGGTGAGCGTTTGTACTGTTTTTGCTGTAGAAGAAGACGAGCAGTAGAGCGATGAGGATGTTTGGGGTTATAAGTCGTTTTGGGTTTGGGCTTCTTNTTGTGCCTTGGGGACGAAC
>JADEXJ010000358.1 GCA_015207195.1 Pleurocapsales cyanobacterium LEGE 10410
TTCAAAACCCTTGCATTTGAAGGAAGCGGTGTATCGAAAAGTCGAAAAATCGATTAACTCATGTGATAACTTTGAGTTAGAAGGGAGGTTGTCCCCAGACAATCGTTGGGTGGTCATGGCTAAATTAATACCATGGTCAGAGTTTGAACAAGAATATGCGACACTGTTTTCGGAAGAAATGGGCGCACCAGCTAAAAGTTTTCGGATGGCACTGGGTTCATTAATTATTAAGGAAAAGCTAGGAACAAGTGACATTGAAACAGTAGAGCAGATTAGGGAAAACCCTTATTTGCAGTACTTCATAGGGTTATCATCTTATAGTAATAAACCACCCTTTGATGCCTCGATGTTATCACACTTCAGACAAAGAATTGACATCAATTTAGTCAATAAAATAAACGAATCAATGGTGAAGAAAAATGAAGAAGAGGCTTCATTATCACCAAAAAAAAAAGGAAAGAAGAAAAAGTTCAAGTAGTCAACAGAGGGAAACTAATAATAGATGCAACCTGTTGTCCGTCGGACATAGCCTACCCGACAGATTTGAACTTATTAAATCAGGCAAGAGTTGTGACAGAAAAAACGATAGACAAACTATATAAATTTCTCAGAACTAAATTTAAGAATAAACCAAAAACATATAGGAAAAAAGCCCGAAAAAATTATCTGAAAATTGCCAAGCAGAGAAAACCAAGAAAGAAAGCAAGATTAAGAGCAATCCAACAACAATTACAATACATCAAAAGAAATTTATCTCATATTGAAAAGTTATTAATTGAGGGAGCTTCACTTGGTCATTTGAATAGATTGGAGTATAAGAAATTGCTGGTAGTAACAGAAATCTATCGCCAACAATTGTGGATGCATGAAAACAAAACAAATAGAATTGAAGATAGAATAGTTAGCATAAACCAACCTCATATTCGCCCCATAGTAAGAGGAAAGGCAGGTTCTTCGGTGGAATTCGGAGCAAAAATATCAGCTAGTTGTGTTGATGGATATGTATTTTTAGACTATTTAAGTTGGGATAATTTCAATGAATCAAATTATTTTATAGAACGAGTAGAATCTTTTAAAGAAAAGACAGGATATTATCCAGAATCGGTTCATGTCGATAAAATTTATCGTACTAGAAAGAATCGAGCTTTCTGTAAAGAGAAAGGGATTAGGATAAGTGGTGTACCGTTGGGAAGACCGACCAAAAATATCAGTGAGAAAGCTAAGAAGCAAGCCCAAGAAGACGAAAGAATTCGTAATGCTATTGAGGGCAAATTTGGGCAAGGTAAACGAAGATTTAGTCTCAATAAAATTATGACAAAACTTCCTGAAGGTAGTGCTACAACTATTGCAATTATCTTCTTAGTTATGAATCTTTCTGCTCTCTTAAGAGAATTTTTGTATCTATTTTTTATCAAAAATCTCTTGGAGAGCTTTGTTATTAATAGAAATTATATTTTAAACATTAATTGATAATTATTAAATATGATGACTGGCTTGTTGAATAAATCACCAAGAGAACTAATGTTTTACTCAGACTTTTTCAGCAAGCCCTA
>JADEXJ010000359.1 GCA_015207195.1 Pleurocapsales cyanobacterium LEGE 10410
GCTGATGGTTTTCCTGGGGTCAAAACTCTCTGGAGAGGACTACAGCGATTGCATGATATTGCCTCAACTTGGAAGTTGCTACATTCCTCTCGACATCAGAATTTATAGACTTATGGGTAAAGCATAGCTCTTATGTAAGTTACAATAAAGCCATGTAATTTGGTAATTAAAGGTGAAAAATACCGTTATTCACTCTATTGAGGTTCCCCAAGACAGGGATGAGATAGCAGGGACTCTGCTGCATCACGTAGCAGCTTCGTTAGCTAAAGCAAACCCCAAACACCTGGAACAAATAGCCGAATCTCTTAAGCCCAAGGTAATCGACCCTTATAAAAAGGCTTTGGCAAAAAAGATTGGGGGTGATGACTATAGTGAAGGAAATTTAGCCGTACTGGAGTTAGCTAATTTAGAACGGTATTATCAACGTCGTCGCGAACTACTAAATAATAGTATTACTACACCAGAAGTAGCAAAATTGATTGGCTGTCAGGCGATTACTACCGTACACGACCGCCGTAAGGCAGGTACGCTTTTGGGATTAAAGGATAATGGGGTCTATAAATTTCCCCTGTGGCAGTTCGATCCAGAAGGAGATGATGGGGTAATCGATCGCCTGAGCGAACTCATAAAAACCTTACAAATATCTAATTTTGCCAAACTCAACTGGTTGAGTAAATCATTGAGAGCTTTTGAAGGTCGAACTCCTGTCGAAGTATTGAAAAGCGGCAGCGAACAGGATGTTGAAGATCTCCTCGTTGAAGCTAGAGGAGTAGGTGTAGCTCAATAACAATCGAGGCGTTGCACATTACTGAAACGATTTGGGGACTGGGAGACTGGGAGATTGGGAGAGATAAAAATTGAAAATCAAAACCCACGAAGATTTAGAAGTTTATCAAATAGCGTTTAAAGCTGCTATGGAAATTTTTGAATTATCCAAGAAATTTCCTACTGGGGGTAAAACTAGCGAGGATACTGTTGGCGAAAGTAATTAAAAAGGGTTTCAAACGTAATCTTTAGGGAGCTATTTAGTACAAAGACTCTATAAGTTAGCAGACAAGTTATCAGGTAATACATGGTTGGAATCGATATCCTGAAAGTAGTAATTTGGGAACAACTTGAACCAATGTCATTACATCCACAACCTATTCCGCCAGTGCCAGAAGATACAGCACGAGTCGCCCGTGCAGCTTTTCCCCAAGGAAATATTTATGTACAAATTAGAGATACATTGGGCAGTATCTACGTTGATGAGGACTTTGCTAATTTATTTTCAGTAAAAGGTCAACCTGCTCAGTCACCTTGGCGTTTAGCTTTAATCTGTGTAATGCAGTACATGGAAAACTTATCAGATCGTCAAGCAGCAGATGCAGTTAGGGGAAGGATAGATTGGAAATATGCGCTTTCTCTACCGTTAGAAGACTCTGGATTTAATTTTTCAGCTTTAAGTGAATTTCGCAAACGCTTGATTAAAGGCGAAGCCGAAGAGCTATTACTAAACCGAATTCTAGAGCAATTACGAGAAAAAGAATTACTCAAAGGGCATAAAC
>JADEXJ010000103.1 GCA_015207195.1 Pleurocapsales cyanobacterium LEGE 10410
GAGCGCAGGTCATGCCAAATCCTTGCTCTTCCGTTTTTGCTCGGTGATGAGTGAAATTAAAATCACTCGTATCTTGTATGGCTAAGATGATTTTTTCCTTGAAAGCTCTTTCTACTGTTTGCTTGCGATGTGCCTCGATGATGTCTTCTGCCTCTATTCGCTCGGATTTCCAAAAGTTATAGATGGCTTTTGTAGTCGCCCAATCTCCACTTGCTTGAGGAATACTAGCATGAGGTTGCTGAGCAAGATTTTCGACAATTTTGATTAATCTTTGATTTAATCTTTTGTCTGGTAGTGCAGCGTATTTTAGTTCTTCTGTTGCCCACGATCGCATTTATTTTCCTCTTGCACTCATGCAAGCTAGAATACCTCTTTCTGCTTACATTTCAGCATTTATGGGTAAAGCATAGATCTATAAAATAGTTAAAAACTCCCTATTTCCTCCCTACTTCCTATATGCAGAGCGGTCCCTACGGGATACCGTAAACATATATCCTTTAGGACTCCCTACTTCCTATATGCAGAGCGGTCCCTACGGGATACCGTAAACATATATCCTTTAGGACTTCCTACTTCCTACTTCCTGCTTCCTACTTCGTTTCAACTGTTCATCCGAACCTGATATTAGACGGGATAACAGCTGCTACACTTCCTCGCTAATTCACATCAAGCGCAAATTATCGTAATGTCGAGACTTCTTGAGCATCTAATACCGACCAGATTTTTTGCAATAGGGCATCTAATCCCTGGCGCGTTACTGCGGAAACCTGAAAAATTGGAACAGGGGTGAGTTTTTGTAATTCGAGAGTGACAAGCTGTAAAACATCTGAATCTACCGCGTCTATCTTATTTAAGGCAATAATTTGTGGGCGACTGGGTAATCCATGCCCATAGGCTTCTAGTTCCTGTTGAATTGTTCGATAATCGGCAATAGGGTCGTCCGTCGTAGCATCAATTAGGTGTAGTAGAATGCGAGTTCTTTCAATATGACGCAGAAAGTCATGACCCAAGCCAACTCCTTGGGACGCACCAGAAATCAGACCAGGAATATCCGCAAATACCGTCCCGTCTCCCGTAGGTTTGCGTACTACTCCTAGATTGGGGACAAGAGTAGTAAAGGGATAGTTGGCAACTTTTGGCTTTGCCGAAGATAGCGAGGAAATCAAAGTAGATTTCCCTGCATTGGGTAAGCCGATAATACCCACCTCGGCAATTAGCTTTAATTCCAAGCGCAACCGTCTAGTTTCTCCTTCTAGCCCTGGTAGAGCGTGTTCTGGAGCGCGATTACGATTACTCAGAAAGTGTTTGTTGCCCAGTCCCCCCTTACCTCCTTGGGCGACACCAAGAGTTTCTCCATCAACGGTCAAGTCACCGATAAATTCTCCTGTATCGGCATCAGAAACTAGAGTCCCACAGGGAACTTCAATTAGGCGATCGCTCCCCTTAGCTCCCGTACAGTTGTTTGGACCACCTTTTTTACCATCTTCTGCTTTAAATACTCGTCCATAGCGAAAGTCTAGCAAGGTTTGTAGGCGATTCGAGGCTACTAGAACCACCGACCCTCCCCAGCCACCATTGCCACCCGCAGGTCCGCCAGCAGGAACATATTTTTCCCGTCGGAATGCTACGATACCATCTCCGCCTTTACCTGCTACTACTTCTATTTCTGCTAGGTCGATAAATTGCATCAATTGAGATTAAATTCTAGATTGTTTGATTATTGAATATATTTGGTAACGTCTTCGCCACACTCATCTGCTAAATAAGATAGGGAACGAAAACGCAACGTGGTGAACTGTTCGTAAAGTGGATTTAGCTTGCAAAGAGGAGGAATATGAGCAACTTTACGCCCGAATAGATTAATATCACGCTCGAAGGGACATTGAGGAGGAATTACTTTACAGACAAATTTCGCCAAACGAGGATCTTTTACTTCCATACCATCTAGCCAGTCTTTGACGGGATGTAAAACATCTACACCAGATTTTGATTTTTCGGTTGGTGGAGTAAGAGGAGAGGCAGCACCAGCAGCAGTTTCTGCTGTCTCTGGCTTATATAAAGTGTTTTCTAAAGATTTGAGAGCTTCAACTTTAATCTCCAAAGCATCGCTAAATTGATGCAAGAGGTCGTATTCGGGAGAAGAATAGACTCCGTCGGCTACAGCAACCAACACCGCAGTACGCAGGAAGTTTTCTGATGTTTCTGGTTCTTTGCCTAAACTTTCCGCAAGTTCTTCAGGCGTGATGGTTTCTAAGCGGTTAACTTCATCAATATTGGCTAAATCCTGCGTTAATTGTCCGATTAGCTCTTGTTCTTCGGGATCGTAATTTCCATCCGCAAGAGCAATGGTATACAAGCCTCTAAGCCAAGCTACAATTTGGCGATCGCTATAAGTAGATTCAGTAATAGTAGTCATTAGGAATTATCTTAAATTATCTCTATATATGCTACAAAAAAACAGGCGCATGTTTGATATCCTAGGCAAGGAGGTCTATCAGACACACCAAGTTATAAGTTTTGTGCCATATAAATAATAGCGAAAACTATCGTCAAAACTATCTAGAATTGTCATGGCTCTGAATCATTAATTTTAAAGCTAATTAGAGAGATCACAATTCAAACTTTAGGCATTATCTACACTAGCCAAACATATCAGTTTTTTACCTGTAACTATGGGTTAGATCTAGTACTAAATATTTATTGGAGTCATTATTCAAGAAATTCAACTACAGGTAGCGCAGCAAAGCGATCGTCTAGATCGCTGGCTATCCGAGCATTTGCCAGATCTATCCCGTTCTCGCATTCAAAAACTAATTGAGAATGGTAATGTTCGGTTAAATGGTCGCGTATGCAGCAGCAAAAAAATCAAGGTCATTTCTGGCGATCGCCTTCTGGTAGTGATCCCCGAACCAGAACAGTTGGACTTGACCCCTGAAGATATTCCCCTCGATATTCTCGATGAAGACGAACATTTGATTATTGTCAACAAACCCGCAGGGATGGTAGTTCATCCTGCACCAGGACATTATACAGGAACATTAGTTCATGCCCTGCTCCATCACTGCGACACCCTGGCGGGAATTGGTGGTGTCGAACGACCAGGAATTGTCCACCGCCTTGATAAAGATACTACTGGGGCTATAGTTGTTGCTAAAAGCGATCTCGCTCATCAGAATTTGCAGGCGCAAATCAAAGCCAAAACTGCTCGACGGGAATATTGGGGTGTGGTTTACGGTTCATTTCCCACAGCAACGGGCAAAATTGACTTACCTATCGGTCGTCATCCAAGCGATCGCAAAAAGATGGCGGTTGTACCTTTAGAAAAAGGCGCGAGAGAAGCAGTTACCTACTGGAAAACTTTGGAACGAATCGGTAACTATAGTTTGATGCAGTTTTTGTTAGCTACGGGGCGTACTCATCAAATTAGAGTACATTGCGCTTACCAAGGACACCCCTTGCTGGGAGATCCTGTTTATGGTTCTAACCGTTCTTTAAAGGTTAACTTATCTGGACAAGCTCTCCATGCTAGACGATTATCGCTGCTGCATCCAGTTTCAGGAGAACCAATTGAGGCGATCTCACCTTTGCCTGCTGAATTTACCAAACTTCTACAGGTATTGCGTAATAGAACTAATTAATCTGTCAATTACTAACTGAAAATTAGTTGTTATAGCCAAACATATACTCGAACTATCAAAAAACTAAAGTTTAAAGCAAATAGCTTTTAAACGAGGGATATCACAAATTAACAACATAATTTCCGATCAAACTATTGAGCTAATTTGCAACTCCCTCTTTCTACTGTTTATTTGTTAAAACTAACTGAATTAGGTAGTTTTACGGTAAGGAACTTTGCTTAGGTAGTCGATATTAGACGCAGAAGGAGTGCTAGGAGCATTAGCTCTATTAGGTATACTGCGCGCCATATCTAAATACAAAGCGGGACTTCCTGCTTGTGGTTTTTTGTCTTGGGGAGTATAACGACGCACTTCTGTTTGCCAAATAACCTGTGGGAAACCCAAAATAGCACGGTAGTATTCATCGTAACGAGGAGACTTGATGTTAAAAGGACGTTCTCCTGTTTGACGACCCGCAAGCACTCGACGGCGTTGATAGGGGACGATGTCGTAACCGAAGTTTTCCATGTATTCATCACTGTCTAGCAGTGCGTCAATGAATCCTGCACGACCTTTAGTACCTATTTTGATCGACCAAGCAATTTTTTCTCTTTCGTTATAGGGGTCGCGTCCCAATGCTCTTTGAATGCACTGTTCGACAAAACGATAGTTGCTGTTTTTCTCGTAGAAGCTGTTTTTAAAAGTTTCAGACAGCAAAAGTCCGCGAATAAAATCACGAACGGTAATCTGACGATTACGCAACTGAGATTCTAGGAAAATTTCGCGATCGGAATTAAACGCATAGAAAAAGATCTGACGATATGCTGCGTCAATCAATTCGTTCATCTCAGTCAGAGAAAATGCGCTCTCTGCTGAATAAATTCTGGGTTGGTCATCGGTCCCAATATCGTATCCATCGACACGAGGATTTTGGGAGCTAGGCTTATAGTCCAGTAAGGGAATAGACAAGTTGAAACCTCCGTCTATCGTAAATTTTATTAAAAATGTTAGTCCCAATCATACGGTAGATAGGGGGTGCAAATGAATTACGGTAACAAAATATTACAGAGTTAATAGTTTGTTTTTGTTTGCTTAACTATTTAACGTGAGCTTGAAGTTTAAAGTTTGCTAACTACCAGCCTGAAATAGCAAATGCTTTTGGCTTGGCGTTTTCTGAAGTCTCTTCTGGTTCAGATGCTTCGGATACGCGAGATTCGGCGCAGAAAGTAGCTGTATTAAAACCACCAAATCTTTTGACGGTGCTGCTACGCAAGCGCAAATCAGGATTGACAAACCAAAAACGTTCGAGAATGCTCATGGTTTCATATTCAGTGATCAGCACTAAGCCGTCTTCTTCGTCCATCTCATATTTTCCAGCAACGGGAACGATTTCCGCATAGCCTCTTTCCCTCAGCAGTTTACCTTTTCTAGGATTGTCTTGATCGGGAATTAGGGCAAATACAGTTGTCCCTTTATGATCCTCGTTTTCTTTGTCCCACGCCATTGAACCATCCCAGCTAACAAATGCACCGCCGATCGCTGTTTGTGGATCTACATCGTGCATCTGACAAATTGTTGCTATCTTCTCGTCATCAGCATCGAGAAATTCTACGTTAATATCCGAGCCACCACTCTCTGCTCTTCTAAATGGTAAATGGTGAGTCGTGCGTTGCGATCGCCATGAACCTGCGCTTTGCTGAAAAAATTCTTTGGCATCTTTGATCGAATTCATAGTTATATAGGCTCTTTTTATGGGTTGTATAATTGATAGCTTTTTAATCGGTTTTAATGCAGCTTTTTGTTTTTGTGTCTAGTCTATTTTAAAATTTTTTCCGCATCAAAATACACCAAAAATACCTTTTTACGATAAGCATTTCATAACTTTTTGTTACTTTGATTAATTAATGCTTGACATTGTAGACAACTTATAGTGCGAATGCTAGATTGATTGCAAATTAATCCTTAGCCTGATAGAAACCGATTATTTTTACTGGCTAAAAAATTTGTGAGTAAAGGAGTGATGTCAATGGAATTATCAAGTCAACTAAGCATAGAGCAACAATTTAAACTAAAAGTTCTTCAAGAACAGGTGCAAACTCTAAGTAAAGAGCAGGCTCAAGAGTATTTGTTAGAAATGTTTCGACAAATGATGGTCAAAGATAATCTGGTTAAACATTTACTCAAAAACGCCTAATGCTTTCTTTGATGGCGCAACCAACAGATCAGATCGAATCAACTAATATAGTGTGAAGCGTGCTGTCTAGAGCAATCGAAATTGTTAAATAAAAACAATTTAGTCATGATAGTGCCGATTTAAAGCTAGAAAATAGCACAAACGAAAATTTGTCGAGAATTTGTTTGTGATGTGGAATCAAAGTTTGAAGCTTCGCACTTACATCGTTTTAAGTTGAATTGGTGACAGGTTGGTCGCAGTAGCTTGAAGAGAATTTAACTATTTAAAGCGACAGTCAGATTTAGGTTTTTTAAATAGTATTGTAAACTACAATCTAAAATAATAATTAAGAAAAATCCTCGTAAAATTTGATACTGAAGCCAAGATCAAAGATGTGTGACGAACTGTAAACAAATTCAGGCCAGGTTGGGCAACAGTATTGAGTATTCAGAATAATTGTTAAAGAATAATATATTTATAACTTGATGGGTAATAGGATAGAAACATTACCTCTTAGAATAAATAAGGTAGTAAGTAAATATACTAGTAAACAAGTAATGGAAGCTGAGAAACTTAACTATGAGTCACTGTTGTCAGCGCGGGAGCTAGAAATTGTCGAGTTAGTGGTAACAGGTTTGAGCAACCACAAAATTGCCGAGCAGCTTGAAATCAGCAAAAGAACCGTTGACAACCACATCAGTAATATTCTCAAAAAAACTGGTGTAGTTAATCGTGTTGAATTAGTGCGCTGGTCTTTGCAGTGGGGAAAAGTATGCCTCGATAATGTCAACTGCTGTAGTTTACCAGAAACTAGCCAGACCATAGACTGTAATGAAATGGTGTCTTAAACAGTGTTCGTTTAAATTAGCTCTAACGATCGCAATTTTGGGATTGAGTAGTTGTCGAAATTCTGGTTATATAACTCCTCCAACTCAAACTATTAACGCTACGCTAAATTCTGCTTCGGCAGAAGGAGACGCTCATTTTTCCCATGATGGTCGTTATCTAATTTATACCAGCGATCGCAACTCTAAACAAAGCGTATATCTTTATGATTTGCAGCGTCGTCGTCTAATTAGGCTGCCTGGGTTAAATCAACCAGGTAGTGTGCAATCTCAGGCAGATATCAGTGCTGATGGCAGATATATTGTTTATCTATCCGAACAACTAGGTAAACCTGACATTTTTTTATACGATCGCCTGACAGCAACCAGCAAAAATCTCACCAAAAACTTCATTGGAGAAGTTCGACATCCTAGCATCAGCGGTAATGGCAGATTTATCTCTTTTGAAGGTAATCGTTCGGGACAGTGGGATATTGAAATCTATGACAGAGGCTTGGATATCGATTTGTCTTTGCCTCAAAATTTTCCGATTACGCCGAATACCGAACAGTAGAATAGTAGAATCAGGGCTACTGCTTTGGCTGCGGTAACCGCATTCTTAGCTATGAAGCCTCTCAGCCTTGCTTGCGCGAAGACTGAGTATCTGGTAAGACACCCTTCTCGTATGAGACAGCTACTCGTATCCCAGAAAACCGTGCTTCTCGGTGAACAGCAGGACGGGGCGTATAAAGTGCGGAGGCAACCTCCGCACACAGCCCCTCGACTTTAGCCATACTGAACCTCTAACTCATTTCTGGCTAGAGCTAAAAATAGAGCTAAAAAGAAACAAATATTTGGTTATGTATCGTTTTTCTGCTTGCTCCCTACTATTACTTATCAGGCGACACAAGGCTTATCAGTTACGAACTTTGCTACATCGGTCTTATATCTACCCTAATCAACCAGCTTTCTGTGTCTGGAGGGCAATAGTGCCTTTGCAACTGAAAGTAGTATACCACACAATGCCAACCCACTTCGCTTTCGCCCTAACTCAGCCTTGTTTCGCAGCGCATTCGCGCAGAGCGTCGCTTGACGCGACTTGAAAGCTTCGCTTTCTGCGACTGAGAGTGCGGGCTGATTGTCTGTTCAATTTTTAGCATTTCATGGTGGTGCAACGCCAAATTGCCTTACAAGCGGTCAATAATCGCCTGTCCTTCAGGAGATAACATATAACCTAAAAACACTTCTACATCTATGTTAGCTGGTTCTCGATACACATAGTACAGCGCGGTTGAACCTTGTCGCTCTGAATTCGAGCTATTGATAGCTATAGCAGCCAAATTATCAGCTTTTTCCTCCGCATTCAAAGGGCGATCGATTGCTGCTAGATCGATATCTCCAGAACGCAACAGAGTCATTGCTGTTTGAGTACCGTCAGCATTGACAATTACTCCTGTTCCAGGAAATTGCTGGTGAAAGCTTCTCTTTAATTTTTGATTAATCCGATTCATCTTTGTCGAGCCATTGATAGTAATAGCCGTCCCTTGAGGAACAAGGAAAAACTCTGTTTGAAAGATTTAGCCTAGATATTGAAGTAAAATTCTACTTAGTTAACTGGTTAACCAATAGAAAAAATAAATTAAGACTTGATCGAGCAGGATAAACTTAAGTTTATAAATAAGAAAGCTGCAAAAGCACGTTTCAGCAATTATTGTGTTGTAAACTAGGCTGGCGACTAAAATTTCTGGGGGAGCTTAGGTTTGAGTCGCCAAAGATGTAGCTAAATCGATAAATCCAGTAAATCAAAAGCTAAAAAGTAATGCTATCGCTAAATAATCCGCGTCGGACAAAGATTGTTGCTACCGTAGGACCAGCTACCCTTGAGCCAAACACCTTGCGTCAGTTAATCAAAGCAGGGGCAACTACTCTCAGGATTAATTTTTCTCATGGTACGCAACAAGACCATCAAAAAGCGATACGTTTAATTAGACAAACTGCTTTTGAATTAGACCAACCAGTAGGTATCTTACAAGATTTACAAGGACCAAAAATTCGCTTGGGTAAGTTTGCCGAAGGAAAAATCGAGCTAAAAAAAGGTGACTCTTATACCCTGACCAGTCGTCAAGTAGAATGTAATCGAGAAATAGGCTATATCAGCTACGACAAGCTAGCTCAAGAAGTCCCAGTAAACGCCACTATTTTGCTGGATGACGGCAAGGTAGAAATGAAGGTAGAGGAAATAGACCAAGAAAATCAAGATTTACACTGTCAGGTTGTGGTCGGTGGGAAACTTTCTAGTAACAAGGGAGTCAATTTTCCTGGTGTTTGCCTCTCTGTCAAAGCTCTGACCAAAAAAGATCGTGACGACTTGATGTTTGGTTTAGATCAGGGAGTAGACTGGATTGCCCTTAGTTTCGTGCGTAACCCCCAAGATATTCTAGAGATCAAGGATATAATTGCCAGCGCGGGTAAATCTATTCCTGTAATTGCCAAGATCGAAAAACACGAAGCGATCGAACAGATGGATGCGATTCTTTCTCTCTGTGATGGTGCAATGGTGGCTAGGGGAGATCTGGGAGTGGAATTACCAGCAGAAGACGTACCAATTTTGCAAAAACGCTTAATTGCCACAGCTAACCGACTGGGTATACCAATTATTACCGCTACTCAGATGTTAGATAGTATGGTCAATAATCCTCGACCAACTCGTGCGGAAGTTTCTGATGTTGCCAATGCTATTTTGGATGGCACGGATGCCGTTATGCTATCTAATGAAACTGCGGTAGGTAGCTATCCTGTCGAAGCCGTAGAAACCATGGCAACGATCGCCTGCCGAATCGAACAAGAGCAGCAGACCAACATTTTCAATTTTAAACGAACTAAGCGTTCGATCACCCACGCCATCTCCGCTGCGGTAGGTCAAATTGCATCTCAGCTGGGTGCATCCGCAATCATGACCTTAACCAAAACTGGTGCAACTGCCCGCAATGTTTCCAAATTTCGACCGAAAACACCTATCTTAGCTATTACGCCCCACGTTTATGTTTCTCGTAGGCTACAGCTGGTTTGGGGAGTAAAACCATTGTTGGTTTTAGATCTGTCTTCGGCAACTCAGACTTTTCAAGCAGCGATCAATGTTGCTCAAGAAAAACAATGGCTGTCTGCGGGGGATTTGGTAGTGATGACGGCGGGAACACTTCAAGGAGTAGCAGGTTCGACTGATTTGATCAAGGTGGAATTAGTCAAAGCAGTTTTGGGTGAAGGTTCGGGAATCGGTCAGGGAGCAATCAGCGGTAGAGCTAGAGTAGCTCATAGTGCCAAAGATCTTCACGACTTCAATCCAGGAGAAATTTTGGTCACTCCTTCAACAAATGCTCAGTTTGTTGATATTATTCGTCAAGCATCGGGCATTATTACCGAGGAAGACGATATAACTAGTCACGCTGCGGTAATTGGATTACGCTTGGGTATTCCTGTAATCGTCGGAGTGAAAAATGCTACCGAAGTGATTCGCGAAGGGGCAATTTTGACGGTAGATGCTAAGCGCGGAGTTGTATATTCTGGCGCAGTCAACCAGCAATAGTCTATATTTGCTGGATAAATAAATAGCTATTTTGTAGTGTTGCAATCAGAATCAATAGTACTCAAGAGCAAATCGAATTAGCTCAATACGGTTGTTCTTGTCAGATTTTCGTAATAAGCTGCTGACATATTTTTCAATGGTACGGTGAGATAAATGTAGTTTCTGACCGATTTCGATGTTAGAACAGCCTTTAATCAATAATTTGAGAACTTCTTGTTCGCGTTGGGTTAATTCTAATTTTTCTCTTAGTTCTTGTTGATTAGATTTGACCGCAGCATCGCGATCTGATTCAGGTAAACTGTAGCTGATGTTTTGGCTTGTACCATGATTGCCTTGAGAGAAAATCAATTCTGAATTGACAATTTGCGATCGCTCTAACAAATTTCGGATAATTGCTTCTAGCTCTTCCATTTCAAAGGGTTTGGGCAAATAGGCATCGCAGCCTACCTGATAGCCTCGAATGCGATCGTCCGTTTTTTTTCGTTCAGTCAGAAGTACGATGGGCAATAGACGATATTGAGGTAGTTTACGAATCTCTTTGACCAACTCATAACCATCTTTTTTTGGCATTACAATATCGGAGATTAGCAGGTGAGGATGATATTTTTCTACCATCAATAAGGCTTCTTCACCGTTTTGAGCTGCAACAACTGAATATCCAGATAGCTCCAAATAATCACTAATAGACAAGCGAATTGCTGGTTCATCTTCAGCAATCAAAATTAATAAAGGCATTAGTTAGAATACTTTCTTGGCTTGTTATCTCCTGTCTTTACATTCTAGATGAATATTTCTTAAGTATTTATTTAGATGCTCATTAAGCTGTAGCTCATTCTTTGGCTGATGGGGGAGGCTAGAAGATAGCTTGATGGCTTATTTTCTCAACAAATCATCTGCAATTTAGATACATGACGGCAGATTATAAAAAATAAACAAGTAAAAGGGAATAAGCTGCAAGTAAAAACTTGTTTATTCCCGATCTTCAATTTTTTTGCCCTACTTTTGCCAAGAAACCTTAATCGTGTTGGGTTGTCCGATCTTACCTTGAACGATAATACCGCGCTCATTAGCATTGAGATGACGCACTATTTTGTAAACAGTTTCGATCTCTTGGCTTACCTGAGCCTTGTCCGCCAATTCTTCCAAAGACATAGCAGCAGATGCGTGTTGCAAAGTCTCTACGACCTTCTTTTGAAGATCCAAGACTGAGGCTGCTGCTTTTTTCCCTGCTTCTACTCCTGGCTGGTGATAAGCATTAATGTTGACCAAAGAAGCATAGATACTAACTCCTCGTTCGTAGAGGGCAATCAAAGCCCCGACGATCCGCTCGTTGACTTTCGGAATTGTAATGGTAATTGAATCTCGTTGTTTATCGTTTAGTGCCGTACGAGTTCCCAACAGAAAACCTTTGAGATAGTCACCAGAAGTAATGCCTGGCTCGATTTCTACATATTCTCTAGTTCTGTCTTCCAACACTTCAATAAAGGTCAGAAAGAAATTATTAACCCCTTCTCGTAGCTGCTGAACGTAGGCGTGTTGGTCTGTCGAACCTTTGTTGCCGTAAACCGCTATCCCCTGATTAACTACATTGCCATCTAGGTCTTTTTCTTTGCCCAAAGACTCCATAATTAGCTGCTGGAGATAGCGACTAAAAAGCAGCAAACTATCTTTATAGGGCAAAATCACCATGTCTTTTTCACCTCTGCCGTGTCCCGCGCTATACCAAGCCATCGCGAGTAATGCAGCAGGATTGTCCTGGAGGCTGTGCTGGCGAGTTAGAGCGTCCATAGTTTTTGCTCCTTCCAGCATTGCCTTAATATCGATTCCCTGAAGGGCAGCAGATACCAAACCGACGGGGGATAGTTCGGAAGTGCGTCCTCCAACCCAATCTCGCATCGGGAAGATCGCCAACCAGCCTTCTCGCTCGGCGATCGCTTCCAATTTACTGCTTTTTCCCGTAATGGCAAAAGCATGGGCAGCAAAATCAAGATTACGGTCTTGATAGACTTTTTTAACTTCTAGCATGCCGTTGCGGGTTTCTGGTGTACCGCCTGACTTAGAAATCACCGAAACTAAAGTTGTTTCTAGGCGATCGCCAATCCCTGCAATAACTCGGTCAATGCCTGCGGGGTCGGTATTGTCAATAAAATGGATCTTTAAAGGAGGATCGTTGGGTGCTAAAGCCTGAGCCACAAACTGCGGACCTAAAGCCGACCCTCCAATCCCGATGGAGAGGATATCGGTAAACTTGCCCCCCGATGGGGGATGAATCTCCCCGCGATGCACTTGGCGTTGAAATTCAAGTACGCTGTTGTTGGTGTCGATAATATCTTGTCTAAGTTCGGGGGTAGGGGCGAGGTCGGGATCTCGTAACCAGTAGTGACCTACCATGCGGTTTTCATCGGGATTGGCGATCGCACCACCTTCTAAAGCGTCGATGTCTTTAAATGCTCGGTCAAATTTCGGTTTTAATTCTTCGATTGTGGCATCATCAAAGCTGATGCGACTAATATCCAAATAAAATCCTAAATCTTCGTTGTAATAAAGCCAGTCCTGATAACGTTGCCAAAGTTGAAGGTTGTTCATAAGTTTTAAATTTCAGCGCGCATACCTGTAAGTGTAGTAGAACGCTTCGATCTTGATACCTTGTGTTAAATTTTCTCTAATTTTTCTGAGAATGAACTGCCTGAAGTATTACTTCTGCGCCATTTTATACATTTTTTCGTTCATTGCCATGCTGGTTAAAGAGCGCACTAGTAAAATAAACCAAAAGCTGGCAAAGCAAAACAAAGCGATCGCCACTCCTTTTAGCTGACCTACTAGTAGCACCGAACCCGATAATAAACTAAATCCTGATAAACAGGTGTAGATTAAGCTTTTAATTCCTAATTTGATCTGTTTTAAGGAACGCTCGCTTTCTGTCGCTCTCACCTTTACCTGTAACTCTCCCAAATCCAAACGTGATTCCAACCGCATAATTGATAGCTGGGTGCGATTGGGCTGCTTGAGTCGGTACTGAATAAAGTCTTTGGTCTGTCTGGCTAAGATACTTAACAGACTCCCCTGTTGTTGAGAAAAAGCAATCTGTCTTAAGAATGGTTGGGCTGCTGCTAGCAAGTTGTATTGGGGATCTAGGGCGCGGGCAATACCGTCTAGGGTAGTTAGGGACTTGACGATAAAAGTCATCTGCGGTGGCAGGCGAAACGGCTGTTGTTCAAAGATTGAGTAGACTTCATCGGTTATTTGTTCAAAAGCCCTGACATCTACTGGTTTATCCCGAAATTCCTCAATCATAAAGGCAATCATGCGCTTGACGGGGGTCATGTCCGCCACGGGTTCGATCAGTCCCATATAGATTAGAGTTTCTACTACCTCATCGGTATCTTTTTTGAGGATGGCAAAAAAAGTTTTGACCATTTGGTCTTTAGCAATGGTTTTTACCTCTGCCATCGTGCCAAAATCATAAAAAATGATCTCTCCCTGTTGGCTAACCGCCATATTTCCAGGATGGGGATCGGACTGAAAAAAACCGTCTTCTAAAAGTTGTTTTAAGTAACAGGTGATGCCAAGCTGAATTACTTCCTGGGTGTCGATTCTGCTAGCTTCCAAAGCCAGGCGATCGTCGATTTTGATTCCAGGTAAATATTCCAAAGTTAAAATTTTTGAGGTGGTATATTGCCAATAAACTTGAGGCACGGCAACGCGCTGATAGTTTTGAAAATTATCGCGAAAGCGGTCGGCATTCTTTCCCTCATGAACGTAGTCAATTTCTAAATATAGCAGTTCAAAAAACTCGCGATAGATTGCTTCTAAATTGAATTTTCTGGCGTTTTTAATCAGGCGATTGAGCCACCGAATCAAATGATGTAAGATTTCAAAATCTAGGTTGAATAATCTGGCTAAACCAGGACGCTGTACTTTAACTACTACATCTTCTCCCGTATAGAGTCTCGCTTTGTGTACCTGACCCAAACTAGCAGCAGCAATCGGATTAGGATTAAACTCGGCAAATAAGACTGGAACGGGTTTGCCTAATTCTTGCTCGATGACGGCGATCGCTAAATCCGAACTAAAGGGCGGTACGCGATCCTGTAGCTGGCTAAATTCTTGGATATATTCCAGGGGAATCAAGTCGGCGCGAGTCGATAAAGCCTGTCCAATTTTGATAAAGGTTGGTCCTAATTCTAAAATATTGCCGACTAACCATTTAGCGATCCGATGTCTGCTTCTAGAAGAATTATTTCCCGTAACTTTATGCCACCACAGAGAAAAGAGAAATTTAATAGCAATCCCAAAAATTTTGATCTGACGAAAAAATGGCGAATAAGGATAGCTTTCTGATAGCGATCGCGATATTTTGGGATTCGTGAGCTTTTTACGAGGATGCCATTTCATAAAACTATTAAAGAATCGACCGATTGGGAAACGAAATTAAGTCAAAAGCAATAGAATCTAGCTATTACCTAATAAGAGAATAATCAAATCTCTTACCAGCCTAGCCAACAGATGGTTGTTGAGGCAATCTAAGCACAAAAGTGGTCAAAAAAGTGGAGACATCGTTGTCCAATGGCTCACTTTTTGCCTCAATCGTTCCGTTAAGATGCTCTACTAAATACTGTACCAATGCCAATCCCAGTCCCGTTCCTGGTACTGCGCGATCGGTTACTCCTTTACCCCGTCGAAACTTATCAAAGATATGGGGGAGTTCCTCTGGCGTAATTCCTGCCCCGATATTGGTCACAGAAATGACAATATCTTTGCCTCTTGGTGTAGTTTGGCTTTCTACCGTTAGTCTGATTGTAGTATCAGGGTTGGAATATTTACCAGCGTTTAACAATAGCTCATTGAGGATGTGTTCCAAACTATCAGCGTCAGTATAAATTTTGAGATTAGACCTAGAACCCGTGTCCAACTCAATTTCATCTGCCTGCCACTTGCTAACGAATGTCCGCGCTAAATTGTCGATAGTTTGGTCTAAATCTAGTTCTTGTGGGCTATAGGCTAATTCTCCCGATTCTACCTGCTGGAGCGTTAATAGGTCTTTGATTAGGCTGTATTCACGATCCCACTCTTGTTCGAGGATATTTAAGTATTTCTCTCGCATTTGGGGGGAAATTTGCGCCTGACGCAACATTTTGATCGCGATTTTCATGCTGGTTAGAGGAGTTTTTAATTCATGACTCATACTGTTCATAAAGTCATCTTTGAGCTGATTTAATTTTTGTAGCTGCTCGATATGTTGGCGCATCTTGTCCGACAGTTTTCCCTGAAAATCTAAACTCCACTTGAGTTGGGCAGTACGTTCGTCAACAATTGACTGCACCTGATTTAATGTTTGATAATGGATAATCGCGGTGCTGATTTGAACACCAATCCAATCGATCAAATCTAATTCATCTTGTGACCAGTGATAAACAGAATTATGTTGGAGAACCAAAAAGCCGATAACTACCGCAGGTTCGGTCGTCCTATTTTTTTTACCCATCAACGGCATCATTAACAAAGCAGAGCCAGAGGGTTGAAGTATGTCAGATGTTGGTTCTGAGGTCAGATCGGGGAAAGACTTATCGGAGGCAAAATATTGGCATCTTGGTGCAGTCTGCCAGGCTTTTTGGCAGAGATCAGAATCACTTAAGTTAAATCTTAGGTCATCTTGAGATAGGGAATTTTCGCTCTGAGTCCACTGACAGGCAACTTTGACCGTTCCTTTGACTATCTGCTGTTGTCGTTTGGCTTTTAGAGGATTTTGATATTTTAGGGTGAGGATCGTGCCACGATCTAGCTGTAGAGTAGTGCAGACTTCTGCCAGACATTTGGGGAATAGCGATCGCGGTTGAGAACTTTGACTGATTTCTCGACTCAAGTTTTTTAGTAAGGACTGATATCGAGTTTTGGCTTGAAGCTGTTGCTGGAGCTGTATTTGAGCTAGAGCGATCGCTATAGACTTGGCAATCTCGCTCAGGTCTGATTTAGAGTAGATCCATTTGGAGGAGTGGGACTTAAACAATAAGACTAAACCATTAGTCCGACCTTGAAATTTGGTGATTGTTTTTGACCAGGCTTTTGATGGTAGCAGCTGCCGAAGTAACTGCTCGACGGAATCAACTAGAGAAGATGTTCTTGACGCGGTCGCCTCAGTCTGACCAGGATTGCCCTCAAAGATTGGGTCAGATAGCTGCTGAGTAATTTGACTCAAAGATACTAAATCAAAATTTTTCTTTTGCCAGTAACCAATGTCATCGGTCCGCTCAGAATCAGCCGTAATTGAAATAATAATGCAGGCATCGGCTACCAACAGTTTTCCAGTCTGACACGCTAAGTTAGTGAGGGTAGAAGTATCTGAATCTAGGACAACTTGCAGAATGCTACTTCCTATCTGGTCGATACCTGATCCGTGTTGTATGGTCTTAGACAAATCCTTCTGCTCCATAACTCAGATGTGATAAATAGGGCAATGACTTTAATGAACGCTTATCTGATTAATCAATCGCCATTTTGATGACCTATTTTTTGCTCGGAGACACCATAGATTGATCGCGCAGCCTATAATTTTCTCTCACCAAATTAGCATTCCCATTTTCGCCAAACAAATTTATACCAGGGTAACCGCTTTTTGCAGCTTCTGGTTTATACTGCCTGTTAACTATCTCGTATCTGAAAGTTTGACAGGACGATCGGTAATTTCACCGCTCAATAAGGCAACGATTGGTTATCTTGGGCATTTTATACGGTAAAGATTAAAAATGCCTGAATTCTCGGTCTATATCTAATTCAGTGACTAACTTATTACTATCAACAAGTTTAATTTCTGGCACTTCGGTGATTTTGCCAATAATTGCTGCATCACCTCCCAAATCTCTAACCAAGTTCAAAGCATAATTTTGAGGAAGACATAAAACCAGTTCAAAATCTTCTCCCCCATAAAGCATCCATTCTCTAGCCTTACTAAATCCCGCTAGCTTGATCAATCCTGGGAAGATCGCTGGTCCGCGATCGATAACCGCGCCAACCCCGCTATAACGACAAATTTGCCTAATCGCATCTGCCAATCCATCACTGCTATCCATACCAGCGATTGCAATTTCCTGAGAAATTTTCGCTAGATAGGGCAATAGGTCTAGTCGGGGTTTTGGTCGTTGATGAGCCTGAATCATTCTGTCGCGCTCTACAGGCTCTAGATTGTCTCCCTTGCCAGGATTTTGTAGTAGTTCCAACCCACCTCTGGAAAGACCATGCAGACCAGTAATTACAATCGCGTCTCCCAACCTAGCTTGACTCCGACGAATGGCTTGTTGGGGTATCACTTCACCCAGGGCGGTAATGGCAATACTGGTTACGGCAGAACGACAAATATCTCCCCCCACTAAGGGGGTTTGATAATCTCTCAGACAGGCACTGATTCCTTGATAAAGCTTCTCTACCCAAGAAACCAGTTTTTTGCCAGGTAATGATAGACCGACGGTAATCCCTAAAGGCGTTGCTCCCATAGCTGCCAGATCCGATAGATTAGCAGCGGTAGCGCGCCAGCCTACATCAAAAGCGGTAGTCGTGCGATCGCTAAAATGTACTCCGTCTACCAAAACATCTGTAGTTACTACTAAAGACTTGTTGGGAGTAGTTGCTAAGATTGCTCCATCATCTCCGATAATATCTTGAGGACAAAAGCGTTGCAGCTTTTCTAATAGACCATGTTCTCCCAAATCTCTAACTAGAAGCGATTCATCACTCATCGTTCTTTGTAACTGTTTAACCTAAGTTTTACCAGCAGGATTAGTAGTAATTAGTAATTATTTATCAGTGTTTTAACAGAAGTAAGATGAAATATAAATTATCTAACTTTAACCGTTATGAGGGATCTTAAGCGATTTGGGTAATGGTTCTTAGGTGGGAAATACCCACCCTAACTGCCGATTAACTCACTGGTTCTTTGAGGTTTTCTATCCCCTTGATTACCTTGGCAGAAACAATTTTATCTCCTGCGGTTAATTCCTCTAAGACTTCTTTACCATCAACCAAATAACCAAAGACTGAATAGCGACCATCCATCAGGTTATAACCAGGAGGGGTAATTTCTGTATCAAATTTGAAGAAGAAAAATTGAGAAGATCCACCGTTGGGATCGTCAGCAGGACGAGCTAGAGCGAGCGCACCATAAGCATTAAAAGGAATTGCTGGCTCATCTAAATAGCGTCCTAATTCTTCTAGGGTACTACCATAAACGGGTAGTTCATCTCCTTTAACCAGTACCTCGATCGGGACAGCGCGATACTCGTTAGTTTCAGGATCGACAAAGCCTTCTGCTTCTCCAGGAGGATCGCCCGCCTGCAAAATATAGAAATCTTCGGCGCGGTTAAATTCTAAGCCATCGTAAAACCCCCGTTTAACTAAGTCTACGAAGTTCCCCCCATTGACGGGCGCACTGTAGCCGTCTACTACGACAGTTAATTCGCCCTTGTTGGTTTCCATCACTACCGTGGCACGACCCAAAAGCTGGGGTAAATAGGCATATTCTTCTGGTACTTCAAAAGGATATCCAACCACCATTAATTCTTCTAACTCGGTAACCAAATCGAGCAACTCCCTTCTTTTAACATAGGTTGCTTCGCGGTCTTTACCATCAACAATTTCTTTTAATTCTTTGGTACCTTCGGCGAGGCGATCGATCAAAGACTCTGCTTGAGGTTTACGTTCCTCTGGAACAGATGTCAACAGCTTGTCGCGACGAGCGGACAAAACAAAACTTGCATCTGTAATATCGCGACCGATGTTTTTCCAACGCTTACCTCTCAATTGATTGGAAATATCTTCCAAATTTTTCTGAAGTTTTCTCACCGAATCATTATCTATCGGTAAAGAATATCTCAAAATAGCTTGAGGATCGGTAACGGCATCTCCTTGGGCGAGGATGGCGAATGCTTGGGGTTGCCAACCAAATAAGCCAGCACTCAAAATTGTGAGAGTTAGTAAACAGGTCAAGACGTGGTGCTTGGCTCGAAGCCAGGTGTTTGCTTGCCCCAGAATAGGGCGATCGCCTATTAAGACTCGATCGCTAGACCAAGGCTTGCACCATTTAAATATATTTTTGGCAATGTGCATATCTAAAACGTTAATAAATTTAATTTTGCTTGAGGCGCGGACATTGATACCCATGAAATTATCGAGCGGTGTCAGCACTCGTTGGTGAGGACGGAATCCCAGGCTTAAAGCCAGATGCTTACTTGCCCTCAACTAGGGAGAGCGTTGGTTGCATTTTAGGAACCCCCTAGTCTGATAACTCCTCAAAGTTCGGCATCAACTACAGAACCATGCTTGTTCAAAACTACTAAAATGTATGTTCTTAGTATTCGCTCTCCCTTGTCAACATTTCTTTACTTTATTTGGAATTTGAGTATGGTTCTAGCTGGAAAATTAAAGATCGGGCTTGGTAGTTCGAGCCAAAGACATCTACAGCAATCGTTCGTGCTTCAGTCTGGCAAAATTTATTTTCTCTTAAGCAATCATACTGTTAAAAGCTTCGCCTTCCTTTTTCCTGCATCCTTCATCAGGTACAATTAAATGTCGATATCTTCGCGAGTATTTTTAGCTTCATGATTTCTAGTAATGACTTTCGTACAGGAGTTACCGTCGAGCTAGATGGCTCTGTCTGGCGAGTAGTAGAGTTCCTGCACGTCAAACCAGGCAAGGGTTCTGCTTTTGTAAGAACTAAGCTTAAAAATGTCCAGACGGGTAATACGGTGGAAAAAACTTTTCGTGCTGGTGAAACCGTTCCCCAGGCAAATTTGGAAAAGCGTACGATGCAGCATACCTATAAAGATGGCGACGAATTCGTCTTTATGGATATGGAAACCTACGAAGAAACCCGTATGAATGGAGAAAGGCTGGGCGATCGCACTAATTTCCTCAAAGAAGAAATGGAAGTTAATGTTATCTTTTGGGATGAGAAAGTGCTAGAGATAGAATTACCTACCTCAGTAGTCTTAGAAATTACTGATACCGATCCTGGAGTTAAAGGTGATACGGCAACAGGTGGCACGAAACCAGCTACCGTAGAAACTGGCGCGCAGGTAATGGTGCCTCTGTTTATCTCGATTGGCGAAAAAATCAAAGTTGATACTCGCGATGGTTCTTACCTAGGCAGAGAAAATTAATTTTGGCTTAATAATCAAAAGGCGAACTGCTCGACCTCTTAGATATGCAACAAATACTAGACAGCACCTTTGAGAGTTGACAAAAATATTAGAATAACGGTTGTATAGCTTGTGTCTATAAATTTTCAAGAACTTCGTGACTTGCTGGGAACAATTTCTCAAACCGATATCACGGAGTTAGTCCTCAAAAATGATGATTTTGAATTAACTGTACGGAAGGAAACAGCTCAAATCTCTGTTCCCCAAGTAGCCAATATTTCTCCAGTCGCGATTGAGACTGAGCCACAACCAGTACAGGCTGCTCCTGCTACTGTTAACAGCGTTACTTCTCAGCCAACATCACCTCTGGTAGACGATAAAAAATGGGTAGATGTTACTTCACCGATGGTAGGAACTTTTTATTCTGCTCCTGCCCCAGATGAAGATCCCTTTGTTTCAGTAGGCGATCGCATCAACAATGGCGATACGGTTTGCATTATTGAAGCGATGAAGCTGATGAATGAAATCGAAGGGGAGGTAAG
This sequence comes from Pleurocapsales cyanobacterium LEGE 10410, assembly GCA_015207195.1. GTDB lineage: Bacteria > Cyanobacteriota > Cyanobacteriia > Cyanobacteriales > Xenococcaceae > Waterburya. The sequence goes on from JADEXJ010000103.1 coordinate 20,867, forward strand.
TGGCAAAATCATGGAGATTTCTGTTCAAAACGGTGAACCCGTAGAGTTTGGACAGGTGCTAATGAGAGTCGATCCTAGCTAACCAACTAGCTAAACAATTTGAATCGATGAGGAGTCGGAGATTATGTTTGATGTTGGTTGGTAATCTCTCTAGTCTTAATCCTTAATTTTCTGCCAAACTACAAAAAATATTTGCTTTTTTATTCAATGCAGTATGGAAATTCTGACAATTGTGCTATCAGGATTATTGTCTCTAGTATCTGGTGGAGGTAAAATTTTAGACTCCATAGCTCAAGGGCAAATTGGCTCTCAGGTGATTAGTATAGAACAGCAGGCGGTTCGAGTAGATAATAGTCCTAGCTATCAGGTTGTCCAAGGAGAACTGCAAAAAGTTAGAATTGCCAATCGTGGAATAAGAATCAAGCCAGGTTTGAGAATTGCCGTGTTGGATTTGGAAACCGATCGAGTAAATTTAAATCTGTCCAAATTGGATTTAGACAGTATTGATGAGTTGAGAGAATCTTTAG
>JADEXJ010000360.1 GCA_015207195.1 Pleurocapsales cyanobacterium LEGE 10410
AGTTGAAGCATTGCGTTTTCAACAATTAAACTTATTGATAACAGTCTCTCATGTTTTGGGAGACTGGCTTTTTCAATTCCCCTCTCTGCTTACCTTTCAACTCTGTTGTCGCCCCCACAGCAGGCGTGTCTCAACATATGCGGATGAACCCTCAAAGATAATTCCGCCATCTTCCCTGCACGTTCGATAATTCCTCTGGCAGTCGCAGCAGCCATTACAGTACCCCTTTCTGTTACAAACAGATAATTCGAGTTAGGATACTCCCTCTGTAATTGTCGTAAAGCTCGAAGTTCGACACCTCGCAAGGGATGAGTAGAACTAACACCATGTTTAAGCCGATTGATGTAAATTGTCCCACTAGCAAAATCGATCTGTTCCCACCTCAAAGCTACCAATTCCGATACCCTTAAACCGTGACGGTAAGCCATTAAAATCAGAGTTGAATCTCTTAATCCATGTCTGCCCACTTTCTTAGCAGCAGCAATCATCGCTGTTACTTCAGTCGGAAACAGATGTTCGCGAGAACGTTTGTTTTGGTTGAGAATTTTTGGTGGAGGAGCAGTCTGATGCCCAACTCAGACGACAAATCCAGGCAGCTACCAATAAAGTAGAGTCTTACAATGGTTTTTCTAAATGGTTTTGTTTTGGTGGAGAGGGCATTATTGCCAACAATGACCCAGAAGAACAGGAAAAGATTATTAAGTACAATACCTTGGTGGCCAATGCGGTTATTTTTCAGAATACAGTGGATTTAACTGAAATTCTTCAACAATTAAAGCGAGAAGGATATTTAATAGATCCAGAAGATATTAAAGCACTAAGTCCTTATTTAACCGAACATATCAAAAGATTTGGCGATTACTGGCTTGATATGAATATTTGGCCTAAAGCTTTAGATGAAATGATGGCTTTGGGTGTTTGAGAGGTGTTTGTTACATTCGCACGCTGCAAGGCAGCGAAGTCGTCGAAGACGACGCTCTGCGCGTACGCGCTGCATCAAAAAATCTAGATATTCCAGACCAAGCTCGTTCGGCGGAAGACTGCCTAGCAGTTGAGTTTAAATTGTTAGCAAAACTATACTCTTTGGCTATGATGCGACAATATTTGTTAAGGTCGTATTTGTTAACGCCTTTATTGTCCATCCAATAGCGCAAAGCTTTGTTTCTCACAAACTGACCTGTGCGTATTGCCTCGTCAATTGCCTGAAATTGCCGTTATTTTGCTTTAATCTTATACTCAATTACGAACATAGTTTTATGCTACTATGTTCGGCACAAAAAATCTAGAGTTAATATTAAATAGTTAACCTAAACCCAGCCCAAAATTCATCCCATCGCACAAAGGCGCATAGTTAGCCGCATGTACGCGAGGGTCTTCTTTTGGAAGAAAAGATAAAGCAAAACATATAGTAATACCAATTTGCGTGCAGAGACGTAACTTTGATAAGGTAGTTAACTTGAAGATTTAGATGGTCAAAAAATTGTGTCTAGAGTCAGTCGAGTTTTACCGCATCTATCAGTAGAAGAAGTGAAGCAAAA
>JADEXJ010000361.1 GCA_015207195.1 Pleurocapsales cyanobacterium LEGE 10410
GGGATGTAGAGAAGAACAACTAACAACTAACGACCAACTACTAGAAACTTATGACTTATTACCCATTACTTATTACTTCTTTGAGACTATCCTGTATTTATTGAATTCAATTGATAACTTGTCTGTAGCCATAATTGTCCCCCTAATCTTGGTTTCCTTGCTTGCTGCTTATGTCGCCTGGAATCTCGGTGCTAATGATGTCGCGAATTCTATGGGAACTTCTGTTGGTTCTAAAGCTATTACCCTCACTCAAGCAATTATTATTGCAGGAATTTTAGAATTTACGGGGGCGGTAGTATTTGGGCATCAGGTGTCGGCAACTTTGGCTACTAAGGTGGCTAATCCCAATCTATTTATTGATGCACCTCAAACATTTTTAGTCGGTATGATTGCGGTGTTGCTTTCCTGTGGGATCTGGTTGCAGATCGCCACCAGTAGGGGTTTGCCCGTGGCTTCGTCTCATGCAGTGGTAGGAGCGATCGCGGGATTTAGCTGGGTGGCTATTGGTAAGGAGGCGATCGCCTGGGGAAATATTGGTCTGATTTGTTTGGGTTGGATTGTTACCCCTGTGATTAGTGCAATGGTTGCAGGAGGTTTATATAGCCTGTTGCGCTACTGGCTGTTTGAACGAAAAGATAGTTTGCAACAGCTACAGGAATGGATTCCCTGGTTGAGTGCAGCGCTGATTAGCATCTTTGGCATTATTGTTTTACCTACCATCGTTCAATTACCAGTCTTTAACTATTCTGGGGTTCCCGAACAGACTCTTGGCGTAGGTATCGGACTTTTGGCTACGGGAAGCATCACCGTCTATAGTTGGAATCGGTTAAATAAATATCAACAAAGCAAGCTCAAAACTTCAATTTTAGAGAAGATTATGGGCAAATTTCAGGTAATGAGTGCCTGTTTTGTGGCTTTTGCCCATGGTTCTAATGATGTAGGTAATGCGATCGCGCCTCTGGCAGCTATAGTCTATATTTTCAAGACCAACGCAGTGCCAATTAGCAGTATAGATATTCCTGTTTGGATCTTAGTTTTGGGCGGTTTGGGTATTGTTGCAGGTTTAGCCGTACAGGGAAAAAACGTAATTACCACCGTAGGCGAAGACATTATTTCTTTAGTACCCAGTACAGGTTTTTGCGCCGAGATTGCCACCGCCAGCACGATTTTGATTGCTTCTCGGATTGGTTTGCCCGTCTCTACTTCTCATGCTTTGGTTGGCAGCGTGATCGGGATTGGCTTGATCTCCCGTAACCAGAAGGTACGTTGGGGGACAATTAAGTCTGTTGTCTTGGCTTGGGTGGTTACTCTTCCCATAGCAGCAATTTTAGGCGCGGTTATTTTCTCTTTGCTGTTGTTGTTACCCTGGTTTTAAGCTAATCCACATTTAACTTGCATATTTAGTAACTGACGTTACGCAAAAGCTATCATATTGAAATGGATATCAAGCTTTTGGAATTATATAGCGACTACATCATAAGTTCATTTGGGCAGATAACAGCCACGGGATTATCAAGGGCATTGTCAGGAAGTA
>JADEXJ010000104.1 GCA_015207195.1 Pleurocapsales cyanobacterium LEGE 10410
AGTGTTTTAGCTGTTTCTCGCAAAATTTGTTTATATGATTCTGTCCATTTCATGTCGGGAAAGCAATCAATTTTTCTCTTTTTTTTACCTTACACTTCAATTGGATGTTTATTTAATTGCACTTCCCTAAAGGGTTGTTTGAGAGCCTGTAGTGCTGCTAATGCTGAATCAAAACGACGATCTTTGCTCGGTTCAGTCATCTTACGCAGCCACCGTACCAAAGAAGAACTAAGATTGACCGCTTCTTCAAAAACGATTCGACCCTCTTTACTTGGTAAGTCTGTTGGATGTAATCCAGTGGCAAGATAAATCAAGGTTGCGCCCAAGCTATACAAATCCGATGCGGGGCAAGTTTTTCCGCCAAATTGCTCTGGTGGCATATAGCCATAAGTGCCAACTACCGTGATAGTTCCTCCTTCGGTTGCTGCAACGTTTTTTACTGCACCAAAATCAATAAGATAGACTTGACCAACATGGTTACCCGATCTATCTGCCAATAAAATATTACTTGGCTTGATATCGCGGTGAATTATTGGTGGTTGTTTTTGATGAAGATAAAGCAAAATATCGAGCATTGCTTCGGCTATCTGCTTAATCTCTAGTTCACTAAAAGCACGTCCTGCTTTCAGAGAGGCTTCTAAAGAAGGTGCTGCAATATATTCTTGAATCAGAGCAAAACCTTGGCACTCAGGCAAATCTAATTCAAAATAATCTAAATAGTTAGGAATGCCTGAATGATCGATATTTTTTAAAGTCCGAGCTTCTCTTTCAAACAGCTCGAATTCTGCCCATGCTGTACCAAAACCAAATTTAAGTAATTTAATTACTACTAGTTCTTGGGTATTGATGTTTTGTGCGAGTAGGGTTTCTCTACCACCATGTCTACCCAGCTGTGATTGAATTTGATATGTCTTGTTTAAGATGCTTTCCTTCATTAACCGATCTTGGCAGCTATATTTATTGGCAACTTGCTAATAAATATAGTTCCCAATCGAGGCATCAAATCCACAAAACATTTGCTGCTTTAGAGAGCGATCGGACTTCTATAATTATTTATAATTTATATAGTATTGATTTGATTATGCCGATTCTGGTTTGCGATAGGAAGCGGGATGGATAATTAATTCAGCAGTGGAACGCTTTTCGACCATTTCCTCGGTAATAGTGCATTTACCTACATCTTTACGCGAGGGAATTTCATACATCACATCCAACATTAGTTCTTCTACGATACCTCTCAAAGCTCTCGCTCCTGTTTTGCGTCGGTAAGCTTCTTTTGCTAATGCCTTAATTGCCCCTTCAGTAAACTCCAGTTCGATATTATCCATTCTCAACAGTTTTTGATACTGCTTGACAATAGCGTTACGTGGTTTAGTCAAGATTTGTACCAAGGTTTCTTCGTCTAAAGGTTCTAAGGCTGCGGTCACAGGGATTCTACCCACAAATTCGGGAATCATGCCGAACTTAACCAAATCGTCTAATTCTAGCTTTTGCAGGATGTCAGCAGTACGCTTTTCTTTGGGCGGAGAGTTCTCTCCTTTTTGAATAAAGCCGATAGATTTTTTACCCAGGCGACGTTCTACCACCTTGTCTAGACCGACAAACGCACCACCGCAGATAAATAAAATATTTTTAGTATCGATTTGAATACAGTCTTGGTAGGGGTGCTTGCGACCACCTTGAGGCGGTACGTTAGCTACCGTTCCTTCTAACATTTTTAATAATGCTTGCTGTACCCCTTCTCCTGAAACATCACGGGTAATTGAAGCATTTTCGCTTTTGCGGGCAATTTTATCAATTTCGTCGATGTAGATAATGCCTCTTTGAGCTTCTTCAACGTCTAAATCGGCTACTTGCAATAATCTTAATAAAATGTTTTCCACATCTTCGCCAACATACCCCGCTTCCGTTAGAGTTGTGGCATCCGCCACCGCAAAGGGAACCTGTAAGACTCTAGCTAGAGTTTGCGCTAACAAAGTTTTACCGCAGCCCGTAGGTCCAATTAATAGCACATTAGACTTTTGTAGCTCTACTGGATCTTCAGCGTCTTTGGCTTTATTGCTTAGGCTCAGACGTTTGTAGTGATTGTATACTCCAACTGAAAGAACTTTTTTGGCTTCTTCTTGACCAATAACGTGTTCATCTAAACACTTTTTGATTTCTATAGGTTTGGGAATATCGCCAAAAGAAATTCCCCCCGATCTTTTCTTTCTTTTTTTGGCTGGTTTGGCTTCGGGATTAGATACATTAGAAGAAGATACCACAGCACCTTCTTCAATTAACTCCTCATCTAGAATCTCGTTACACAGCTCGACACATTCATCACAAATATAGACCCCAGGACCAGCAATTAGCTTTCTGACTTGCTCTTGGGATTTTCCGCAAAACGAACATTTTAGATGGGAGTCGTATTTAGACATATAGACCTCGTACTAGTAGAGCAATTTTAGGTGGTAGGTGAAGTTAGTGCTTCTGGCTTGACGATGACTTTATCAATTAAGCCATATTCCACAGCATCTTCTGAAGACATATAGAAATCTCTTTCAGTATCGGCAGCTATCTTATCAAAGGGTTGACCAGTATGTCCTGCAATTAATTCATTAAGTTTTTGCTTAATATAAAGAATTTCTTTGGCTTGAATCTCAATATCAGTGGCTTGTCCTTGTGCGCCTCCTAAAGGCTGGTGAATCATAATTCGTGAACTTGGCAAAGCCATCCGCTTTCCTTTTGTACCACCAGATAACAGAAAAGCCCCCATACTCGCAGCAATACCATAACAAATTGTTACAACATCTGGTTGAATCTGCTGCATGGTGTCGTACATTGCCAAACCCGAATATACTGAACCTCCAGGAGAATTAATATATATCTGGATATCTTTTTCGGGGTCTTCCGCCTCTAAATACAATAGTTGAGCCACGACGGAATCAGCAACTTTATCATCGATAGGCGTACCTACAAAGATGATGCGCTCTCGTAACAGACGAGAATAAATATCGAAAGCTCGTTCCCCAATACCCGATTGTTCTACTACCATTGGTACGACGTTACCAGTAGGATGAACTGAATTTACTTTGGGAAGACTTGGATTAACGAGAAAGCCGTAAGGCGAATACGATTCCAGCATAGATTTTTGCCAAAAATTTGTCACTATTTATATTGTTGATTTGCTAAACACAAGCATAATTAGGCTATGTTTGCTTATCTTCTATTATGCCTTAAGTAACCAGATCGATACTCAGAAGGTAGTTCGGTAAACTGCAAAAATCAATTGGCGTGACCTAGGCAGGCAGTATGTTAACAGGGTAAATTTCAGAGCGGGATGATTGGAAAAATTTAAGTTTTCAATCTTTGATGCTGCACCCCAGCCTGGTTGTATCTTTTATTTTTCCCATTTTAAAGCTAAAAATATCGAGCAAATGGGAAAAAACTCTACAAGACAGTAACAGGGAGATAGTAATTATTACCTTTCTCATCCCTGATTCCTGTACTGTCTAAACTATATTCTCTGATTCGGAATCGGCAACCACTTCAACCTCGGCAGTTTCTACCTCTGATTCGGAATCGGCAACCACTTCAACTTCAGCAGTTTCTACCTCTGATTCGGAATCGGCTTCACTTTCTTGTGACAATGTCCCTTCGGGAACGAGTTCAACGTTAACCCGATCGCGCAAATAGCCGTAAACATTTTCACTCAACAAGTCCTCAGTAACCATTGTATTTAAACGCTCTTCGTCAACTTCTTGTCCAGCTAGCTGCGGTCTGATTTCCGCTATTTTAGCGTTGATGGCTGCTTCGTCGGGTTCTAAACCTTGTTTCTTGCCGATTTCTTTAATGATTAAAGATTTGTTTAGATTGGCGATCGCCTCTGGGCGAGCATTATCCCGCAACATGGGAACGTTATCGGAATTAAATAGCTGTCTGACATCCAGTCCCATTTGCTGCATCTGCATCAGGGTTTTGGTCAAAACATTAGTTACTTCTTCCTGAACTAAAGATTCGGGGAGGTCGATGGTATTCTGCTCTAATAAAGCATCGGCGATCGCAGCATTAATATTGCTCTTGGTTTGGTCTTCTGCCTGCTCTTTAAACTGCTTTTCCAAAGATTCTCGATAAGCAGCCATGGTTTCAAACTCATCGTTGCTGACTTCTTGAGCAAAATCATCATCTAGTTCAGGTGATTCTTTGGTTTTCAGTTCATTTAGAGTAATGCTAAAAACTGCTGGTTTACCTGCCAAGTCTTCTTGAGGATAGTCTTCAGGGAACGTTACCTCAACTTCTTTGGTTTCTTCGGGCTTCATCCCAACAATACCTTCAACCATGCCAGGAATCAATTTTCCTTCAGCTATTTCCACCTGGAAATTAGTCGCGCTACCACCCTCTATTTCTTTGCCTTCTTCTCCTTCAGCAGCTAGAGTTCCCTTAAAATCAACAAACGCCACGTCTCCCATTTCCGCAGCACGATCTTCTACAGGGACGAGATCGGCAAGTTGTGACTGCCTTTGTTCGATAAACTCATCTACCTTTTCAGGTTGGTAAACAACTTCTTCAGCTTTGACACTCAGGTTGCTATAGTCTGCTAGTTCGATTGAGGGGGGAACATCCACCGCCACGGAAAAAGTAATTGCATCTCCAGGTTTATATTGCCCTAGCAATTCTTCAAAGTTGGAGCGTAAATTGGGTTGACCCAGGGCTTCAATGGACTCCTGTTCGATGGCATCTTGTAAAGATTTTTGAATTAGTTCTTCTAAAGCTGCTGCCTTGATTCGTTCATTACCAATTCTTTGCAGTAAAACCTGACGTGGTACTTTCCCTTTGCGAAACCCAGGAATGTTGCTGGAACGAGCAAGGTTTTGCACCATCTTTTCGTAAGCGTTACGCGACGCTTCTGGGGCAATTTCTATGTTTAAGCCTACTTGACTTTCGGGAAGTTTTTCCTGGGTTACTTTCATCAATGCCTATATCTTAAAAACTACTAAATTAATTCTATTGTGAACCTTGATTGGGATGAAATTAAAGTAAAGTTAAAACTTACATTCCTGACGATGCTAAAGGATAGACCAGTTGCTATAGAGCAATCTATACATAACATAGCCAAGATAATTCCCAATCGCTGTTCCCTATTAGCCAATAGTCATAATAGTATATCTATTGAGTTAGCTACAGTTTTTATTTCTCGATCCACACAAATTTGGCTCGGTAATTACGATAAATCGCCAGCGTTATCTTGCTATACTGCACTATTGCGGACTGTAAACTGTAACCAATCGCGGGTATGGCACTGTGATAAGATTGATAATCAGTTTAGATCGGCTTGAGACAAGCATTTCAGCCTAATTGTTTAAACTCAGGTTGATTATGGCTAATAAATAATATTTATATTTATTTACATTTTTTAGATAGAGCATTCGCTACATAAACATAAAAAAGTCTACAGAGCAAAATTATCAAAACACAAACTAACTCATGGAGGTCAGATTAATTGTCTAAAGTCAACGTAGCTATCTTGGGGGCGACTGGGGCAGTAGGAAAAGAATTATTAGCACTGCTGGCAGAGCGCAGGTTTCCGCTTAAAGAATTAAAGTTATTGGCATCTCCTCGTTCGGCTGGCAATAAGATCGTGTTTAACAATCAGCAAATAACCGTAGAGGCGGTTAGCGATCGCTCCTTTGAAAATATCGACCTTGTCTTGGCATCTGCTGGAGGTGCTACTTCGAGAACTTGGGCAAAAAAAGCCGTAGCATCAGGGGCAGTAGTCATCGATAACTCCAGTGCGTTTCGGATGGATGACAACGTTCCTTTGATTGTGCCAGAAATCAATCCTGAAGCTGCTGCTGCTCATCAGGGAATTATTGCCAATCCCAACTGTACTACTATTTTGATGGGGGTAGCGATTTACCCTCTACATCAGGTACAGCCGATTAAACGAGTGGTGGTGGCGACTTATCAATCTGCTTCTGGTGCAGGAGCGAGGGCAATGGAAGAAGCACAAACCCAAGCTAGAGATATCTTAGATGGAAAACCGCCCCAAGCAGAAGTCTTGCCTTATCCAATCGCCTTTAACTTATTTCCCCACAATTCTCCTCTCAACGATGATGGATACTGCGAGGAGGAAATCAAGATGGTCAATGAAACCCGAAAAATTTTCAACGCTCCCGAACTTAGAGTTACTGCTACCTGCGTTCGTGTCCCAATTTTACGCGCCCACTCCGAGGCAATTAATCTAGAGTTTGAGCAGCCTTTTGCTGTAGCTAAAGCGAGGGAAATAATTGCTGCTGCACCAGGAGTAAAGCTAGTTGAAGACTGGCAGAGTAACTATTTTCCTATGCCGATGGATGCCACAGGACAAGATCCCGTATTGGTAGGCAGAATTCGTCAAGATATTTCTCACAACTGTGGTTTAGAATTGTGGCTTTGTGGCGACCAGATACGTAAGGGGGCTGCCCTCAATGCGATTCAAATAGCGGAATTGCTGTTAGACAAGAATTTGCTAACTCCTCCTAGTTCGGCAGTCAGCGTTTAAATGTTATGTTTGTTTGCCCTCGAATCAATGGAATTTAGACACAAATAGATGCGTGAAGAACCCTTTGGAAGAGTAATTACGGCAATGGTGACACCTTTTGCCGAAGATGGTAGCGTCAATTATGCCGTGGCGGAAAAGCTGGCAGTGCATCTGGTAGATAATGGTAGCGATGGTTTGGTAGTTTGCGGTACTACTGGAGAGTCGCCAACCTTGAGTTGGTCGGAAGAATACGAGCTGTTTAAAGTAGTAAAGCAGGCGGTGGGAGATAGAGCCAAGGTAATTGCTGGTACTGGCTCAAATTCTACGGCAGAAGCGATCTCAGCCACCGAAAAAGCTGCTAAACTAAACTTAGATGGTTCATTACAGGTGGTGCCATACTATAATAAGCCACCCCAGTCAGGATTATATCAACATTTTAGGGCGATCGCTGAAGCTTGCCCCGACTTGCCAATGTTGTTATACAATGTCCCAAGCAGAACCAGCCGTAACTTAGAACCAGAAACAGTAGCAAATCTCGCTCAAATTAGTAATATAGTTGCCATCAAGGAAGCTAGTGGCAATCTAGAACAAGCGTGTAAAATGAGGTGCCTTACTCCTGATTCATTTGCTATCTATTCAGGAGAAGATGCTTTGACACTACCGATGTTAACCATAGGCAGTGTAGGGGTAGTCAGCGTTTCATCTCATTTGGTAGGTAAGCAAATGCAGTCGATGATTCAGGCATTTGTTGAGGGAGACAACGACCAAGCCACCACGATCCAAATTAAACTTTTTCCTTTGTTCCAGGCTTTGTTTATGACAACCAATCCGATTCCGATCAAAGCTGCCTTAAATTTGCAGGGGTGGAATGTGGGAAACTTGCGGACACCTTTATGTGAGTTACAATTAGATTTACTAGAAAATTTGCAACTAGTTTTAAAAGAATTAAATTTAATTTAAACTTATTCATTTTAAGTGTTGCTATTAAAATTCAAAATCAATCAAAAAACTATTTTGAAATAACCGCAGTAAAATAGAAGACCATCAATAGCAACCGCAAACTGCTAGTAGGGAAATTCACGCGAATCTAGAAATACAGCCAAAAAGTTGTTCCAAGTAGCAATCCAAATCGTTGCTGTTAGTAAATCGGCAAATTCAACCAAACAAGATAGTTTTTAAATTCTTAGAAAAAGCTTTGCAAAACAAAATTCTAAGACAAATTTACAGTTTTTATTGAGTAAATAAAAAAGCACAAGTTCTAAATATAGTAAAACCACATGAACAAAAACAAAACAGCTAATAAGCCTACCGTAAAAATTATTCCTCTGGGAGGATTGCATGAGATCGGTAAGAACACCTGCGTTTTTGAATACGAAGACGAAATTATCTTACTAGATGCAGGATTGGGTTTTCCCAACGATCGGATGCACGGTATTAACATCGTCTTGCCTGACATGACCTATCTTAGGGAAAATTCTCACCGCATCAAGGGCATGATTGTGACCCATGGACACGAAGATCACATAGGTGGCATCGCCTATCATCTGAAGCAGTTTGACATCCCCGTAATCTACGGTCCAAGACTAGCGATGTCTCTGTTGAGCGATAAGCTAGAAGAAGCAGGTGTAAGCGATCGCACTACCCTAAAAAGCGTTGTCCCTAGAGAAATAGTTAAGATCGGCAGACATTTCCGTGCTGAATATATCCGCAATACCCACTCCATTGCCGATAGCTTTAGTGTTGCTATTCATACTCCCATTGGTGTAATCGTCCACTCAGGTGACTTCAAGTTCGACCATACCCCTGTAGATGGAGAACATTTCGACATTCAAAAATTAGCCGAACACGGGGCAAAAGGCGTACTGTGTTTGTTGAGTGATTCTACTAACGCAGAAGTGCCAGGACACACCCCTTCCGAGCGATCGGTCTATCCCAACCTCGATCGCATCTTTGGTCAAGCAGCAGGACGATTGATGGTAACCACCTTCTCTTCTTCGGTGCATCGGGTAAATATGATCTTAGATTTGGCTCGAAAACACGGTCGTAAAGTTGCAGTGGTGGGACGCTCGATGCTCAACGTGATCGCTCATGCACGGAAGTTGGGATATATTCAATGTCGCGACGATATTTTTGAACCCCTGCGGTCTGCCAATCGTTTACCAGACGATAAAATTTTGATTCTTAGCACTGGTTCACAAGGGGAAGAACTCTCGGCAATGACTCGAATCTCCAAGGGCGAACACCGACAAATTAGAGTAAGGGAAGGGGATACGATCGTCTTCTCGGCTAATCCGATTCCTGGTAATACTATTGGCGTAGTTAATACAATTGACCGTCTGATGATGCAGGGAGCTAAAGTAATTTACGGTCGCAAAGAAGGAATTCATGTTTCTGGTCATGGGGCGCGAGAAGACCACAAGCTAATGCTCAACCTAACCAGACCCAAATTCTTCGTACCCGTCCACGGCGAACACCGAATGTTGATCGAACATGCGGGAATGGCAAAGGCAATGGGGGTTCCTGAAGAAAATATTGTAATTATTAAAAACGGCAACATTATCGAACTTACAGAAAATAGTATCGGTATTAATGGTGAAGTTCCGTCTGGTATCGAACTAGTAGATCGCTCTGGTATCGTTCAAGATAACGTGATGAAGGAAAGACAACAGCTAGCCGAAGACGGCGTAGTTACCGTGGCTGCTGCGGTTGACTGGTCTGGTAAACTAGTCGCACCTCCCGCATTACACTTACGAGGAGTCGTAACCTCAGTCGAACAGTCCCTACTGCAACAGCTAGTAGTCAGAAACATGGAAAGAGTTTTAAGCGATCGCTGGAGCGACTTTAGCCAAACTAAAGATGGAGAAACCGAAGTCGATTGGACAGAGGTACGTTTGGAGATTGAAGGTAGTTTACAGCGTTTGATGAAGCGAGAATTGCGCAGTCGTCCTCTAGTGGTATTTTTGTTGCAAACACCCGAAAAACAACCTACTACTAGTACTAGTAAAATATCTCGAAGAAGAAAGCGTTCTAGTTCGGTTGGCACTCCCGCGCCCGTTATCTCCCGTCATTCCTAACTCTATCAATAAATAATCTCAAAGGCGTTACTTACTCTAAGGAGAGGTAACGCTTTTTTGCTAGGTATAGTCGTGCTAAATTTCGCTGAGTCAAGCCATGCTTGACCCAAGCTACTGGAACTCCCAAGCTGAGGAAATAATCAAATTCCTAAACGTTGATAAACTTCATCGAGATTTTTTAAATGATGATTCGGATCGAAACAGGCATCAATTTCTTCTTTTGAGAGGGTTTTGGTTACCGTTTCGTCTTGAGAAATTAAGTTACGGAAGTCACCATCAGTTTTGTTCCAAGCTTGATGAGCGCAACCCTGGACTACACGATAGGCTTCTTCTCGATTCATCCCTTTTTCAACTAGGGTAAGTAACACTCTTTGACTAAAGATTACTCCACCATAGACATTCATATTGCGCTTCATGTTTTCAGGATATACCAACAAGTTTTTGACTAGGTTAGTAACTTCCTTGAGCATAAAGTGAGTCAGAATACAGCTATCGGGCAAAATCACCCGTTCTACGGAACTATGAGAAATATCGCGTTCGTGCCACAAAGCGACGTTTTCCAAAGCTGCTACCGCGTTACCACGGACAATCCGCGCCATTCCCGTCAATCTTTCAGAACGAATGGGATTGCGTTTGTGAGGCATAGCGGAAGAACCTTTTTGCTTCTTGGAGAAGAATTCCTCGACTTCCAACACATCTGTACGCTGTAAGTTACGAATTTCTACGGCAAAACGTTCAATCGAAGCTGTCAACAAAGCTAATTGCTGCACATAGTCGGCATGGCGATCGCGAGAAATAACTTGAGTTGACGCGCAATCTGGTTCTAAACCTAATTTCTGGCAGGCGATCGCCTCTATTTGCGGATCGACATTGGCATAAGTACCCACAGCACCAGAAATCTTACCTACGGCAATTTCTTTACGCAATCTTACCAAGCGATCGCGATTACGCAATACTTCAGCTAACCAACCCGCTAGCTTAAAGCCAAAGGTAATTGGTTCGGCATGAATACCGTGCGATCGACCCACCATCACGGTGTAACGATGCTGTTGTGCTTGATAACGAATTGCCTGAACTAATTCTTCAAGTCGTTCTAAGATCAAGTTAAGGCTCACAACTAGCTGTAAAGCAATACCAGTATCCAAAATGTCTGAACTGGTCAAACCTAAATGGATATATCTTCCTGCATCGCCCACGTATTCGTTAACGTTAGTTAAGAACGCGATCACGTCATGACGCACTTCCGCTTCTATTTCTAATACTCGCTGCGGATCGAAGTCAGCTTTGGCTTTAATTTCTTCGACAGCATCTTGAGGAATATAACCTAATTCTGCTTGTGCCTCGCAGACTGCTATTTCCACCTGTAGCCAAGTTTTTAGTTTGTAGTTATCAGTCCAAATTTCGCCCATTTCGGGCAAGGTATAGCGTTCAATCACAGTCTGTTTAGCTTAATACAACTGTCAATTGTACAACTATGTATGTAAATTTTGGTTAGCTTATTTTCTAAGCTGGCAACAGGACTCGAACCTGCGACCGGCTGATTACAAATCAGCTGCTCTACCAACTGAGCTACGCCAGCACTAGAAACTAATAATAGCAAACTATTTAATATCTAAGCAAATTTTTTTAGAAATGTCCCTACTAAAACTTCATGCTCTATGCCATACTGCTTTCAATTGCCCATCGCGCAAGCTCTGTACGGTTATTGAGACTAGTTTTATTCAACATGTTAGAAACATGACTCTCGATAGTTCTTTGACTAACGTTTAGCTGTTTGGCAATCTCGCGATTCGCCATACCTTTAGCTACTAGCTGAACGACTTTTAATTCGGTGGGAGTTAATTCTACATTATGAGGCACATGAATTGTCGGTGCGCCGTCTAGACCTTTGGGACGACCATGTTCCCAGCGTTTGAGCTGTTTGAGAGAAGATTCAACCTGAGCAACTAATTCTTCTGGTTCAAAAGGCTTGACCATATACACATCTGCTCCCTCGTTTAACCCCTTAACTCTGTCTTGGCTTTGTCCCTTAGCCGAAAGAAATAAAACGGGAATACGGTTGGTCGCTGGCTCTTCGCGAATGTGTTTAACTAGAGAATAGCCATCCATCTCTGGCATCATTACATCACAAATAATCATGTCAGGAATACTTTGGTCTAGAACTTCCAAAGCCTCTCTGCCATTTTCCGCCGTGTCTACGTTGTACCCTCTAAATTCTAAATAGTCTTTGACTAGTAGAATTAAATTAGGGTCATCATCTATAAGCAACAGCTTGCGGTTATCTTTCTGAGAATTATCTTTCATAGGTGTTCATCTTTAGTCTTTAGCGTAAGTATGGATTTATTCCACTTTAGTTACGTATCCCTACTTATATTTAAGTCTGAAAAACTCACTGACTTAATTAAATTAAGAATATGTTAATTCAAATAGACATCAGCAACCAATTGTTAGCCGATTTAACTGTAAAATCACACAATATATAATTTAACCTTGATATTGTTTTTCGACACCCTTTTATAAGTAGATGTTAAAAATACAATTTAGGTTTTAGTTACAATCACCGATCTTTCTAAATATTATTATTAATAAATAGTTAAATTAAATTGATCTGCCTCCGAGCATTAATCTGTAATTTGTAAATTAAAGTTACGTATAATAATTTTTGTTAACAGAACAACAACTATCTAAATAAACATGGCTGTTTCTATCGATCATCTCAACAAGTTAATCAGATCGCGTCGCTCTACGAAACCCCGCCTCTTTAACGGCAAAAAAATAGACGACAGTATTATCTGGCAAATACTAGAGAATGCTAATTGGGCTCCTAGTCATGGTTTAACTCAGCCTTGGAGATACAAAGTTTTTGCTGCTTCTGGATTAGAAAAGTTGGCAGAGTTTCAAGCAAATTTGTATAAAAAAATTACTCCAGAAGAAAAGTTTAAACCAGAAAAATACGAGCGGATGAAGTCAAATATACTTAAGTCTTCTCACGTAATTGTTATCTGTATGAAGCGACAAAAATCCGAGAAAATACTGGAATTAGAAGAGATAGAAGCCGTAGCCTGTAGCGTTCAAAATATGGCATTGACCGCAGCAGCTTATCAGATTTGTAGTTTTTGGGGATCGGGGGGCGTAACCTATACTGACGAATTAAAAGAGTTTCTTGGTTTGGAAAAAAAAGATAAATGTCTTGGATATTTGTACTTAGGCTATAGTGATAATCCGACCACTACCAGCCGTCGAGAACCGATTCAGGAAAAAGTAGAGTGGATCACGTAAGTTTTTCGGCGTTGCGCGATTGTGTTGTGGTGAGGGTTAAGTAGGAAATAGGAAGTAGCAAAACTCTGTTATTTGCTTTGTTTTGAACTTAATAAATCTAATAATTCTGCCTCGCTGAGTTGAGTAATGCCTAACTTTTGAGCTTTGGCTAACTTAGAACCCGCATTTTCGCCAAGTAATAGATAGTCTGTTTGGTTGCTAATTGTGCTGGTCACCTTTCCTCCTGCTTGTTCTATGAGATTTTTGGCTTCATTACGTTTGAGATTAGGGAGAGTTCCTGTAATTACAAAGGTTTTGCTAGATAATAGTTGATTTGATTGAGTAGCATCGTTATCCAAAGTTGCCTGGGAAAATTGCAAACCTGCTGCTTGCAACTGTTGAATTAAAGTTTGATTTGTAGGTATTCTTACCCATTCAAAAACCGACTGAGCGATTTCTTTCCCAATGCCATAAACAGCTTCGATAGATTCAAAGGATGCTTGAGATAATTTTTCGATAGAAGTAAAATTCTCGGCGAGTATTTTAGCGTTAACGCTACCAACATAACGGATACCCAAGCCATATAAAACTCTATCGTAAGTCTGATTTTTTGAATCGGCGATCGCCCTAACCAGGTTTTCTGCGGATTTTGTTCCCATGCGTTCCAAACTGGCAATTTGTGCGGTGGTGAGGGAATATAAATCGGCAACTGAGGTAACTAAATTGCTTTCAATCAACAAGATGGCAATTCTTTCTCCCAAACCTCGAATATCTAAAGCATTGCGGGAAGCCCAGTGTATAATACTGCCCCGTAAAATTGCTGGACAAGAATTATTAATACAGCGGGTGACGGCTTCGTCTTCGGGGCGAACCAAATCCGAACCACACTCTGGGCAATTAGTTGGCATTTGGTAGGGAACGGTATCGGGCGGACGTAATTCTGGTAAAACACGGACGACTTCGGGAATGATTTCTCCCGCCTTGCGAATAATTACCGTATCGTTGACGCGAATATCCAATTCGGCAACGCGATCGCTATTGTGTAGAGTTGCTCTTTGTACCGTTGTTCCTGCTAGCTGTACAGGCTGCATAATTGCCATCGGCGTAACTGCCCCAGTACGCCCCACATTGACGATAATATCTTTGACTACCGTGGGGGTTTCAACCGCCGGGTATTTAAGAGCGATCGCCCAGCGAGGAAACTTTTGGGTAAATCCTAGCTGTTGTTGCAGTCGATAATTATTAAGTTTGACCACAACACCATCAGTCATGTAGGGCAGGCTTTTTCTCCCCGTATCCCAGTATTGAAAATAGTCTTCTACTTCTGCTAAAGATTGACATAGCTTGCGGTTGGGATTAACTAGAAACCCCATTTGCTGTAGCAGTTCTAAAGATTCCCATTGAGTGTCTACTTTTTTGTCTACGCCTTCGATATGTAGGGTATAGGCAAAGAAGTTGAGTTGGCGATCGCGCACAATCTGAGAATCGAGTTGCCGTAGCGTACCCGCAGCAGCATTACGAGGATTGGCAAATAAAGCCTCTCCAGCCTTAGTTCTTTCTTGATTAATTTTTTCAAAGACATCAAGAGGTAAAAATGCCTCCCCTCTTACTTCTACACGGGGCAAAGGGTTATCTAAATTTAACTTTAGGGGAATGGTGCGAATAGTCTTAATATTTTGCGTGATTTCTTCTCCCGTAACCCCATCCCCACGGGTTGCACCTCTAACTAAAATACCGTTTTCATAAGTTAGGGCGATCGCGCTACCGTCTATTTTCAATTCACCAACGTAGTCAAACTCTGGAACGTCTTCAAGCTGTTTTTGCCATCTTAGTTCCCATTTGGCTAATTCCTCAGAACTAAAAGCATTTTCTAAACTATACAAGGGTATATTATGCTTTACCGAGGTGAATTTAGATGCTGGCTTGTTTCCTACCCGTTGTGTTGGACTATCAGGAGTAACTAATTCGGGATACTCGGTTTCTATGTCCTGTAACTGTCGATACAGGCGATCGTATACCTCATCTTCCATAATAGGACGATCTAAAACATAATAGGCGTATCCCGCTTTCTGTAACTGTTCTCTCAGTCGAGTAGCTTGCTGTACGATTTCTGGCGTTACGGTCATGATTATCGATTCTGGCTGACGAAATTCTGATGTACGTGGGTTATACCGTGGCAATAAAAGTACGTTGGTTAGGATAAAAAAATTATTGGTTTGCAAGTAGTGAGTAGTAAGTAGTGAGTAGGGAGTTTCAAAATTGACTGGAATGCTGGATATCAATTTGTAGCTGCAACCGCTCTACTTTTAACGGTTTCTAGATGGCTATTATGTTGGCTGAAGATCGCCTTACTGTATAGTATTTTCGGTTAACAATAGCTAGAAATAAACTACAGCTAACAACCTCAACACCGAGATAATTTTAGCCAATACTTTTTCTTTCGGCTCTTTTCTCTATTACGGCTACTGTAATGATGGCAATTATTGTTGCGGGTATAACTACCGTCAGCATGATAGTGATATATAGAGAAAGAACTGGGTGATCGAGGGCATCGAGGATGAGATAGCCGTTGTAGGCTAGGTAGTAGAACAAAAATAATAAGCCTTCCCAACGGTCGATCTTTTTTCCTGAATAGAAAATTGGCAGACAAGCAAAAGCAACGGCGATCGCCACTGGTGCATCAAACTGGATTATAGCCTGACTAACATTTATACCATTAGGTGAAATAGTTCCTGCAATGCCCAACACGGCTAAAATATTAAAGATATTGCTACCCAAAACATTTCCTACGGCAATATCTCTCTCTCCGCGAACGCTAGCGATTACTGAAGTGGCAAGTTCTGGCAAAGATGTACCCAGAGCAATAATAGTTAATCCAATCAATAATTCACTAACCTGGAAATATTGAGCAATAGTAATTGCCGAGTTTACTAACCAGCGAGAACCGAAAATTAGTAAAGCCGAACCACCAATAACAAAAACAATATTTTTGAACCACAAACTAGGAGTAACTTCATCGGAAAAACTATACTCCTGAGCAAATTCGTCTTGTTCTGTACCCTGTTTACTACTCTGATAAATTAAAGAAAGGGTGTATAGAATACCGCCGACAGACAAAATTATGCTATCTACCCTGCTTAATTCACCGTCCCAGCTAAACATCAGCAACAACAAGGAAACGCCAATCATAATTGGCACATCAGAACGAATTATTTGTTTGGTAACAATTAAAGGTGCAACCAAGGAAGATAGACCCAAGACTAATAAAATATTACAAATATTACTGCCGACTACGTTACCAACCGCAATATCGCCTTGTCCCGTAAAGCTAGACATAATACTGACCGATAATTCTGGCGCACTGGTACCATAAGCTACAATAGTTAATCCAATAATTAGGGGAGGAATCTGTAAAATAGCAGCGATTCTAGAAGCACCCTTAACCAAAAATTCAGCACCTACAACCAGTAAAACCAGTCCAGCTACTAGGGTCAAAAACGTTATCGGATTCATAAAAATACAGCAATAAAAATTTTCTAATTATCGATTAGGTCACAGATTACTCCGCCGTAAAAGCGATGCGACTAGGAGCGAGGTTTCCTCGCCTAAGGAACGCGCATCAAGACACAACGGAGCCTGTCTTGGGCAGCATTCCCTTGCGCCCTTCGACGACGCGGGGTCTGCCCGCTGCTGTGACCGTTGGTTAATTCAATTCCGATAAAGCATCTTACGCAGCTTACAGCTTTTAACTACGATCGATAACTTAGTCATTCCAGTTTATTATGCAGCCAGCAGATAATTTTTAAATTATTGATAATTTTTAGCGATCGCTAACTATTAGCGGGATTTAAGTTATCTTACTATGACAAAGTAGCCTAGACAAAGAGCGACTTTTGTTAAGAAATGTTAAACAAAAAAAGCCGAAAAATTACTACTAAGCATTAAAAATAATTATAGCCTAGTAGTTTTAAAAAGCTTAATTTTACTTGTTAGATTTATTTTCGTTTTACTATTTATTTGTAACTACAAGTTTATCTTTTCCCCAATCTGATTTCGGCGATTTCTTCTTGAGTCAAACGGTTTTCTCTGGCTAAAGTTTTTAAGACAAAATCAGGTAACTGTGCCGATTTGTCTAAAGCAGTTTTAAAATTTTCTACCGCCTCTAATAAAAGCTCGATGCTGTTTTCTTCTTTACCGAGTTTTCTCAATATTTGTCCTTTAAGATAGTAATGTTCTGGATTTTTGGGTGCGGTTTCCAGAGCTTTATTGACATATTTTAAGGCTTCATCATATTGCTTTAGATCGCGATAAGCTACAGCCAAACCACGCTCGACCAAATAATTGGGTGCAGCACGGTCTTCAAATCGGGCGATCGCCTGATCTGGACTAGAAAAGGGCAAATTCACGGCTAATAACAAATCCATATAGCCTTTAATTAGGTTTAATTCAGGGTCGTTAGGATCGGCATCTTCTGCCCTGTCTAAATACCTAAATACTAATTGCAGCTTATCAATAGCATCTAGTGCGCCTTCTTTTTCGTAAACATAAGCTCCATCCAAAAAGTGTCCTACTGCCAAATAAAGATTACCTCGTACAGGATCGGTTTCGCTCAATAACTGTGCTGATTCAAGTGTTTGTAGGGCGTATTTTTTGATGTTTGACCAATCTTTTTCAGTATATGCTAAAGAAGCTAGCATCGCATGAGCCAAAGGTTCATTAGGTTCTTTGGATTCAGCTAATCTCAGCTTTTGTTCAACTGCCTTATAGTCTCCCTTCAAAAAAATAGTTTTAAATGCCTCTTCGGTGTATTTACCAATATCACGGGAATTATTTTCACGAAAAGGGTCTTTTGCCCAAGCTATACTACTCCAACCAACCAACATAGTAACAGTCAATGGCAGAGTCCAAATAATTCGTTTTAACTGAGTTTTCGAGCTGGCAAAATTAGTGATTTTATTAATCATGCTCAATTTATGACTATTAGTAAAATTTATATAAGTGGACGTGAATAGCTAAAATCTAGTTCCTGAAACTCATGGCAATATTAATACTAACCCTGGCAAACATTCATTTTAGCTTCGCTCAATCAAAACGCGTATAATCAAATAATAAAACTCTGAATTACCAGATAATGCTTCGTCTGCAAAATTTAACTTATCATCCTGCTGCTACTCCGCAACCGATTCTCAAAAATATTAACCTAGAACTTTCGGCACAGCAATTAGGGTTGATTGTTGGTGCTAGTGGTTCGGGAAAAACTACGATTTTGGAAATTCTAGCGGGATTAGCCGAACCAACCAAAGGGCAGATTTTCTGGCGAACTAAACAGCTGACAGATTTAGAATTACAACAGTTAGCGGGATTGGTATTTCAATTTCCCGAACGTCATTTTTGCGGTAGTACGATTCTAGAAGAATTACGCTTGGGACATCCCGAATTAGATATGAAAAGAGTCAAAGAGTCCTTGAGCGAGGTAGGATTAGAGCATATATCTTTAAAAGTATCTCCTCATGCTCTTAGTGGAGGTCAACAGCGTCGTTTAGCCTTGGCAGTACAGTTAATTCGTCAGCCAAATGTGTTGATGTTAGATGAGCCGACAGCAGGACTAGATTGGTCGATGCGGATTCAGCTAGCCAAACTACTAGCCAAATTAAAAAAACATTGGACACTACTAGTAGTGACTCATGACCCAGGAGAATTAATTGAAATAGCCGATCGCTGTTGGACGATCGATCGAGGAGTTTTACAACCCATTGAGCCAAGCGCATTGAATCGATAACTTATAATCCTATGAGTCAGATTGAAACTAACATACTACCCCAAATGTCAGAAATTTGGGAACGAAGTCTTGATTGGCAACCTAGCAAAACTCAAGAACAACTATTTCAGCAGGTTTATCAAGAAATTTTACAAGGAAATCGCCAACAAAATCTGACTCGCATTACTACCCCAGAAGACTTTTGGGAAAAACATTTGTGGGATTCACTGTCGGGGATAGTTGGCTTGGAAGAGAAGCTGTTAACGCAACAATTACAGCTAATTGATATTGGCACGGGGGCAGGATTTCCTGGGATACCTCTGGCGATCGCTTTTCCCCAGTGGCAGGTAACCCTCTTGGATTCTACCCGCAAAAAAATTACCTTTGTCAACAACCTAATCGCCAAGCTACAGCTGCAAAACGCTACGGGAATAGTTGCTAGGGCAGAAGCTTTGGGCAGAGTACCAGGCGATCGCGCTAACTACGACCTAGCCTTGGTTAGAGCGGTTAGCAAAGCTGCGGTGTGCGCTGAATATAGTTTACCCTTTGTCAGACAAGGTGGACTAGCCATTCTCTATCGCGGACATTGGAGTGATGAAGATACGGCAAGTTTGAAATCGGCAGTAGCTAAGTTGGGTGGCAAAATCGAACTGATTCATCCTTGGGAAACTCCCCTGTCCAAAGGTGTAAGACATTGTATTTACATACGCAAACATTCGGCTACACCAAAAGAATATCCCCGCGCCGTTGGTATTCCCGATCAGCAACCGCTTTGAATTGAGAAAAAATTGGGAAGTAGGAAGCAACAAGTAGAGGCGAAGGTGAGTTCGCTCTTAGACAAACAAGCAATTTAAAACAGTATTCAATATGAGCCAAGAAGTAGATGTAGTAGTAATTGGTAGTGGCGTGGGAGGACTGTGCTGTGCTGCGCTGCTGGCAAAATATGGCTATCGGGTGACGGTATGCGAAAGTCATACCATTCCTGGCGGTGCTGCCCATAGTTTTGAACGGAATGGATATAAATTTGATTCAGGTCCTTCCCTTTATTCTGGCTTGTCTTCTAGTCCCACCAATAATCCTCTGCGTCAGGTATTGGATATCATTGAAGAAGATTTGGAGTGGGCGAACTATGATGTCTGGGGTTGCCGTTTACCTGAAGGAGACTTTAATGCCTATGTCGGGGCAGATCATTTTTGTGATGTCTTAGCCGAACTGCGAGGAGAAAATGCCGTAGCCCAGTGGCGTAAACTTCAGGCAGAAATGCAGCCGTTAGCAGAGGCGGTTGATGCTTTACCTCCTTTGGCGATGCGTTTCGATCTCGGTGCAGCGATTAGCATGGGCCAATATTTACCTAAAACTCTTGGGCATTTACCTAATATCTTACGGATGACTGGTCCCTTTAGTAATATTCTGGATGGGGTAGTAACTGACCAGTTTATTCGTAATTGGCTAGATTTGCTTTGTTTCCTACTATCTGGTTTACCTGCCAGCGGTACTGTAGGAGCGGAAATGGCTTTTATGTTTGCTGAATGGTATAAGCCAGGAGTTCAGCTAGATTATCCCCTGGGCGGTAGCGGTGCAATAGTCGATGCTCTAGTTAGAGGAGTTACCAAACGGGGTGGTGAAATTATTTATAATGCTCACGTCGAACAGGTATTAGTGGAGCAAAAGCGCGCTGTCGGAGTACGATTACGCAACGGTCAAGAAATCAAGGCAAATAAAGCGGTAGTTTCCAACGCTTCGATCTGGGATACTTTATCGTTGATTCCTGAGGGGGTATTACCCAAAAGTTTTGTCAGAGAAAGATCTAATACTCCAGAATGTGAGAGTTTTATGCACCTGCATTTAGGAATAGATGCCACTGGATTAGAAGATTTAGAGTGTCACTACATCGTGGTGAACGATTGGGACAAAGGCGTAACTGCTCCGCAAAACGTAGTCGTTATGTCCATACCGTCAGTATTAGATCCTAGCCTAGCTCCTGCGGGGAAACATGGGATTCATGTCTATACTCCTGGCAACGAACCTTACAAACTTTGGGCGGGAATGGATCGCCGTAGCGTAGCCTATCAGCAACAAAAACAAGAACGAGCTGAAATTATGTGGCAGGGACTAGAAAGAGTTATTCCTGATATTCGCGATCGCGTCGAATTAACTCTGATTGGTACTCCCTTAACCCACAAACGCTATCTGCGTCGTCATCACGGCTCTTACGGTCCTGCCCATCGAGCGGGAAAAGCCTTGTTTCCTGGTTCCACTACTCCCCTATCGGGTTTACTCTGCTGTGGTGATTCTACCTTTCCTGGCATCGGTATTCCTGCGGTGGCTGCAAGCGGGGCGATCGCTGCTAACACTATCGCTCCACTACAAAAGCATTTAGAAATTTTAAATTAAGGTACTATACCCGTACAAAGTTAGGTTGGGACAGAGTTTATTAGATTGCTCGTGAGTAGTAAGTAGTAAGTAGTAAGTAGTAAGTAGTACCCCTGTTAAGGTGAGCAAATGTACTAAGATAAGGCGATCGCGATTAATGGCATTCTAAAAGAAACTTGGTAATCGGAGATTTTGTTCCATGATTAATGCTATCTTCTCTCAATTTATCGAAGCA
>JADEXJ010000105.1 GCA_015207195.1 Pleurocapsales cyanobacterium LEGE 10410
TCGTACCTGTAGGTAAAAAACCTCGTACCTGTAGGTAAAAAACCTCGTACCTGTAGGTAAAAAACCTCGTACCTGTAGGTAAAAAACCTCGTACCTGTAGGTAAAAAACCTCGTACCTGTAGGTAAAGAACCCCTAAAAAAATCTATATATATCAACAGGTTAAAGCACTTTTTTTCGATACCTGATCTTCTTTGATCTTCTTTGATCTTCTTTGATCTTCTCTGATCTAACGTGCGCGTGCGCGTAACAGGGTAGAAGGAATTATGGTCAGAAGAGAGAAGAAAGATTTTGGAATTTTGGAAAGGCGAACACAAAAACCTAGCTTGGGGGGTTGCCCCCCAAACCCCCCGTGCCTGTTGTGGAGAGTGCGCTGGAACGAAAATTGACTGGTTTTCATTCCGAGACTCAGGCGCACTCCCCATCCGCTACGCCAACAGGCTTAAATTAGAATCACCAGAAAAGGCAAAATTAGAGCCATAGAGACACTTTAAGCATCATAAATAGGGGTAACTATAGATTGACCAGTTAAACGGCTGTGAAGGGGCTTAAATTGCGGTTTGATGAGGTACTAAATTATCCTGGCTGAATTATTTTGCTGCTAGTGGGAAATTGGGCGGTTTTAAGAATTGTTATTTCGGCTGAAATCGTGGAATATGAGCGTAAGATTTTGAAAGCAAACAAAAAAACCAAAGCTGTGTCGTGGAAAACTTAGCTCTGGTCTTTTGTTGCTAAATCCTGCCATCAGCTTTAATGAATAACAAGGACTTGTATTTATGAAAAATACTAAAGACTATCCTAGCAAAAAGCAACAACAAACCACAAAAGACGTTCGTATTTCTGTGCCAAAGAATACCGACCGATTACCGCTTTTCCTTGCCTCAAACCCTAAAGAGATGAGAATGCAAATTCCGCTTGAGCCAATTACCCATCCAGAAGGGGGAATACTTGAGCGACTAATGACGATTGACCCTTGGAACGATGTCAACTCGAAGGGTGAGATAGTCCCAAAATACCTGAACACCACCACGCTAGAGTATTGGTTTTGGATATGTCGGCTCTGGCAGGAGATGCCCGAACCAGAACGCAGCCAAGGGATTGTTATCTGGACGCGCTACGAGCTTCTAAAGCTAATGAGCAAAACTACTGGAGGGAAAGCTCTTAAAGTTCACGATGACCATATCACGAGACTTGCAGCAGTTACCTTTTTTCTCGGCGATTGTTTTTTTAATTCAGTTGATAACCAACATATGAAATCGCTTAAGCTCTTTAGCGTATTTCACGAACTGGAGCTAACTGAGATGAAAAACGGCGAGGTGGTCATGCTGGATAAATGCCGAGCTAAAATTCATCCGCTTATAGTTCAAAATCACTTTAACGATTTTACCAAACCAATAAACCTTTCTGTTTATAGTTCGATACATCCCCAAGCAACACTTGCAAGAAAACTCTATACCCGACTTGATACTCAGTTTTCACACCATAATCGTTTTGAGATTTCAACAGAAAAGTTTTTTCGGGAAAATGGCATTTTTGGTAAAAAGTATGAAAATCCGTCAGCTAGAAAGCAAAATTTAGCGCAAGCAATCAAACAGCTAACAGATAAAACCTTTAGTTCAGGGAAAGCAATTAAAGGCTACAAGTTCGAGAAGACAGCCGACGGTAAGGACTGGAAAATCATTGTATGGGCGCGTAGATCCGAGGTAATTAGCGCACCTGATGTAGAGTCAGCACCAAAAAAACAGCCGACCAAACCAGCTTCAAAGCCTCAAGATTCATTCACAGTAGAGCTAAACCCAGAAAAACTAGCAGCAAAACCGCAAGGTCTAGCACCATTAAAGCAAATAGTTTCCCCTAGCAAAGTAACTAAAGAAACAACTGACAAATCATCTTCCATCAGTAAAGAATTAAAGACTTTTCTTGATAGGTTCGGCAAACTTTTTAAGCACGCAGACAAGGATCGGATGTATCGGTCGAGGTCGGTTAAAGCCAAGGCACAGGAGTTTATTAACCAGTACAAAGTAGAGAAGTCACTCGACTTTTTGAGCTACTGCTCTGAGCTTTCAAGCAAGAATCAGTTTGCAGCATTGGCAAAAGCAAACACACCCGCATATTTGCTCGGTTTTAAGGTAGGGCAAGAACTGTTAATCAATTCCTGGCTGCACGATAGAGCTAGCGAATCCAACCGCAAACGAGAGCTAAAAGCGCAGTCAAGCCGACGAAAAGAATACGAGCGAGATATTTTTAGTAAAGAGAAAAACCCAGAATATCAGCAATACATAAACAGCTTTATTTCTGAACTATCAGAGCTTCAACAGTTAGATTTTGAGGAGTATTTTCGACAGAAAGAAGCTCAGACTTTGGCAGAAAAAGGCAAGTCATATCAACAGATGTATTCAAAATCAAAGCTTTTACAAAAGCAGTTTAGCCTTGATTGTTTGATGAAGTTTTCCAAAGAGTTCTTACCGAAACCTGTTTATACTTTCGAGGAGTGGGTAAAAGTCAATTACCCAGATGAGTACAAGCGTTTTTATCGGTAGTTAGCTGTTGACCTTCAGGTACAGAAACGGTTTTCATTGTGTTTATTTTACCAGAATTAGTAGAACGCCAGATTTAAGAAACGCTGATAAAATATAGGTTCTGGCTTCTGCTCCCGATACCCATTAAGATAGTAGCCAACTTTTCTGGGTAAATTCTGTAACCAGTCTTTAAAGCATTGAGCTAACGGGCGAGTGGTCACAGTCGGATCGTAGTATTCTGCGGAATCAAATAACTCTAACTGCACGCCTTCAGCAGTACCCAAGAACTCTATTAAGGTATCAGCTAAACGACGAAGCTTTTCAACAAATCTGGTTTCATAGTTTTGCTCTAATTCAAAAGCAATACCTTGAATTCTTTTGATTGCAGATGACAACAAATTCAACGTGGCATCATCAGAATAGCGGTGGTTAATCAGCATTGATAATGGGCTTATTACCCGCTTAATTGGACGAACTATAACCATACACGCCATTGTTTTTTTCTTACGGCGATACTCTTTTCTGACTGTTTCAGCAATATCTTGAATCTCAGCGTAGACCGCTTTTAATGTGTCCCAATGGTCAATTTTTACCAAATAGTAAAGGTTAGAATTACTCATAATTTGTAGAGAGAGATTTACTTTTCTATAGCTCTATTATACCTCAATTTTGCAATAGTAAACGTATCAGTTTGTAACGTATATAATCCTTGTTTGACAGTCTACGGTATCACTGCCCTGCGGAAATGTGGATTAATTTTTACTTCGTAAAAACCAGCCTCAAGGGGTATTGATAAGCTATTGATTCCTCGACAAGCTCGGACTCAACAACTTATCAACACCCACGGCTTTTCCTCCACAGTTCCACAGTCCTACTACTACTATTTTTTGTCTGTTTTTTTGTCGTAAACATTTCACTTGATGCAAGGTATGGGGGTTGTTGTAGCGGACAAGTAGAGGAGTTGAGATGAGCAGTTCTAGATAACGTCTTTTTGCGGTTCGCTCCACCTATATATTGGTTAATCTAGAACTCCAGCCAGCACAGAAATTTATATTTAAACTATCAATAAATCCCTAAAAAAAAGCAAAAAATTAATATTTTGTCTTCTAAAAGCTTTACTATTTCTATCAGTTTGGTAGTATACACTACATAAGGTAACAATAAATGTTTTAACAATAATAAAGGAGGAAACTCGATGGATAGCACCTTATCTGAGCTATCAAGAATTCATCAGCTTAAAGGTGAATTTCTGGAGCTTCAGAAAAAAGTAGCAAGCCAGAGTCAAATGTTAGAGCAGCAGGAGAAAGAGTATTCTGATCTGTTTGACGATTTGATGGAGGCTGAAGACCAACTAGAGAAAATAGAGGTTCAGAATCAAACAATAAAGGAGGATAGGGACTTAATGTTTTGGGTTGGAATTGCAACAGTGAGCGCGGTTTTATTCGCGCCCGATGTTGCGAACCTAATTAGAATGCTATTCCGCTAAAGATTAACTTTTCGGGGATGTTACAAGCATCCCCTATCAACTAGGTACTAAAAAGTATGAATACAAAAAATACCAAAGTCAAGAATTCACTTCAACCTGAAATTTATATCGCTGATTTATCAGCCTATAATCATGGATTCCTGCATGGAGAATGGCTAGATCCAAGTCAGGGAAAAGAGGTACTGCTGGAAGAGATAAGCCGAATCCTTAGCTGTTCACCAGTCCTTGAGAAGTACCCCGATGAAGCCGTAGAAGAGTTTGCAATACATGATTATTCTGACTTTTACGAGGCAGAGCTAGGGGAGTATCCCGATCTTGATGAGGTGGTGGACACTGCCTGTTTTCTTCTCAAACACGGTCGGTTAGGGGCTGCTCTAATAGGGTATTGCTCGACGCTGGAAGAAGCACAAAAGGCAATGGAAGATAACTATCTCGGTGAGTTTGAATCAGTTGAGGATTACGCCTATGACCTGCTAAACGATCAGATCACATTACCCTCATTCCTTCAGTATTACCTTGATTACAAAGCCTATGCGCGTGACCTTGAACTAAACGGGGATATCTTCACCATAGAAACAGGGTTTCAAGAAGTACATATCTTTTGGAGACTCTAACCCCATTCCAAGGGGGAGAAATCCCCCGATCTCTTCATCCCAAAAGTCAGCCAGGAATGAATAGCAAAACCACTCGTTTCACTCCCTCCTTTTTACTATTCATCCCTTCACCATGTCCTTACTGTTAGCCTATATTCCTGTAGAAATATCCGTTGTTCAAAGGGTAGTCAGAAGTAAATAATAAAACCAGTCGCGTTGCTCCTTCCTTTTTATTATTTACTTCTTCTTGGTAAACTCTAAATGTCATAGTTTTCCTGTCTGTAGAGATATCCTGATTCAAAAGTGAGTCGGGATAACTATCAAAATCAGTCGTACCTCCTTTAATTTAATAGTTATCCCTTGGGTGTTCCCTACTCTTGGGAAACAAGTTCACAAGGCAGCAGATCAATCAGGCACACCAACAAGGCTCTAGCCTGTGGGTATTCTAGATGTCCTGCCGACGTTCGGGGCGATCCGCTCCTCAAGCTGCGCTTGACTCACTACCCTCACTCACGCTGTCCTCGGCTATACCGCTTTCGTTCGTACCTCACTATCGCTGCCTCGTGTCTCCGTTCACCAGTTCACTCCGACAAGCGGAACTCCGTAAGCAAAGCTTACTCCGTCACAAAAGCTAAAGCTTTTGGAAATGCTTCACTCTCAGTTTACCAGTCTTCACGGAAGTACCTTCCTAACTGTCAAACCTTCGTTCGCATTTCATACACATATGCACCAAGGTGCGCTACACTCTAAATATCCCTCTAAAAATTACCACTCATCAACCATTACTGACACTTGACTGTCACATTTCTTGTGACGCTACCTAAAATTGCTGTCACAAGCGTTAAGTATGCGGTAATTCTGTCATGTCATAACGTTAGCATCTCTTACAAATGCTCTCCCAAAGAAAGATTCAAGCTGGGTCAAAAAACTACTATATTGAACTCGGCAGGGAAGATTATTACACCGATAAACACAACGTAAAGGGACGTTGGTTGGGAGTTGGTGCTGCATACTTTGGTTTGGAAAAAGAAGCCATTGAAAAGCACGATAGAGCATTTACAAATCTGATGAACGGCAAGGATTTAGACGGAGAAAAAGAGCTTAGACGTGGTGGTGGAACAGTCAAGATTTACCGAAGCAAAGTAACAGGAGAAGTCACCAAAAAATCAAACCCTGTCTGTGGATATGACAATACATTTTCTGCCCCGAAAGATGTCAGCATCCTCTGGGCTTTATCGGACAAAGAAACCCAACAGAAAATCCTTAAAATCCATCAGGAAGCGGTTAACGTTGGACTAAGTTATATAGAGGATGCAGTCTTTGTAAGAACCCATTCAAGAAACCCCGACGGTACAAGAACAGTTGAATGGCATAAGGCTAAAGGAACATTTGCAGCCTTCGATCACTTTACCAGCCGAGAACTAGACCCCCAGTTACATACTCATGCCGTTCTATTAAATGTGGCAGTGAGAGAAGACGGGCAGGGTTCGGGTGCTGTTGATGGAAATAAGCTATGGAAAGTTCGTTACCTTGCAGGTCAGGCATATCAAAATCATGTACGGCGGGAGCTAGAACGGCAGTTCGGGGTTAAAACCTTTGATAGACCATTTTCAGATGAGAAAGGTGTGAGCTTTGGTATAAGTGGCGTAACCCAGAATCAGCGAGAGCGGTTTTCTTTACGTAGTTTGCAGATTGAGAAAGAAATCACCGCCAATATGACAGGCGCACAGATTAACGCGGTCGCCCTAAAAACCAGACGGGCAAAGACTAAACCACTCGCACCAGATTTACTGTTTGGAGAATGGAAAAACCGAGCCAAAGCAATGGGCTTTGACCCCTCAAAGGTATTTTTTCAGCAGAAGAAAGACATTACAATAACACAAAGAATTGGTGAAAAGATTAGTCATAAAGCTGATAAATACTTCGATAAAAAAGACCAGGAAAGAGTTCAGTTTGATGAGTCTAAAATTACTGCTGACGATATACTACTTCGTGATGTTGCTCAGAGTGTAGCCAGAAAAATTGAATATCGACTTGATGAACAGGCAACACTAAAAGAGAAGCTGGACGAATATAACCAACGTAAGGATGATTTCATCGCTCGAAAGCTCGCGTCAGGAATGACTGAAAAAGAAGCATCCACACTTCATAAAAAGATTTATAAAGAGCCATCGGTTGATATGCGGGTAATGCTTGACCCAAACCTTGAAACGGTGACTAAGCACAATATAACGCTCACGTATATGCGCTTTAATCGTCATGCGACTAAAGAAGATGCCCAGGCGTTTACCGAGTGCTTTATTAAAGAGTATATGTCTAAGGAAGACAAAAAGATTCATCCCCTGGACGAGAAGAAAAACCAAGAAAAGGGGCAACAATTTAAGCCAAAAGAACAAGAAGAACCCGTGTTCAAACTAACTGAAAAAGGGCGGAATTTAGCTATTCAACGCACCACAAGAGAGGAATTAGTAGACAAGATTTCTGATATTAGTAAGCGACATAAAGAGCTTTCTAGCACCGCAAAAGGATATTATTTTGAATATAAAGCAAAGCAGTTTGATGGACGGCTTAAATGGTATTACGCCACAGGGAGAGTGAGCCGTAGAAAATACTTACAACTACGCGATCAAAAGTATTTAGAATACAGCAAATTCAAGTTAGTTACCTTGCAGGTATGTGGTGTGTTATCCCATAGACAGGTCAAGTATGCCATTAAGCATCAAAAGCAGGGTAGAAGTCCTTATGAACTGGTTAATTCCCTTCAACGTGAAGGCAGGATAACCAGGGAAGAAGCCAAAGAATTACGGTTTAAGGTGTTTGGTGAGGTGAAACAGGCTGAACGTCAAGAAAAAGAAGCCTCAGATCATCAAGCGATAGCCAAATTTAAGGAGAAACCTACACCCTCACCATTCAACTATGAACGTGAGCGAGGCTGGACTCGGTAACAGGAAAGAACTAGCCTCCTGTCATAAGTAATTTCACTGAGATAAATCTTTACATTCCCCAAAAACTATCTATTTCTCCTTGTTCTGTTAGTTTTGTCATACAACTCACTCAGTCAATGTGACATATTCTATGGCACACTCCCAATATCGGGAGTAATTCGTTATTGCACAGATATGAACACAAAAAATGTGTACCTTTTATCAACCGTCTATTTTGGCGTGATGGTAATTGGAAGCTTGATAGTTAACTTCGTTCTTTACGGGCAGCCTACCCCGTTTTTTGTATTTCTCAACAATGTAGTGAACCAAAACATAGAAAGAGGCTGGGCTATTTTCGGCTATCTCTGGTATGCCCTTCTCTGGTATCTCGCTATAGAAGCAGGAAACAGCTTTAAGCGAAGGCATCATGAAGACATCAAGAGGTTTCGTACGAAAATGAGCCTTTATACCTCAGATGCAGAGTTGAGGCATATTGAGCGAGAACAAGGAAAAGTCCTCAAGATAGCAGTCTTTACCGCAGCCTTTTTTACAGTGGGGCTAAACGAAGCATTGTCTAGTCCCTTTGTCATTGAATCAATTCCTTTAGGGGGTCGCTGGCTACTTCATATGCTCGCTATTTTTTTGGGTACTGCTGCCCTGTTTGCCGTTCGGGACAGGTTTAATGAGGCTTTATTTTTAGTATCGGACAAATACGTTATTGATGCTGAGAAGCAAGCCAGAGCCATGAGAGAGGCACTTTTAGAAGAACAAGAGGATCGAGACGATCTAGGATTCTAGCCACCCGATCCATCAAATAAATAAAACCACTTAAAAGTATATGTCATATTTCACCGACTTTAACGAGCTAAAACGCCTAAAGGCAGAAGTACGCACCATTCACCGACAACGTAAATCGGGTAAATCAGAGCGAGAGCGGTTTCTCGAAACGGATGTACCACCAAAGCTTTTAACCCCCAACCCTAACCAAGACGATCTGTTTTATATTGGCGGTCATTTTATCCCAGTCTCAAAGATGAGAGGGAGTATTTTAACGCAAGGGGTAAGTAGCAGTGGAAAAACGTTGCAGCTTAAACCTCAAATTGCCTCAGCAATTAAGGCAACCAGGCGTGGCTCGGACAGACGAGTCATTATCGCTGATGCCAAACAGGATATGTTGCCGTTTGTGGCACAGTTAACTGGGGAGTTGGGTATACCATTTCTCTATTTTAATGTCTCAGACCGTCGGTCTATTGCATACGACATTGCACGAGACATAGGAGGTAGAAGTGATAAATGCGGGGAAGCTGCGCGTCAGTTAATTCCTACCCCTCGGCATGGTGAACCGTTTTGGTCACAGGCAGCACAGGCATTATTACAGGCTGGAATGCTCAGACTGAATCAAACCAAGGGCGTTAATTGGGGACTACACGATCTTTATAGTATGGCACTTATGGCAATGCCTGAATTAGTCGAGTTCCTGTCGGTTCATCCAAGTGGAAAACGGATAGCAGCGAAATATTTACCTGATGATCGCGGGGGTAATACGCAATTTGGTTTTACCAGTCAGCTTGATGTCTCCCTTAGACAACTAGAAGTTGCTGCCTCTGCACAGTATTACACCCCGCGCTCTCGCTGGGTGTCTACGGGCGACTTTCTTGATTCTGAATCAGTCCTACTCATTGGGACAAACACCGAAACACGAGAGACTACCAACCCAGTAGTAAGGCTACTCTTTCAAAATCTGGTGAACAGAATAAACTCCCTGCCTGATTCTAGTACCAGAAAAATATTTACCTTTCTCGATGAGCTTCCCACCTGGGGATTCTTGCCAAAGATTGACGAGCTATTAGCGTTCTCCCGCTCTAAGGGTGCAGTCACTTCCCTTGTGTTCCAAGATATCGAACAACTCAATGAGATTTACGGGAGAAGTAATGCAGCGTCAATTACTGGAAACTGCCAGACGAAACTATTATTTACTCCTGCCAGTTATGATTCAGCAAAGTGGGCAGTACAAACCCTTGGTGAACGACCGTTTAGACGTTTTAACTATAACAAACAATTTACCTATGAAGGCATTACCGAATCTCAAAGTATGAGTGTAGAGAAAGATTTTCCACTTACCACAGGTGAGTTAATGGATTTAGGCATTGCTGACCCGTTTACAGGTTCGCGGTTTATTGTAAACCCGCTTGCTGGAAAGCCGTTTCTAAAATATATGACCCCACAGGAGATTGAGAGCTTCCAACCTAAAAACGCCAACATTCCGTTAGTGGTTGAGCGAGAACCCCATCAGTACAATATGCCAACTGACTTCGATCCGAATCAATTTAAGGAGCTTCTGTCTGGCACATTCACTAATGAAGCACTAAAAGTGAAGTTTATTTCCAACTATGAGGATGGTTCATACGAGCAGGAGTTAGCAAAGCAAATGTTTGAGATGTTTTGCGAGATGTCCCAAAGATACGCGAGAGAATTTACCCAATTTTATGGCAATCAACAAAGGAATTACTAAGCAGGAGCTAGCCAAACAGTACGGTATTTCATGGCGTACCGTCTACCGAACGCTTAAAACCTGTGGGCTTAATACTGCAAAGCAACGGTACAGCAAAGATGAGGAACTACTCTTTAAGTTTGCCAGAAGCCTTTTTGATGGCGGTTTCTCAAAGCTCCAAGTAGCCGACTACATCAACCAATTCAAAACACAAAAACCAATTACCAATTATGAATAAGACTGAATTACTAAAACACCTCAATAATGAGTGTGGCATCCAGATAGGCAAGGACAAGCTAAATAAGACACTAAGATACGCAGGGTTACAGAATCACAAAACCTTTAGTCAGGAAGAGGGTGATGTAGAGCGAATCATTGAAGCTCTACGAATCATTGAAGAGTACGGCGGTTCTGAAGAAGGGTACACCAAAGTGGCTGAACAGTTCGGCGTAACAGTAGAAACTAACCTCCCTGCCCGTACCCGTTCCTCTGGCTCGTCTGGAACTTCTGAAGCTTCACCAACTGGTCAAGCACCTTTTGAGGATGATTTAGAGGAGATGCTGGAAGAGGAATTTACCCACTCATCGCAGCGAATAGTCCGCGATTTCTTTCATTCAGAGAAACCGTACCAAATTTTTCTTAATGTCATGAGCGAAGAGTCAAAGACAATGGCTGAAGGTATGAGAAATTTAAGAGCGCAGCGAATGCGAAATATTACGGCTAAAGATACGGTTGATATTCCAGCGCAGGAGGTTCGAGGTTTATCCGAAGCTGAACCGAGTATTGAGGATGCTGATTTTCATAATCAGGCAGATGACACCTAAGATAAGATAGTTTTTGTAAGTAATGTAAGTAATATAAAAATTACATTACTTACAAATGGCAATTTTTAGTTCTGCAACCCTCCTTTATAATCAAAACTGTATTCCTGTTGAGGGTGAATTATGGAAGAGGTAAGGCAGAGAGGAACGATAAGCCAGAGACTAACCAGAGAATTGTCTTACATGATAAGGGAGCGTTCACCGTCTGGTAATTCCGACGACACTATATTATTTCTGTTAGAAAAAGAACTACCTTTGGACACCCTCGTGTTTTGTCGCTGTCATGTAAAAAATCCAGATTTAGCAGCAGAAATTGAAGAGAGGATTTTAGAGAAAAACTTTACTGCCGTTGAATTGTTTAATGACTTGATAGAGATCAAGGACTCGCTGTTAAATGCGAGGTTAACACAGAAACTTTATGTGCTTGCTGAAAAGCTGGTAGACCAAAAAGACTACTTTACTTATCCCTGGCTGATTGCGAAAGAGTACCCCGATCTAAGGGAAAAGGTAGGTGAATATTTTTTAGCTCAAGACTGGCTCGATCTTGTTCAGATTGAATATACGATGCAGTTTTTCTCTACGGAGTTACAAAATAGAATCATAGAACGTATACGAACAGAAGATCAGTATCCTTTGTTTGAGATGCTAAAGAATAGCTCAGTGAGGTAATCTTGAGTATAACTCCACGTTTCCTGAGAAACGAAGAATTACCCATTGTGTGAATTAGGGGAATCACTAAAGCGTATATGTTGCCCATTGCAGTTTTTTAGTGGTACTTGACGGATTTATCTTCTCTCATAAATTTGAACATCTCCGCAGTCACCACATCTAATTCTTTGACAAGGCTCAGGGCGAAAAGGAAGTTTTGTATAATTATCGCACTTTGAGCAAAAATAACTGAAACCTCCACACTGCTTACATACTTTATAACTTCTTACAAAGTTGCTTTTAAAGATACTGGTAGTCTGCCTACCCATTAGTTTAAATATGCCTACTGGATTGACTGTTTTAGCTATATCAATTCCTAGATCTAAGAATTTTTCGCCTGTATTTTGATATCTTAGTGCATTCTCTGTTTTACAGTATGGACATTTTTGTTCTTCGTAACTCATAAGTACTCTTAAATGCTCAAATATTAAGTAGTATCCTATCAAAAGCACTAGATCTTTGAGTTAAAAAAATAATTAAAAATTGTTACCGATAATACGTCTTAATGGAGCGATACTTCCAATCCGATGTCTCTACGGTGGTCAAAATTTTCCATCTAAGAAAATTAAAGGACACCTGAAATTAGGCTATTTTATATGTACATTAAATCGTCTTTGGGGAGTTTTAGGACGGTAGTGTCTCACATTCGATTTATGAAACAGTCTTACAGGAGGAGAGAAAAAAACCTTAAAGGTAAATATCTTTCCTATGACCAACAGCGATCACTAACACGACCAATCGCTTATCTTCTATTTGACATAGGATTCGATAATCACCAACTCGATAACGCCAGAGTCCTAACTTATTTCCCTTTAATGGCTTGCCAAATTGATAGGGATTTTGACCAACTGAAATCCGCTCCTCAAGATAATTCACTATCCTTTGACGAGCGGATTTATCTAACTTCTTGGCATCTTTAAGAGCTTTTCTTTCCCATTCAACTGTCCACATCAAGAATCTTCTTCGCCTCTTCCATTGAAACTCGTCCTTCAGAGTTTTCTATTCTATCTATGGCAAGATAGGTATCTTCCATATCTTCCATATATTGAGCGATGGCACGTTTAACGTAGAAGCTTTTCGAGCGACCTGTTTTAGCAGCGAGGTCTATAAGACGTTGATGTAGTTCTTTGTTGAGCCTAACGGCAATTGATTCAGATTCCATAAAGCGACTCCTTGAAAACCAAGTTGTTATACAAGTATAACAAGTATTACAAGGCGAGTAAATGAAATAAATAGTATGCTCTCGATTAAGTTATTAGGGGGCTAATGTAACAGAATTGGTAATAGTATTACATTTGTGGTCGTCATTTCTTACAGAAAGCCTTGCTTATAGCTGCTACAACTTTCTGATTTGCCATTTTAGGTAACGGTATGTAGAGAATAGTGTTACAAAGTCAGTATTGTCTCGATTCAACATTATGACTTTCTACCCTGTCAAAAAAGGGGTATGTAATTGGGGTAAGTAAAATCAATAAGTTAGGGGTATGAATTAACCCTATCAAAAAACGACCCTTTTTTGATAGAGTATTCAACACAACCATAGCCTCTAATTTCAGATCGTTGATATGGCAACCAAGAAGAAGATTCGCGCTGCGCTCTATTTGAGAGTTTCCACCACTGATAAAGGACAGGAGACAGATAATCAGCTTCTCCAGCTTAGGGAATTTTGCGCTCGCGCTGGTTGGGATATTTTTGACACTTATATAGATCGCGAGTCAGGCAGGAAAGGTAAACGCCAACGCAGTGATTTTAGCAGAATGTTTGATGATGCCTCTCTGCGTAAATTTGATGTCGTTCTGTTTTGGTCGCTAGACCGCTTTACCAGAGAAGGAATAAGAAAGACACTCCACTACTTCCAGCAGCTAGACGGCTACGGGGTCAAATTCAAGAGCTATACTGAGCCACTGCTTGATACTGACAATGAACTGGTAGCTCATATAGTCATCGCGGTCATTTCTTATTTTGCCCAACAGGAAGCGGTAAAAATTTCTGAGCGTACCAAGGCGGGTCTGGAGAGAGCAAAGTCTCAAGGTAAAACCCTTGGTAGACCTGGAAAGTATGAGTATTGGAAGCCTCAGATAATTGAGATGAAAGCCCAAGGTTGCTCTCAAGGTAAAATGAGTCGCCAGACTGGTTTATCTTACAATACTGTCAAAGCATATCTCAAGAAAATAGCGGCTGAATTATCTGAGTAAAATAACCCCTCTGCTGCATCCACAGTAGAAAAGGATGATCTTTCTGGATTTTTTTCCAAAAAAACAAGTCAAAATTAAAACCTCAGAACCCTTTCTTTGCAAAGCTTTGAGGGGAGATATGACCCTAAATTTCAACAATCGTTGCCATACCCCTTATACAGCAGAGAAGTTACTGTTGAACTAACATAAAAAAAATTGCTTATAGTATAAGCAATGAATCAAAACGAATTTTATATCGAAATAGTAAATGTGTGCTTCCCATCGCTGGGTTGACGCAGAAGCTGTACTACTTTCGCTTTAGCTCGGCGTTCTAATTCAGCGTACTTACCATCAATGTATGTCCCTCCGTGAAGGACATTTTTCGCCTTGTCAGTAGCTGATGGTCCTACAGACATATAATCGTTTTTTTCTGTCACTACCCCATTAACGATAGTTACTGTATACGTTATTTCCATACAAATAGTTGCGCTTTACGCAAAAACTATATTTACTCTTTTTAAATTGTAACGACCCGAAATCGTATCTTAGGAAGATTAATTCTGAGAATTTAAACATATAGAAATAGAGATGATAAACAAAAAGCCGAAACTCTATTCACGCAACTCCTCAAATAACACTATGAGATTCAAGAACAAATTACTCAAAATGGAAACTTGAAAGTTTAATAGCGTAAGGACAAATATTTTTTGGCATTTTGATTAAATAAAATTCTTTTTGTTTTCCATCAATAGTTACGTTATTTGGGGTTTCTCCTTTTAATTTGAATTCTTTTCCGTCGATATCCTGAGCGAATAGATATATGTTTCTTCCTGTAACACATTTTTGCCAAGACAATACTAATCCACCATCTTTTGCCCCTATATTAAATATTTTTGAGTTGTGCCATTCTCCTTTAGAGTAATATCTTAAACAACAAAGGATGGGAGATTTATGCAAATTAACTATATGAACGTCAAAACCAGTGTAATTATGTTTATAGATAGCACCTTGAGGTAATAATCCTTCTTGTTTACTAGGATGTTTACACAAGGAACAAACAAACATTTTTCCATCAATAATACTCCAAGGAGTAAGATCGCCTATTGCAGCACCGATATAGCTTAAATCACTAACTGGTTTATTTGTAATAGAACCTTTTAAGTTAAGTGCTTTTGCTATACGAAACGCATCACGCCTGTTGAATTCTATATGTTTAGTGTACTCTTTACATACGGTACACAAAGTAGTTTTTGTTTTTTGATTTCCCTTTAATAATTCGTTAAAATCATTCATGTCAGGATGTCCATTTAATTATTTTGTTTATTCTGTTGCAATAAAATAGACGGTATATCCAAAAAAAATTAAAGGTACAATCAAGAAGTAGTAAAAACCAGTGCTAACAGCAATAGGAATAAAAATCGCCGAAACAAAAAGAAACATAAGTGTTACTAAGCTACTCAAAACCTTATTTAAAAACTTTTTCATTATTACAATTTAAAGTAATATTAGGTGTCCTATAGGTTGTTGTTTATACGATTACTACTCCGATGCCTACTGTAAGTTTTTTGAGTTCTTCATATAGTCATCTTGCCATTTTAAAATCTCGCGAAATTCGGGACAACATTTGTGTATTATAGTTTGTTCATGAGGTTCAAGCTCTTCGTATTTTTCAAAAAATTCTTCTATAGAATCACAGAAACCTAATTCATACTTGTTAATAATCTCTTCATACTGCTTATCTCTAGCAAGTCTTTTACGAGTCTCATTAACTCCCATTAAAACGTTTATGGCTTGCCATGCTTCCTTTATTCCTGGTGGTATTGGCATAAGTGACACAAATCCTAATTAAAGAATAACTATGTTGAGCGAAAGCTATGTTTTACTTTGTTATCTCTAACGAAAGTTTGTATTGATCCGTAACAGCTTTTACTACCCCTAATCGAAAATCGACATTCACCGCAAGGAAATCCGTTATCAAAATAACCTGCGTAATATATAGCACCGCCTACATATCGATAGGCAACTTCTCCATAACCTTGAGGTATGTTATTGCTCATAGATCCACAATAAACTAAGCCACTATCCTTCCCCATGTTTTGATACAAACATAAGTATTTTCTAGAAAAGTCATGATAAGAACGATACCCATTTGGATTTTTCCAAATGTAACGGAAAATATGGCTAAGTCTTGACAAATCTTTATCGTCAGGAATGCCATCATCTAAGGTGTCGGCTTTTGCTTTACTATCTGTTTCTGACATAAATTGAAACATTTGTTCATTTGATGGCTTCAGAAAAGTTTCTTTAAAGAATTTACTGATTTCATACATATTATGACTGTGTATATTTATGCAAAATCTATGATTATGGTATCAGAAAAGCCAAACTCAACTCCTTTACACAAACCTTAAATTTTCATTATTCTTGTTAGCTTTTACTTCAACATGAGAAATTTTGCCTATCATTCGATGCACGATCATTTAATTGAGATTGCTTCGTAGGGATTGGTTACGATCTCGTCATAGCTCGGTTTTCCGAGATGGGAAATCATTGATAAAGAGCTTACCGCGCCTCTGACCTGAGCGTCTGTCACTTCCAGATATTTCTGTAGCTCGTCAAGAGTACGGTGTCCTGAAATCTCTTGTATTACCCTTAAAGGGATTCCTGCGTTGGACATCTGAGTGAGTGCCGTTCTTCTAAAGCTGTGGGTGCTGACCCCTTCAATGTCTAGCTTATCGCAAGCCTTTCTTAAAATCTGCGCTGCGTAATCAACGTTAATATGTCCCTTACCTCCCCTGCCACTAAAGAGATTATAGGTACGGGGTGAGGGGAAATAGTCAACCAGCAGCGATCTTAAATCTTCAATGATGGGAATGGTGCGGGTTGCCAGTTTACCTTTAGTGCGGTTCTTTCTAATAATTAAGGTGTCTCTAACCACTCCTTTGCGGTCGTAAACGTCTTTAGTTTTGATGGTACAGGCTTCGTTAATGCGACAAGCAGTATAAAGGCATACCCCAAACAGGGCGCGATCTCGTTTAGGAAAAGGGTTTCCTGCAAACCCTTCATCAAAGAGAAGTTGAATTTCTTCTGGTGTTAGAATCTTTGCTCTGCCATGACGATCTATTTTCACGTTGGTAACGAAAAAGCGTTCACCTTAGAATTGAACAACCCAGAGGCAACATCAGTCAATCATTGCGGGTAGTTAAATCGAAACAAATAACAATAATTGTTATTACCTGTTATTGCTAGTATAATAGGTTTGTATTGGCTATTTACGAATCAACTTTGGGATTTGTCCGATGAATGTGTCTTTAACCGACGAACTAGAGCAATTTGTGCAGACACAGGTAAAAAGCGGGATGTACTATTCTGCCAGTGAAGTAATCCGCGATGGATTGCGACTGCTCAAAGAGAAAGATCTGCTCAGACAAATTAAGATTGAGGAGCTTCGTAAGGAAATCCAGAAAGGACTGGAATCTGGTACAAGTGTTCCCTTTGACCCTGAGACTATCAAAGCTGAAGGGAAAAAGAGAATGACCGAGGAACAGAACGCATAATGGGGAACAGCGAACTCACCCCCCAAGCTCAGTCAGACCTCATCGAAATCTGGTCGTATATTGCCCAATACAACGAAGAAGCAGCCAACAACCTAATCGACAAGATTTATCAGAAATCTCAAGCCTTAGCGGAGTCGCCCTATATTGGCATTGCCCGACCCGAACTCGCCCCAGAGTTGAGAAGCTTTGTAGTCGAAAAATACGTACTGTTTTATCAGCCCATCAGCGACGGAGTAAAAATCGTGCGCGTTCTTCATGGAGCAAGAGATATCGACCAATTGCTTTAGCCGTACTTAGTATCAGAAATCAATTTGATATCATTGACAATTCAGTTTGATACCTTTTAAATATCGAAAAGATATCAATAAAATATCAACTTGATTTCTAGGAGATATCAATAATGATTATAGTCGTCGGCGGTATAAAAGGGGGGTCTGGTAAAACTACAGTAGCGACAAATCTTACTGTCATGCGCTCTTTAGTAAAAGATGTGTTGCTGATTGACGCTGACGACCAAGAATCGGCTTCCGATTTTACGATCTTGAGAAATGAGCAGCAGCCAACAGGAGCAGGGTACACCAGCATTAGACTATCTGGCGCAGCAGTCAGAACCGAAACCAAGCGACTCGTGAACAAGTACGAAGAAATCGTGATCGATACAGGTGGTAGAGATACCGCCAGTCAACGAGCAGCCTTAACTATTGCTTCGGTGCTACTCGTGCCTTTTGTTCCGCGCTCGTTTGATGTCTGGACGTTAGAGAAGGTATCAGAACTGGTAGGGGAGATGCGAACGGTTAACCCCAAACTAAAAGCCTATGCGTTTATTAACCGCGCCGACCCTGCTGGTCGTGATAATGAGGAAGCTGCTGAGATTATCCGCGAGACAGCAGAGTTAGAGTTTATCGATTGTCCGTTAGGTAGTCGTAAAGCATTTAGTAACGCAGCAGCTAAAGGGCTGGGGGTAGTGGAACACAAACCAACCGATCCTAAAGCAGTAAACGAAATGAACGCCCTTTATCAATATCTCTTTAGTACCAAAGAGATATCTGATTAGTATCTAGGAGATATCATTGAGATATCAGAAAGGTATTAAATAGAAATCATCAATCGAGTTAAATTTATGTCTATCTCCAAGAAGCCCAAAACAACACCATCCAGCCAATCAGAAGCGGAGGTACAAGCGTTAATCGAGAAGGGGGGAAGTGCTGCGCGTCAGGAAAAGAAGAACAACAACAAAAAGCAGCAAAAGGATATAGTTCCCATTTCCTTGAGACTTCCCCGCTCCTTCTCAGAACGAATTGAAACAGTTCTAGAAAAACGAGCTTTGAAAGTCCCCCGTCACACTTGGCTGCTTGAGGCTATAGTTGAAAAACTAGAGCGAGAAGAGAAGTAAGACATTATTTTAATATCTGATTGGTATGCAAAAGATATCCTAGTGAAATCTTTTTAGTATCTTGCTGATATCTCAATGATATCTTTTAGATGTCTTAATGCTTAGTTAGCATTGGAGAAATATCTGACCACCTAATGCGAGGCAGACCAGCCTTTTTTCTTTTTTTGTTTACCATCTGAATCAGCTTCCAGCGTTGGTCGCTTACTCCCTTGAAACTAAAGGGGCTTATCTCCTTCATATACCGAGTCACCCGATTATGGTCATGTACTGCCATCCAGGTAAGGGTTTTCTTAATTCCCCTAAATCTCCTACTTGTCATCTGAACATAAGGTTTACCCTGCTTTACTCCAATGCTATAGCCTGAGAACTGTAAAGGGTTTTCACTAAACTGAAGGCTTTCGATTTTCTCAAATTCTGGATGTTCTCCGTTGGTCGCCAACAATAAAAACTGATGCCCAAAGCAAAGGAGTACTACGTTAGCCTTCCCCTGCCTCAGCCGTTGTTTGCGGATATCTCGGTTATAGGTGCAGTCGTAATGAAGGAGTAACTTTTTAGCAATTCTTGATGGATCTTTCCCTTCAGGAATTGTTCTAAGGGCGTAACGCACATATCCGTAACGTATATACATTGAGATTTTCCAAAGAAGCTCCCCCAGGGTTGCTACTTCGTATATGCGCTTCTCTTCCATATTGCCTTACTGCATGGATGCAAACTTGAAAATTAGAGGGGAATTGATTAAGGCTCAATTCCCCAAAAGCCCCTTTCTTGCATTACTTACAAACAGATCGCCGTTCAACGCTTACAGGTATAGCGTTCTCATTTCCGAGTTAGTTCGGCTTTCCATTTATCCGAGAGTTTACACAATAAAAAAAAATACTTATGTGTTACCCCTCAAGTAATGCTTTTCGCCATGTACTTATATGGTCTTATTTGTCTTTAGTCTTTCATTTGTCTTATTTTCACCACGTCATTGTAATAAACGGTAATGGAAAAGGTTTAAGCTCATCATTATTCACGATGACCTTAAACCCCATAGAGGCAATAGGGATTATGTGTTGCTGTACCAATTGAACACCCTCAGAGCTTTCGTGTCAGTTATATCTGGATACCACCCCAGACCAGAACGACCTTATGACTGGCAGCCATCAGATCGCTTCTTGTTTTCCCAATCGTCACAAAAAG
Organism: Pleurocapsales cyanobacterium LEGE 10410; assembly: GCA_015207195.1. GTDB lineage: Bacteria > Cyanobacteriota > Cyanobacteriia > Cyanobacteriales > Xenococcaceae > Waterburya. The sequence continues at coordinate 19,847 of JADEXJ010000105.1, forward strand.
AAAACAAAAACTCCTACTTGCTCCCCGCTCCCTCTCTCAACTCTACCGAAGCTGATAATTGAATCGGGGCGCGATTGTTAGTCCGCGCTTTGTTTGTAGTTGAGAGAATCCCCGTTTAGATATGAACTGGATAAACATTACTTAGGTGTCGCTATCCCATTTAAGGGAAGACACACTATGCTAGGTACGCTGTACCTTTCGACTACCTGACCTTTGGACAAGTAAGCCGATTTCAGGGAGCAGAAAGCCGAAGCTCTCCCTTACTCACATAATGGCTTTTCGTCAATTTGCCACCACCATATAACGCTTACAGGCAAGCAGTTTCCCGCCTTTCATAGTTGAGCTTTTCACCGTCTGGATTTCGCCAGATCGCCGAGTTTATCATCACCCGATAACATATATCGCTATATGCTAGCTCCCCACGCCTGATTGAGTAATACGCCATGTTCAAGCCCATAGTGTTGCAGCTTGAATTTAGGCTATACCCCTCAATGTGGATTTTCACCAACTTTGTTCATACCAGCCTTATCAATTGATAAGGTTTTTCACGGTCGCCCGCTCTCACTTAGAAGTATGGGATAGAGATAACGGATTAGTCTTTTAGTGTTCACTAAAAGGGTTACTCGTTAAAGCCTCCCTTGCTCTGGACAAGCCACTTTCATGGCATCCAGCGCGAAGGTTACAGTCTGAATGTGGGAACAACCCCACCTCTTTTAACTTATGGTGGTAAGCCATAAGCCCAAGCTCAGACAGCAATTGGTACAGCATTAACTATCGCCTTCGATGTTGGTTTCACAAAACCAAGAATTACTATTGTTATCGGGATTTTCAGGAGAATAGAGCAGAAGAGAAGGCAAAAAGGAACAAAGCGAAACAAATTGAGAGTTTCATTGCTTGTTCCTAGCTGCGAAAAATCCTTTTATGTGGAGCAATCCACCAAAAGAATATAAGACGTGGTGAATTGCTCCACCAACCTCAACTGATTTTGTAACTAAATACGGCGACCAAAAACGAGGAAACCTGTAAATGTGTTTTTGAACGCAGTCAGCGAGATAAGGGAGATCGTATCAAAAAGGGGAAATGAATCAAGTTAACCTCGTACCTGTAGGTAAAAAACCTCGTACCTGTAGGTAAAAAACCTCGTACCTGTAGGTAAAAAACCTCGTACCTGTAGGTAAAAAACCTCGTACCTGTAGGTAAAAAACCTCGTACCTGTAGGTAAA
>JADEXJ010000362.1 GCA_015207195.1 Pleurocapsales cyanobacterium LEGE 10410
CAGTCCTTAAATTTCAGGGCAAGTTTTCTTAAGCTGTGTTTGGGGCCAAGTCCTGCGTGATCTCCGTAGCCTCGGCGAAGGAGAATCCGGGCCCACTACTTCGCCAAGGCTTCGTAGTGCGCGCACTTTTTTTGGTTAGGCTTAAATTTCAGGGCAAGTTTTCTTAAGCTGTGTTTGGGGCCAAGTCCTGCGTGATCTCCGTAGCCTTGGCGGAGGAGATCCGGTCCCACTACTTCGCCAAGGCTTCGTAGTGCGCGCACTCTCTTCAATGCAAGATTTTGAATATTTACACCTATCGAATAAACTATTCCGGATATACGCACTATTTGTTAATAATTCACTCAAATTGAACGTCATTACAAGATTACCGGTAATGTAAGACTGCTTGCCGGAAAAAGGTTCATAAACAAATTAAGAGGGGGGAATAAATGTATTATGTCTACATCATAAAAAGTGAGAAAGATGGGTGGCGCTACGTAGGTTTTACATCTGATCTTAAGGAGAGGTTAAAAGATCACAAAAATGGTAAAGTCGCATCTACAAAAAATCACAGGCCGTTTAAATTGGCAAGCTTTATTGCTGTAGAGAATAAAGAGATAGCATTAAACCTTGAAAGGTACTTGAAAACCGGATCAGGTATAGCCTGGATGAATAAGCGATTGTTTAGTAGTTCAAGTCCTGCGTGATCTCCGTAGCCTTGGCGAAGGAGATCCGGGCCAACATGTTTTAGTAAAGTTTGTTGGTTGGACTTTACTATGTCTTCTCCATAGCTGAACTGTTGCCCGTACGTCTTCCGAAGCAATGCTTCGGGGTTCAAGTCCTGATCACGGAAATAGATCATAAATGTCCTTCCGATGTGCCACTCTTGCCATTTCGATATGATCATTCTGAATATATAGCCCAATGCGATAATTACCGACCCGAAGCCTGTAAGCTCCTTTTTCCCCTTTCAGTCGTTTTAGTCCGGTAATTTTATTCAGTGATTCAGCCTGTTCAACGTCAAGAATTGCTTTTTTGATGGACTTTCGGGCATTCTTGTCCTTTAGTTTATCCAGATCTTTACTGAATTTTGCAAGAAAAGTGACTTTCATTCACTGTCCAGCTTGCTCATTATCTCTTCTCTTGACACAGTTTTTGACCGGTCAGCTTGCTTCATCATCATGGAAAGGCCCAGATCCTCAAGATCTTCTTCAGTTAGGCTTTTTGACTGAAGTCCCATCTTTTTAACCAGTTTCTCGATCAGCTTCAGATCGCTTTGGTTTTTACCTTTGATAATGAGTGCATCCATTGTATATGCCTTGGTGAGTATGGTTCATTTCAATATACAACGGCCGAAACCTACATTCAATTGCTGCTGGCAAGGGTTACGCTTTGCATAGGAAATGTAGGGCCACCACCTTTGCCAACCTGGACGCCGATACCGAGCAAGCCTTCGAAGAGGTGGACGCCAACAAACGCGGGGTGTACGCCTACGATGGCAAGCCGTCCACAAGCACCTACCC
>JADEXJ010000363.1 GCA_015207195.1 Pleurocapsales cyanobacterium LEGE 10410
CAATTACATCTCTAATCGTTTGTAATAAAGCCTGGGTAGTATAGGGTTTGGCTAAAAAGCTTTTAATACTAAGGTTGCGATCGCTAAATATCTGACTGGTAAAATTGCGACCGCTGATAGCAATAATTTTTACTTCAGAATTAATTTTTTGTATAGTACGAATAGCAGTCGTACCATCCATAGCAGGCATCATCATATTCATTAACACTACGGCAATCTCGGTTCGATTTTTGACGTAAGAGGCAACAGCTTCGATGCCATCACTGGCGGTAATGACTTTGTAATTATGATTCTCTAAGGACGCTTTGCTAATTTCCCGAATTGTCGCTTCATCGTCCACTAGTAAAACTAGTTCGCCCTCGCCTTGAGGAATGCTCCTATTCTCAATTGATTCTGATTCGACAGCTTCAGTAGCGGGCAAGAACACATTAAATTGAGTCCCCTGTCCAGTCTGACTTACCACGTCCATAAAGCCCCCGTGATTTTGAACAATATTGATTACCGTTGCTAATCCCAAACCCGTACCACCCTGTTCTCCTTTAGTAGTAAAATATGGTTCAAAAATTTGCTCGATATTTTCTTTCGGTATGCCAACACCCGTATCGGAGATCGAAATTGCCACATAAGAGCCAACATGAGCTTGGGGATGTTCTCGAACATATTCCTCATTGACCGATAAGTTAACCGCAGAGATATGTAGTAATCCCCCATCAGGCATCGCATCCCTGGCATTAATTACCATATTTAGTAAAATTTGATGGATCTGAGTGGCATCTCCTTTAACAGTCCATAGATTAGATACAACATTAGTTTGAACTTCAATCGACTTGGGGAAAGTTTCGGCAGCAATTTGCTTAATGTCTCTAATCAGATGTTTGATTTGCACAATAACGTGCTTTCCCTCAATACCCTTGGCAAAGGACAACACCTGTTGCACTAAGGCGGAACCTCTTTTAACGTTGTTTTCCAACATCTGAATCAACTCTTGGGAACGAGGATTTATTTGCGGAAGAGTTAGGGGTAAAAGCTGCACGCTCATCATAATTGGGGTCAAAATATTATTGAGATCGTGGGCTACACCTCCAGCCAAAGACCCCAGGCTTTCTAAACGTTGGTTACGCAAAAACTGTTCTGCTAAACGTTTTCTTTCGGTGATATCTGCAACAACACCAATCATCCGTTTAGGCTGTCCTTGGGTATTTAGTAAGATATGACCTCTAGTAACCAGCCAGCGATATCGATCGCCAGACACTTGGAAACGGGTTTCAACCTCGTAAAGTTCTCCTGTCCTAATTGCCCTTTTAGCACGTTCTTTAATCTCAGGACGATCTTCGGGATGGATTCGCTCTAGCAAGACATCTAAAGTATCAAAATCTTCAGGAGTACAGTTTAAAATTGATTGAGAACGCTCGGACAAAATTACCCTATTGCCGTCCACTTCCCAAATCCAAGTTCCCATCGCAGCAGCATCGAGGGCAGTTCTCAGTTG
>JADEXJ010000106.1 GCA_015207195.1 Pleurocapsales cyanobacterium LEGE 10410
CGGACGTAAGACCTGATAGACATAGTTCTAAAGGGCAGTTGCAAAAAACTTCCAACGGAAGAAGGAAACAGAAACCTAAGTCGCGAGTCTTAGGAATCCCTCGCTTTTAGCGATGGGAGGATGTCAACTTGGATTAAAAAAAAGATCGTCAGCCAAATACAAGGAGGTTCGACACTGGTATATTCAACTCGGTGTTTTTGATGAGCAGGAATAAACAGATAGTCTCCTGTAGTTAGCTTAATACGAGAACCGTCTTCATGTTTATATCAGGTTCGGATGAACAGTTATAGCCGTACAAAGTTACGTTGGGACAAGTAAAGTTATTAGTTCGTAAGTAGGAAGTAGGGAGTAGGGAGTAGGGAGTAGGAAGTCGGAAGTAGGAAGTAGGGAGTAGGGAGTAGGGAGTAGCCCTCTTCGAGGATAAAGGAGTAGGAAGTAGGAAGTAGGGAGTAGGAAGTAGGGAGTAGCCCTCTTCGAGGATAAAGGAGTAGGGAGTTTTTGACTATTTTATGGATGCATCATTTTGTTTAAAGTAATTATCAGTACTTGATATTACAGGTAGCTAAAACCCTGTCGTTAATTTTAACCGTACCAGATAGACTATATGTGACTACTGTTGACTGGTGGCATTTAAACGATTGAGAATTCGATGGGCGAGTTGTCGGGCAAGAATAGGTTTATTGACAAAATCGTTACCCCCGCTGGCAAACACTTGATTGGAAATGGCTTCATCCTGATAAATACTGAGAAATAACACTGGTAATTTGTGCCAATAGGGGTGTGTTCGTAAAACTTTGCACAGTTCGATACCGCTAAAGTGAGGCATTTCTATGTCTAACACTAGCAAATCGGGAACAACAGCTTGAAGTACGTCCCAAAATTGTCGCGGATCGTCTAAGGTAGTGACTTTAAATCCCCAAGGCTCTAACAGGGTAGGTAAGATATGCAGCAATTCTAGATCGTCATCGACAATCATTACTTTTTTACCCCAAGATGAGTATTGTACTGCCTGTTGGCAGACAGTCATAATTTGCTTGGGGTTGCTGGGTTGAGCGAGATAAAATTTGCAGCCATATCGTGCTACGAGCAAACGATCTTCAAAACGATCGCGATCGGCAACTACAATAACTGGTATAGACGGCGTTAGCAATTTAAATTCAGCAATTAAGGATAAATATTCTTGGATAGTAGGAGACTGAGCGTTATCTTCGGCGAAAGATATTTTGAGTAATACAGCATTGGGAAGCTGCTTTTGTTGAATTTGTTTTGTTTCTAGCCAATCTAAGACTTGTTCTGGAGTTGAAATTACTTTGGTGCGGATGCCTCGATTTGTTGCTTCGGCAATAAACTGGTCGGTAAAATGGCGATCTTCACTGGCAATCAATAGCAAAGGGGAATTTTCAGCTAATTGTTGCGATATTTGACCGACGATATTTTGTTTAGTGGCTAATTCTGTTCTTAAAAGTTCCAATTTATTAGACAATTCAGTCAATTGTGCTGGATTCTGACCGATATCTTGTTGCAGTAGTTGTTCTATTGTTCGGGCTAATTCAGAAGCGCGAGCTAAACCAAATTGCCCTAAATTTCCTGCCAAACTATGAGCAGCCACAATCGCGGAGAGGCGATCGCTAATTTCTAGATGACCAATACTTAGAGAATCGATAGCTTGACTCAAAGTTGCTAGCTGTTGTTTTCTTTTAGACTGATATTTTTGCCAGATAGAAGTCAAAGCATTCAGGTGTTGCGATCGCTTATCTGAAGGTGTGCTAGAAACCGAGCCTGTAACTGAAGAATGATGCGAACTGTCATTATCTTGAGGCAAAGGTTTTAGACAATAACCCTGTCCCCGAACTGTGGTAATTAAATCGTCGGGGAATCCCGCTTGTTTCAACTTTTGACGTAAGCGTCGTAAATGAGAACGTACCGTAGCTACTGCTGGATATTCTGTAGATGACCATAAGCGATCGATAATGTCTTCCACGCTCAACACTTCTTGACTGTGGCGCAAAAATAACTCCAACATCCGATATTCTTTAGCTGTCAGCAATAAAGATTGTCCCTGGTAGACAACCTCACTACTACAGGGATTTAGTTCTAAATTTCCCCAGCGTAATACGGGCAAAAAATCACAGTTTAAGCGACGCAACAAAGCACGAATACGGGCAGCTAATTCTTCGACATCAACAGGTTTGCAGATATAGTCATCCGCACCAGCATCAAGACCTTTAATTTTGTTCTGGCTACCACCACGAGAGGTTAGCAAGATAATCGGCGTATCATAATCATGGGCGCGAAACCGCTGGCATAGTTCAATTCCGTCTAACTTTGGTAAAAACCAGTCGAGGATAATTAGATCGTAAGGATAGGTAGAACCATAAATCCAGCCCTGTTCTCCATCGGTTGCCACATCGACTGCATAGCTTTGTTGGGATAGAGTTTTGGTTAATAGTTCGACTAAAGTTTGATCGTCATCGACTAATAGAATTCTCATTGATTACTTCTCACTTCTTACTTCTCATTTACATCTCCCAATCCAGAATTTTGGCTATCTTACTGGCGAGAGTCATAGAATTAAACGGTTTGGTAATAACATCGACTACTCCCAAACTTTGAAACTGATTTTTTTCTTCGGCTTGAGCTTTAGCAGTTAAGAAAATTACGGGAATAGTACTGGTTTTATCGTTGTTTTTTAACTGGGATAAGGTATCGATCCCATCCATATCAGGCATCATGACATCGAGTAAGATCGCATCGGGCTGCTGGTTTTGGGCTAAATTAATTCCTTCCCAACCAGAAGAAGCGATCGCTACTTGCCAGCCTGCTTCAATCCCAATGCCGACTTGGACTACTTCTTGAATAGTTTCTTCATCATCGATCAGTAAAATGTTTTTTTCAGTCATGGCGATCGCTCTCTAGTTGAATCAGTTCGGGTAGGGTGAAATAAAAGGTACTCCCTTGTTCCAAGCAGCTTTCTGCCCAAATCCGACCACCATGTCCTTCAATAATCTGACGACAGATAGCCAATCCCAGACCAGTACCTCCTTTTTTACGAGAATCAGAAGAGTCTACCTGTTGAAATCGCTCGAAAATGGTTTCTAGTTCATCTTGAGGTATACCTTGACCCCGATCTCTAACGGCAAAGGTAATATAGGAGGTGGATTGCTGCTTGAGGTGAGGCTTTGGCTGTGGCTCGTTCGCTGCTGAAAGTACTACAGTGCTATTGGAAGGTGAAAACTTAATTGCATTGCTTACCAGATTGGTCAGAGTTTGCACGATATAATCTCGATCTGCCCACACCATAAAATCACTTCCTCTGACTGATAGCTGAATATCCTGTTCCTGTGCCAGGGTTTTCATTGCTTGAACCGCTTCGAGCATCAGTTCTTGGGCATGACAGGCTTGTTTGTTCATGGTGATTTTGCCTGACTGAATTCTCTGGAGATCGAGAACGTTATTGACCAAATGTACCAGCCTCTCTGTCTGTTCGTCGGCAATTTTGAGCATTCGTTCTCCTTGAGTAGAAAGACTGCCTAGTTTGCCCGTGGCTAAAATTTTGAGGGAACTGTGAATCGAGGTTAACGGGGTACGCAGTTCGTGGCTGACGACGGAAATAAACTCGTCTTTCATGCGTTCAATCGCCTTGCGATCGCTAATATCGCTAGTTAATGCAAAGAACCCCTGAACTTTATCCTGTTCCTGAAGATGGGGAATATAGGTGATGCTGAGAGAATGCACGCACCCATCTTGTAGTAAGAGATCTCGCTCGTAAGTTACGGTTTCCCCCCGCAGGGCAGTTGCTACATATTGACAAATTTGCTGGTATTCGGCTGCGCCATGAACTTGTAACAGATGGCGGTCATAAATCTCTGGTGGCGATAATCCCAACCAGGTTTGATAGGCTCGATTGTTAAAACGATAGTGCTGCTGTCGATCTACATAAGCAATCAGTACGGGTAATCCATTGGCAATTAGACGTAGCTGTTCTTCACTACGACGTAAGGCTGCTTCTGCTTTAGCGCGTTCGCTGATTTCTTGTCTCAGTTCGGCAGTACGTTCGGCAACTAATCCCTCAAGATTTTCTAACAATTCTCCTTGAGATAGGGCAATACCAATTTGATCGGCTAGCTGCTGCATCAATTCTTGTTCAAAATCTGTCCACTGTCTAGTTGCCTGACACTGATGGGCAATTAGTAAACCCCACAGGCGATCGCCTTCGGGTTCGGTAGTCGATTTAAAGTTTTGCAGAATTGGTACGACTAACTTAGCTTTGACCATCCATTCGTCCATAAATTCAATCAAACATTCTGCCAATCCTGCATCGGCTGCACGAACATCGGCGATCGCTCTCACTCTGCCACGGGTATACAGTTGGCGATACTCTTCAGGAAAAACTTCTTCGGGAAACTTCATCCCTAGAATCGGTTTGTATTCGGGTAATACAGCTTCTTCAATTAGCATCCCCGTACCGTTAGCAAAAACCTGATAAATTAAGACGCGATCGGCTTGTAAAATTCTCTGTACTTCGGCGACGGCAGTTTGAAGTATTTCACTTAGCTGTAGCGATTGACGGATTTTTAAAGTAACTTCGGAAAAAAGTTCTACTCGTTGATGATGCAGCTTTAGTTGAGCGAGTGCATTAAGTCGAACCTCGCTAATATCTCGAAGTATTAATAGATTGTATTGGGGTAGAAAATCCCTAACCAAACTGTACTCGACAGCCTTAATTTCTCCCTTAAATTGTTGGAATTGAATTTCTCCTTGCTCTGGTAATTGTCGCCAATCTAAAGAAGTTTGCCCAAAATTATCGATCGCTTTGCCAACCAGCTTTTTTTTGCTGGCACCAAATAACCTGACAGCAGCAGGATTGACTTCTACTATCAAACCCTGACGATTTAAAATAGCGATCGCCTCTAGAGAATGTTTAAATACTGCTTCATAAAATAACTTTTTGGTTGGAGATTTTTTTGCTCCCGCCATGATTAAATTTATAACTAATTTATAATTATTTTTGTTAATTAAGTTTAACTTGAATTAAAGTTTATCAAAGTAAAGTGACATTAAAATTAACTAACTATGATAGATATTATTCTTGCCGTGGACTCAACGTTTTTGATGCGTTGTAATTAATGGCTATTTTATTCTCAAAAGAGACAAATTTTTGCATATACGAAAGAGATAAGCTCCTGCCTTGAGCCACAAGCTTATCTCAATCTTATTAAGCCCCAAATAGTTGAATCGTTAATTTAGAAGTATCAACTTACCAGACCTAGTTATTTTGTGTTATTTTGTTGCCTCAAAAGCTGCTACTTCAGAAATCGAAGTTTTTCATGATACGAGTTGTAAATAAATAGAGATGCGATCGCTCAAAGCAAGATGAAAAAGTCAACACCGTGATTAGAGATGGCGAGGGAACCTCGCCCTCTCTCACGGTCATAACCATCCCCATTACTTATTACTCATTACTCATTACTCATTACTCATTACTCATTACTTATTACTCATTACTCATTACTTATTACTCATTACTTAAAAGCGATTGACAAACGGTACAAAGTGTTAAGTTGTCACCAATGGCTAATGGCTAATGGCTAATGGCTAATAGCTAATAGCTAACCTAACCAGTCAATTGTCTTATCCCGAACTTACGTTAATTTAGTTGTAATTATGTTTGGGTTCATAAAACACGGTTTTTATTGGTTGAGAATAAGCCAACGCTTTAGTCCGAGTCTTGGGCTGTTCGTATTGCGTCGAGTTATTGTTACCGTATCCAAACATTTCCTGAGCCTTTGAAGGCTTAGTAGTTTGATATAAACTGTACTTTTGGGTTTGATAACTAGTTTGATACAGTGTATTTTCAACACCATTAATCCTTGTCAGATCGGGTTGCTCAATTCCCTGAGACGGGTGATAAAAGTAATCTCCAAAGGGTTGCTTTTGTTTGAGATAGGGTTGAGACTCAGCTTGAGGTCCTTCATATTGTAGCCAGGGAAAAGGTTGAGGCTGTGACTTTATCGGTTGCTGATACGGTAACTGCGGATTCTCATCTACTAACATCAGATTCCGCTGCCAGTTTTCGAACATTTTGCCGAACATTTTGCCGATAAAGGTGTCAGACTGTTGGTCAATAAATTGGGCAATTCCTGACCACCAAGGCGATCGCTCTTGGGTTTTATTAGAAGCGTTCATAGTAATAGTTTGACTTCAGCAGTAATTTTTCAAGTAAGCCCACCCGTAACTGAGGGTAGGCTTTAAAAGTAAGTTTTTAAGACCTATTTCAGACCATTGATTATGTGATCGAGATAGAAATCCATTTCTTGACCTGCTTCAGTCCCCACCCGTTGAGTTACTACTTCTTTCATCGCCTGGAGAGCCTGAATTGTCGGCTCAACAGGAACTCCAAGTGATGAGTAGGTGTCGTTTAAGCCATTTAGTACTCGCTCATCCAAAATGGAGGTATCAGCTGCCAGCATTGCATAGGTGGCGTAACGCAAAAAGTAACTTAAATCCCGTAGACAAGCTGCATAGCGTCTTGTGGGGTACATATTGCCTCCAGGGAGTGTAATATCTCCATATAGCAGGCTTTTTTCAACTGTTTGACTAATAATACTGGCAGCACTAGATCCGATTTGATTAGCTGCTTTGACCCGTAACTCACCAGTTTGAAAGTATTTTTTGAGCTGGTCTAGTCGGTTACCCTCAAGATATTGACCTTTCTCATCAGCAGGGTTAATCAGGGAAGTAATTGTGTCTTGCATGAGTGTTTGTTATTTTAATACGAAGTTATGTACAGAAAAAATGCGCTCTTGTATGTTTAACCGCGGAATGCGGTCAGAGGAAGCCCCGTATCATATGCGGAGCGGTATCCTTTAGGACAACGCATTCCCTTGCGCCTGTCCTAAAGGATATATGTTTCCCTAAAGGGTACACTTCGTTAACGGTTATCCGAAGGTGTATCCTTTAGGAATCCCGTAGGGACCGCTCCGCATATCGGCGACGCGGGGTCGTTGCTCCGTTTTACGGCGGGGTCTCTCTGACTTGTCTCGCCTCAAAGCCTAGATTTTCTAATTCCTTTCTAGGCTTGAACCAAGTCTTCAAGAGGTTTAAAAGAGATATGTCTCCTAAAAGGCACGTATCAGCTGATCGAAATAAGGACCAGCCAGGGCAGCTTCCTCGGAAGTTAATAGACCCATCGCAACTGACTTTAAGCAGCCCATTGCTAACTTCAGATTAGCTAGGGGAACTTGCAGAGAGGTATACATATCGCGCATCCCATCTAGTCCAATGTCTTCTAGGGGCTTAGAATTACCAGCCAGAACGCAATAACTAACTAGGCGAATGTACCATCCTTGATCTCGTTGGCAAAGAGCTGTTTTTTGTGGATCGCCACTGTTGCTAGGAGTATTAGAACACTGAGACCAGAACTGCTTACTGCCTTGGTCAACAATTTTCTGTTCGTTAGCTGCCAGTTTTTGGGCAGCACTAATACGGACACTACCTTTGTTAAAAAAATCTTGAAGCTGAGTTAGCTCGGCGCTACTTAAAAATCGATCAGAAAGATCTGATTGAGCAATTACTTTAGCTACAATACTCATTGATGAATTTCCCTCTAAATTGATACTATTTTTTCTGGTCAAATTTTCATTTAAAAATTTAACTCTAAACCGAAATAAATTTTTAGAGTCTATATCTAAAAATTTATTTATCTACCAAACAAACAAGGATTAAAAATAATTCGGAGAATAAAGACTTTATTGATAATCACTTCTTTGTTTAGATTAATGTTGTTTTCAAAACCACTTTTGGGTCTTAAGTATTTTGTTTTCTATATCTATATTTAGATTATCATATCTAAATTTCTATTTAATAAAGGTTAACATATATTTTGCGTATTTAAGAAACTATAAAACTCACTGTTCTCCTTGGTTTTCAACATTTTTATCGAATCAATGCTTTTGCTCAAAGTTATTTATACTTAATAAATAAAATGCTTCAAGTTAAACAAACTAAACATTTTTTGGGCTATTTTTTTACCAAATCATAGATTTTTATCAATTGACCATTTTAAATAGATAATGATGAATAAAATTAATTGAAAAAGCACAAAATTAGTTTGAGAACTAATTCATATCAAATAATTGTTTTTTTAGAAACTTAAGAAATGAAATTACCTCAATCACTAGCAGGGGTGTTTCATTCTGAAGAGAGACAAAATATGGTTATTCCCAGCAGCTATATGTCAAAAGTTTTAGGGGCAATCAAACAGCATTTGAGTTACATAACGATCTGTCCATGGTTTGCCCAGAGATTTTTCTAATACTCTGCGGGTTTTATCATTTTGTTGCTGTTGTTGGCAATAATAGCGTTGTCCAGCGAGAATTTGTGCCTCCAGCATGATGGAAGGGCGAGTAGCTAGGGCAGTGTTGCAGTGAATGGCTAAGTATTGCAGAACTCGTTGCAAAAATAGCTTTTCCTCCAGATTATTTTGGGGCTGTATAAATAAACAAAATTTGGAGAAAATATTGCCCCATGGAGGTAAGGTACGAGGTCGAGCAAAATCAATTGGGGGTAAATTAGTCAAAGCTTTGGTGTAAATCGGATCTAAAATGCGATCGCGATTGACGGGAGACAGATCGACAATGGCTGCACCGATACCAGCTGGACTTCCTACCAAATCTACGCCAAATATAGGTAGATTGTAATTAGAACGGGGGAACATGACACAGTGCAGAATATCCAGGCGATTGCCAACCTGGGCTAATTCTAAATGTAATTTCCGAAATTGAGTTGTCTGATAGCAGCGATTTTCAATGATTAATTTCTCTTCCTCCAGATTCCCCTCTACATAACCCAAATCATCGGGAATTTGATAGGGAGAAAGATCTAAATATCTTATCCACTGTTCTTCAATACTGTTTGCCAACTGTTGAATCAGTTGGTGTTGACGTTCTCTTAGAGAAGATTTAAATATGGCAACCATTGGCTTATTTATGTTTCAAAATTCATCACTGTAGATCGCAGGAGCTTTATCGATAAAGCTCCTATCAATTAGCCAAGCTGAGTTTTATAGCCGTACAAAGTTGTATTGGGACAAGTTTATTCGATTGCTCGGAAGTAATAAGTAATAAGTAATGAGTAATAAGTGTCCTAGTGTAAGTCCGTATTGCTATTAATTACAGCCCTTAAAATCAATCCCGATCTGCTGGAGCAACTTCACTTTTTGGTTGCTCGACTTTAGTTTCTTGAGGGCGATCGCTCTGTTGTTTAAAATCCTCTAAAGACTGAATACTGACAATAGTTCCCCCCATTTTGCCAATACGCTGCATTTCTTCATTCAGGCGATTGTAAGGAACAGATTTAAAAATACTGCCACTATTGCGAAAAGAATAACTATTACTATCGTTTTCTTGATTTTGCTTCAATCCTGTTATTTCATATACAAAGATGCGGTTGTTGTAGGAGGAACTGGAACGACCGCTAATTGCTGATTTTCCTAACATTTTCTTAAGTCCTTTAAGCTAAAGTAACGCTGGCAACCTTGCCACCCATTTTGTTAATCTTTTTTAGAGTTGGGGTCAATTTATCGTAGGGTACTAAAATCGCTCGACTTACCCGACGCACCCTGGGATATCTGGGCAAATTCATCGCCGAGATTTCGATTCGATAAATCCGATTATCTTGAATAGCTGTTCTAAAAGCTTTATCTGGAGCATTTCCTTTGCTAGACTCTTGATAAGCCCAACCTTCAGTACTTCCAGAGGGTGCTACCACCGCAGAAGCACCATTTTGCGCCAGATCTTTTGCCAAGCGGGATGGTTTGCCAGCAATTTGAGCGCGATCGCTATTGGCATATCCCCGATAGAGTTGGAACATTCGGGTAAAACCGACGGTTTTTTGTGCTGTTTGAGTCGTAAAACCTCTGTAGTAGGGAACGATATAGTCACCAAAGCTGGCTTCGTATTCCGCCGAGTCAACATAAGAATCAATATCAGCTTCAAAACCTTTTGTCTGATAGAGATCGAGATGATAGATTACCTCAGATTCGTCATAGGCTGCTCGCCCTAATAGATGCTTGAGGTTTAACTCAATTACTCTGGTTTGAAAATTGTCATAGAGAAATTTAGTCTTATAGAGTTCCGATTTAGCTACCGCCCGCACAAAATCGCGCACCGTAAGCGAACCATTACACAGTAAAGATTCTGTAGCTGTCAGACGCTCTGACTGCATAATGTAATCATTACCCAAAACTTGGCGATAGACGGCATTAATCACCGCCTTGGCATCGTCTTGTGTCCAGTTGGGACGTAATTCTAAAGGTTTGCGATCGCTAAAAGCAGAAACCCCCAAACGAGAGGCTGCTGTTGTAATTGCCATTTACTATTCTCCTAAATATCTAGATAGTTAAGCTGTAGAATTAAATCAAGCATTCGTAATACTGAGAACTCGACTACCTTGTTTATTAAGCTTTTGCAGAGTAGCTGAAAGTCTTTCATAGGGAACGACATATTCTTGTAGACTACGGCGGATTTGAGGAGTGCGTCCTCTTGCTCCTTTGGTTACTCGCAGACGATATAGACCACCTCGTTCTGTGGTAGTTGTCCCCGAAAGCGAACCATTTCCCCCAGGAGAACGAATAGGAGTTACCAGATTACGAGCCAAATCGTAGGTTAAGCGCGGGCTACGTGTATTTCCTTGAGCGCGATCGCTATTGGCATAACCCTGATAGAGTTGGAACATACGGGTAAAACCTACAGTTTTTTGTCCTGTTTGAGTAGAAAACCCGCGATAGAAAGGCACGATGTTGTCGCCAAAGTTCTGTACATATTCTTCAGAATCAATATAAGAATCGATATCTGCTTCAAAGCCCTGATTCTGATATAAATCTAGATGGGTAACGATTTCTGATTCATCATAGGGCGCACGACCCAGTAAATGCTTGAAGTTCAACTCAATAGTGCGGGGATGATAGTTGTTATAAAAGAATTTTGTTTTATATAATTCTGACTTGGCTACCGCCCTAACAAATTCACGGACTGAAATCGAACCATCTGCCAACAAGGATTCCGCACTAATCAGGCGTTCTGAGTTCATTAGATAATCGTTGCCTAAAACCTGTCGATACACCGCTGCGATCGCTCCTTGGGCATCCTCTTTAGTCCAGTTTGGTCGTAGTTCTACCGTATTAGTATCGTCAAAGGCAGAGATTCCCAAACGTGAAGCTGCTGAAATTGCCATTAGTAATACTCCTTTTTTTTGATTGCTATCTTAAAAAAATTGCTCGAAATTACAGCCAACCATTAAACCAAACGAGCCTAATAGTCATCTGCGATTTCGAGCTGTTAGACAAAATCTAGCTAAGAGCGTTGATCGCGTACTCAATATAAGAGTTAGCTTCTACAGCAGGATCGCCACTCAAACCATGATTGTCTTTAATATATTTGAGAGCTTCTACATACCAGCTAGGAGACAACTCAAAAGTAGAGTTGATTTCAGCAACCCCCGCAATCAAATAATCATCCATCGGACCAGTACCACCAGCGACCAAGCAGTAGGTAATCATTCGCAAGTAGTAACCGATATCACGAGAACATTTTGCTTTACCTTCAGGAGTAGAAGCATAGTTTGGTCCCTTCATTTGAGTAGTGTAGGGAAACTTGCTATAAACAGCTTTAGCAGCACCATCGACTAAACTATCTGCTTGTTGGGTCAATGCTTGAGCAGCTTCTAAACTAGCGTTAGCCTGACGGAAACGACCGAATGCAGTTTGAATTTCACTACTGCTCAAAAAACGTCCTTGAGAATCGGCAGTAGATACTGCTTCAGTAATGGGAGTTTTCATGGGTAAAGTACCTCTTGCTTTAAATTTTTACTATGTTTAACTAAAAAATGAAACTGGAGCGCAAATTAGCCTACCGCAGCAGCAGCGCGATCGAAGTAGCTCGATAATTCTGACATTAAAGAACTACAATCTCCTTGAGTTACACCATTTTTGTCATTAGCAATTTCAATTGCAGCAGCTTTCATTTTGCTGACAGATTCCGCTACAGAACCCCCAGGAACGCCTAAAGCTACATAAGTTTCACGTAAACCATTCAAGCAACGGTCTTCCAAAACACTGCCGTCACCAGCAAAAATTGCGTAGGTAACATAGCGTAAAATTATTTCCATGTCTCGCAGACAGGCAGCCATACGACGGTTGGTATAGGCATTACCGCCAGGAGCGATCAACTGAGGCTGTTCGGCAAACAAAACACGAGCAGCATTAGCAACAATAGCTGAAGAATTGCCAGTGATGCGATTTACCACATCCATGCGTTTATTGCTTTCAGCAACCATGCTTTTTAAAGCATCAAATTGATTTTTATCGAGATAATTACCTCTAGCATCAGCTTGAGAAATTACCCTAGTGAATGCATCAAACATTAATATTTCTCCTAAATATTTATCAACGGTCAGAGTCCTAAAGGACTCGCTATCGCGTCGCAGCTTCGTCGTTTTACGGCGGAGTAATCTCTGACTTGCGCCAGATTGTGAGATAAAACTGATTCCTAACTTGAATTACGAGTGCAGAAAGTTAATTCCCAGGTTCGACGCTTAATTTGGTTCAATTAACTCGGTTCTACATCAGCAAAATTCTAAAAGTTAGGAAATTCAGTGGCTTTTGACTAAATACATTCAATCAAAGTCTTTGTGCAATTCTCGTGCAAATACCTACGGAAATAATGAAGTTATATTGTTTTTTGTTACAAAGTGCTAGCTAAACTTTTAAGCTGTGGTCTAGACTAATTGCTACTTATAGCGGAGTGTATCCCTTTAGGGACTACTTGTTTCCTAAACCACTCTACCGCCTCTGCCAACGCTCGATCTATATCCGTCTGGGGTAAACCTAATTCGCTTACTGCTTTACTGGCATCGTAGAACATCTTTTGTTTGGACATTCGCACCCCATCTATAGCAATTGTCGGTTGCTTACCCAGCTTGGTTAAAACATTTTCTTCTAACCAGGCGACGCTGTAGGGTATCCAATAGGGGATAGTGTGCTTGGGCGCGGGTATGCCCGTAATTTGCTCTAATTTGCCTAATAACCGTTCAAAAGTTAGATTTTGATTGCCTAAAATATAGCGATCGCCCGTTTTGCCTTTTTCTAAAGCAAGTAGATGCCCCCAGGCAACGTCTTTAACATCAATTAAATTTAGACCCGTATCGACGTAAAACGGCATTTTTCGTTGCAAAAAACGGACGATAATTTCACCTGTTGGGGTAGGTTTGAGGTCGAATCCACCGATAGGAGTACTGGGATTGACGATTACTAGATCTTGTCCTTGTTGAACTGCCTTAACCGCTTCTTGTTCGGCATAGTACTTCGATCTTTTGTAGTCACCTACTAGTTTTTCCGCAGGGCTTTGATAGGTTTCGTCTGCCACACCGTCAGGCTTGACTCCAATTGCTGCCACCGAACTAGTATAGACAGTGCGATCGATTCCCGCTTCACGGGCGCAGGCTAAGACATTTTTAGTACCCAAAACGTTGCTGCGATAGAGTAAGTCACCGTCAGCTTGCCATAGGGAATATTGTGCTGCGACATGAAACAATACCCGACAGCCAGACATTAGTTGAGATAAATTGGTACCGTTTAAATCCCCTTCTACTATCTCGATCTTTAAAGACTTGAGATTGTCTAAAGAACTATTGCTACGAACCAACGCCCTAACCTGGTATCCCCGTTGCAACAACAGCCTAATCAAGTTAGCCCCAACAAAACCCGTCCCACCAGTAACAAAAGCTTTCATGTTAAAAATCGCAAATTAACCGTAGAAACGTAATATATTACGTCTCTACCTAGAATAATGTTACTTAGCGATCGCTCGCCGTTGAGATTCAATTTCCAAATAAACCAACAAAGCATTGACATCGGCAGGATTTACGCCCCCAATGCGGGTAGCTTGACCGACAGTTAGAGGTTTAACCTGATTTAGCTTTTCCCTGGCTTCCATTCTTAGGGTTTCCACGGTGAGGTAGTCTAAATCTTGGGGTAATCTGCGTCCAGTATGTTTGGCGATCTGGTCGATCTGTACCTGCTGGCGTTTGATGTAGCCAGAGTATTTAAGATCGATTTCCGCCCCTTCTGTTTCGGCGATCGTTAGTTCGGGATTATCCAAACCGTATTTTTTTAAATCGGCATAATGGAATTTGGGACGACGCAGCAAGTCTGCTATGGTAATCGAACCTTTAATCTTTTGTTCGGTGTCCTGGGCGATCGCCATTCCCACCTCGTCTCGTTCTTTGATCCGAGTAACCTGTAGCCTGGCTTTTTCTGCTGCTATTTTCTCCTGTTTATCGGTATAGAGTTGCCATCTACGGTCATCGATTAAACCAATTTCTCTACCCAAGGGGGTCAAACGGCGATCGGCATTGTCCGATCGCAGTACAAGACGATATTCCGAACGACTAGTTAACATCCGATAGGGTTCGCGCAGATCTTTAGTACAGAGATCGTCGATCAACGTACCTAAGTAGCTTTGTTCCCTAGAAAATATTACTTCAGGTTCTCCTTTTACAAACCGTACCGCATTAATACCCGCAACCAGTCCCTGTCCCGCTGCCTCCTCATAGCCAGTCGTCCCGTTAATCTGTCCCGCGCTAAATAGCCCCTCAACTTTTTTGGTCATTAGGGTCGGATAACACTGGGTAGCGGGAATAAAGTCATACTCCACCGCATAGGCAGGACGTAGCATAGTACAGTTTTCCAGCCCAGGAAGCGTCCTCAACATGGCTAACTGTAGTTTTTCGGGCAATCCTGTAGAAAACCCTTGAATATAGAGTTCGGGAATTTCTCTACCTTCTGGTTCGATAAAAATCTGATGGCTTTCTTTATCGGCAAAGCGAACGATCTTATCTTCAATACTGGGACAATAGCGGGGTCCTTTAGCATCGACCCAACCACCGTATACGGGAGATAGATGTAGATTGTCGCGAATGATTTGGTGAGTTTCGGCAGTAGTACGGGTTAGATAGCAGTTCATTTGTTCCCTTACTATCCAAGCTTCGGGGTCAAAACTAAACCAGCGGATCTCTTCATCGGGAGGCTGCGGGGTCATTTTGCTATAGTCTACCGATCGCTTGTCCACCCTGGCAGGAGTACCTGTTTTTAGTCTGCCCGTTTCAAAACCAAGCCGATTCAAGGTTTCGGTTAAGCCAGAGGCTGCAAATTCCCCAGACCGCCCTGCTTCCATCGATTTATTACCGACCCAGATTCTACCACCCAAGAAAGTACCAGTGGTTAAGATTACCGCCTTAGCAGCAAAGCAAGTACCGAAGTAAGTTTCAATGCCTACTACTTCATCATTTTTTCCCAAAACTAAATCCGTAACCATCCCCTCGCGGATGCTCAAGTTCTCCTGATTCTCCACGATCTGCTTCATCACCGCAGCATATTCCCGCTTGTCGGTTTGCGCCCGTAATGCCCAGACCGCAGGACCCCTGGAGGCATTTAGCACTCGTTTCTGAAGATAGGTGCGATCGCTTACCTTACCGATCTCTCCCCCCAAAGCATCAATTTCGTGGGTCAATTGAGATTTTGCTGGACCACCCACCGCAGGGTTACAGGGCTGCCAGGCAATGCGATCTAAATTAAGAGTTAACATCAAGGTGCGACAGCCCAATCTTGCTGCTGCTAATGCTGCCTCACAGCCAGAGTGTCCACCACCGACCACGATAATGTCAAATTTGTCTTGAAAATCTACAGGATGAGATACGGTCATGTTAATCAGGATTTGAACAACGCAAAACTAAGTTAGATTCCCAGAATTGCTTACTAAATTGCAGTTTCGTTATGGGATTAATTGTAACGTATCTAGCAATTCTCAATAAAATACCAGCGAACCCTGACCTATGTCCCTTATCCTTTGTCCTTAGGTATTTTCATCAATGATTTAGGACTGCTATGTTAATTTGTTTTTACAGCCTTTTGCACAACTATTATACTAAATCCGCTTGGTAAAAGTTATTATCAAATTCTTTAAGTCCCCCAAGCTTGGGGGATTTAGGGGGCGATTAAAAGTAACCTGTACGAACAGGATTTAGTATTAGTACATAGCGCAATTCAACTTGTAGAAAAGCCGATTCATCCATCTGTGTTCATCTTCTTGATGCAGTCCTAAAGGATACACCTTCGGATATCGCTCTAAGAAGGAAACCTTCAAGACCGCGCGTGACCGAAGGGAATCCTTTAGGGCATCGCTGTGTTCATCTGTGGACACTATTTTAGTTGTCTTAGATGGAGATGCAAACCACTAAGCAACATTAAGCGCACCGTGTTTTTTCAGCCACTGCTTTTGTGATTCGCTCAAGCCCCGCGCATCGGAAAACACTGCACCGTCTACATTGCAATTGTCAAAGGTAACATTTTGCCAGGCGGTTTTTTCCAAATTAGCATCCTGTAAATTAGCGTTGGTAAAGCTGACGTTAATTAGTTCTGCACCTTCAAAGTTTGCTGATAAAAGGGTACTGTCGGCAAAATTAATTCTGTTTAGTTCCGCGTTGCTAAAGTCTGTCTCCAGTAATTCTGCTGCGGTTAGGTTAACTATGTTTAGTCGAGACTGAGTAAATTTTGTCTTGACTAAACTAGCATCGGTAAAATCGGCATTATTAATCTTTGATTTACTAAAATTAGTATTTTGCAAGTTTGCTTTATGCCATCGCGAATTACTAATTATCGAACCTTGAAAGCCAGCATTAGTTACAGTAGCTCGCTCAAAGTTTGTATTATTAAATGCTGTTTTACTCAGAAAAGCCTTGGTTAGATTGGCACTGCTAAAATATATATTCTTACCCGACACTTGACGTAAATCGGCAAAAGCAAAATTAGTATTAATTGCCTTTATTTCGTTTAGTTTCGCCCCAAACAACTTAATTTTATAACAGTTGGCATCGTTCAAAACCACATCGTTTAATGTTGCACTATTTAGTTCGGTACGCTCTAAATTGGCATAAGACAAGTTGATTTTGCTCAGGTTGGCAAAGGCAAAATTTGTACTTTTAAAATTTGTTTTACAACAGGAAACATCAGTTAACGTAGCCCCGCGCATATAACATTCAATAAATTTAGCTCCGTCAACATTAGCAGATTCCAACTTAAGTCGGCTCAATTCTGCCTGTTTAAATTCAGCTCCCTCTTGAATTTTTTGTAAAACTACTTCGGGTTCAAATAGCGTCATTAGTTATAGCGATCGTGTAAATAAAGTGTAGAAAAGGTGCGAGACTCTTAAATAGTTGTTAGTTGTTAGTTGTTAGTTGTTATCTGCTTTTTGACTTAAAATAGACTATTAAATTTAACTATTTTGGAAAACTAACTTACTTTAACCAGAATTTCACCATTTTCTTCTTTTACTTCATAACTAGATAATGGTGCTGTAGCAGGTTTGGCTAACACTTCGCCGTCAGGAGCATATTTGGCATTATGACAGGGACAAACTAGAGTATTAGATGCTTCTTGCCATTGCACGACACATCCTTGATGAGTACAGATGGGATTAAGGGCAATCAGTTGTCCCTCGCTATCTTGAACTACAATAACCTCAGATTCTTCATTTAATAGATAGCCTGCTGACTGTAATTCTGCTGTTGTTCCTAAAGATAACAAGTCTCCAGCACTGGGATTTGCTTCGGTTGTAGCAGTAGTGCTGTCTTCACCAGCAGAACAAGCTGCAAGGGCGACGGGGAAATAACTTGCTAGTAGCCCAACACCAACCCAGTTGAAAAATTTTCGACGTTTCATAAATAATTTATCGAGCGAGTGGAATTTAAATAATGGTTTTAACTCTGGATATAGGGTAAATAGATTATTATAAAAGGTTGCTGAAAACTGAATTATGATGGGTTTAATCTCAGAAAAACTCTCTTCTAAAAGCTTGATATTTAGACTCATAGTTGGAAAACTACTAAAAGCAATTATGATAGTAATTTATTGATAGTAATAAGCTAGAAAGATATGAAAAATTAGCATGATAAAAAAGATACTAACCAAAATAATATGGGTATTTAACCATAAAGCACGCATACTTTTGATCGTGTTTCCTTTAGAAATGCCTGCCATTTTTTTACCACCAACGGTAGTAGTAGATAGCCAAGGAAAAAACCGCTTCTGCGATGACTCCAAGACTCCTGTTTCTGCTACTACGCCTACTAAAGCAGAAAGACTTACCCCAAAGAATACCCAAAGGAAAACAGCATTGAAGTTGATCCCCGCCACGCCGATAGTATGAATCAAGACTACGGCGAGTAAGCCAACGCCGAGAAAAATATGTAAGCTACGCCATAATTGCATCGAACCAGGGATAGACAGCTTGATTTTCCAGCCCTTACCTCGTTTGCGGGCGGTCAAAAGCATTTCTATGATGACGAAAGCCAAAGCCAGATAGCCTGTTATTTGTTTGTAAAGATTGTCTTGCAAAAATGATAGAACTTCAAAAGCTTGCTCTCTCAAAATTGGTATATAAATCGGGCTGATAGCAAAAGGTGCGAGAATTGCTGCGGATAATAGGGTTAAGATGATTAGTGTGGAGAACTTAGGCTTCATACTTTTGGCGGTCTCACTAAGGAAAATCGAGCTAATTAGTCCTATTTCTTAAATTAAACATGGTGGGTTAGGATACGTTCGAGAGAAATTTGGCTTTCATCGTCTGAATCTATCCAACCCACCCTATTGGCGTAGCAAGGTTAATTTGAGGCATTAGAAAAGTCCACAGATAAACACAGATAAACACAGATGATTTGCTTGCTTACCAACAAATGATTGGGTTTTTGAGATGCAGCAGATATTCCTGGTTTTTCCCGCTTGTTTATTGCACTATTTCAGCTGTGTTAGTCCACTACAGCTACTTATCTTTAAGCTTCATCAATCGGTAAATTGATAATAATACCGCCCATTACTTCTCCCATCTCGAATTTTTTATCGGGATAGCGTTCGAGGTGAACGGGGTGGGTATTGTGACAGGTTACACAAGCTTCTGCTACTGCTTTATCGGGATAGAGAGCAGAGAAGTATTGTTGACCGCCAATTTCCTGATATTCTTTATATGGTTCGCCAGTTTCATTAACTATTTCCATTGCCTTTTTCTCAAACTCGGATTTGGGCGAGTGGCTATCGTTGATGTTCCAAGTAGAAATTAGGTTGTAGGTAAAGCCAATACCTTTTTCATCGGCAGTTTCGGCAGCGACTTCCGAACCCAAGCGGAACATTTGAGCGGGGAGGGGTACGCCTCCAGTTTCAGTCCAGCCTTCGGTAGCTTCTGCTGGAACGACACCATCTGGTTTTTCTTTGCCTTCTAAGGTTTTAAGACGGTTGACCACGTGCTTAGTATAGGCAGTTCTGTCTGCTAGTAATACGGTATGGACGTAATCTACGGCTACTTCGGGAGAAATCCCTGCGGTTGCTTGGGTCGAACCGCCACCGCTACAGGCGATCGCCGTAAAGCAGATCGTTACGGCTAGAGCAATTAAGCCGATAGTTCTGGTTTTGATTCTCTGAATCGTATTGTTCATTGTTAGGATAGTCTTGGTTAATTATGGTTGAGTAAAGTGTGATGGATCGATTCCAGAACTCTGTTATTGAGTCGCTTTGCTCGATCTTTTCTTTTCTAGATCGCGCACCAGTTCAAAGGTTTGCAATTCTTGAGTAGGAGGACGAGCAAAGTTAGCTTCGACCAATTCATCATCAAAGATGCTGTTGTAGGCGTGTTCTACACCGTGACAGTTCATACAGACCTCCTTAACCATGCGATCGCGTGGCTTGAGTGTATAGGTGTTGTTATGATTGACCAGTACAGCATCTCCAGCAGCTTCTCTGGGTAAGTGACAGGTAGCGCAAGTAACTGAGTCAGAATTAGGACGGGGTAATGTCCCGATTTCACGAAAAATTTGAGCGTGAGGTGAGTTTTTGTAGTTTAAAGAGTGATTATCATTGTGGCAGGTCAGGCAAGAATCTACTGAGGCTTCGTAGGTGTTTACTGTATGTACGTTATGACAGGTGTTGCAGTTCATCTGCTGGTCTAGGGAACTATCTTTCATCGGTAGATGAGCCATAGCAGGAGTCAAAGGCGACAAACCCTCTAGGGTACGAACACCATGTTTGCCCAACAGAAAAGTATCGACGCTGTTTTCATGACAGCTAGTACAGCTTTCGTGAGTTGGTTTGGCGATAAATGCTTTAGTCTGATCATTTTGGTGACAGCTAGAACAATTGACCCCCGCCAAAGCGTGGGCGCTCCCCTGCCACTGCTGTTCGATTTGTTGTAATTGAGTTTCTGTAACGCGCTCGGCTAGTGCTACACCTGGGAAAACCCAGCAAAAGAAAAAAAGTATACCTACAGATATTACAGTCAATCTATACTGATAACTTCTGACCTGTGATCCCTGACCCAATATGACTTTTAACTGCTGCCTTCTCTTCATGACTTTCCTCCCAAAAACTCCTTACTTAGATCTGGTTTGGGAGCAGATTCTAGCTCTGTCTTTACAACCCTCTTGGGTAGGGAGGGTTCGGGCAACATCCACGGGCGATCGAGGTTTTGCCGTAGAAAGCCAGTAGAAATAGAGCGATGGTCGTGAAAATTATGACAGCCAGCAGTCCAACAACCATCGGCGGAAAACCCATTGTGACTGGCTAATTCTCCTTCAATTACTCCTTGATGGCAAGCCATGCAAAGATCGGGTGGCAAATTAACTCCCCGACCAAACATAAATTCATGTTCTGTATGGCAAGCAGTACAGGTTAAGATGTCTAGGTTTTCTCTTAACTCTGCCCAGCGAGGATCGCGAAACTTTTTTGCCCCATGGACATCTTGAGCCAACTCTGCTTCGTGACAGCGATTGCAAGTATCATTAGTCACGGGTTTAAAACCTTCATGACAG
>JADEXJ010000364.1 GCA_015207195.1 Pleurocapsales cyanobacterium LEGE 10410
TGTTAAGGTGAACGTTTGTACTGCTTATGTTGTTGTAAAAGACGAGCAGTAGAGCGATGAGGATGTTTGGGGTCATAAGTCGGTTTTGGTTTTTTCTTTTTTTGTTGTCTAGGAGAAGAACAAAACCGCTTGAGCTCAACTAAACTAGCCCACTGTTTTAAAGCTTGAGCAAATTCAGTTAAACCCATTTGAGTTATGGGCAACCACAGTGGAGCAGGAAGAGCGATCGCCATGCCTCTGTATGTAGCTTGAACTTCTTCGACTAAGTAGTAGTCAGAAAAACCAGCCTCGATTTTGCCAACACCATGAACGGACTTTAGTGCAGCTTTGACGGTAGAGAGAATGTTAAAAGCAACTATCGCTACGCAGAAGACAAATAAAGCAGCTTTGGGATAGCCTAAAGTATTTAACTCACAGTTAAATGTATCGGTAATCACCTGAAACATACCTTCGATATTCCATCTTTTTAAATAGAGTCTGGCGATAGTTGGGGCATCAGCGACTGATATTGGCAAATGAGTCAAGATCGCAACTTCTTCATCTCCATGCCTTGTCGGTTTGTTGAGTTGAACAACTACTCGGCGTAAATTTAAACTAGTATTGTCCTTGGCTATTTGAATCTTTTGCTCGAAAACTCGACCAGTTTTGGTTATACCAATTTCTTCTAGAGGAGATATTTCTTTAATGGGTAAGCTTTTGTGTTGGCGAATGATGAAATAACTACCTTTTTGAGCAATTCCCGATAAAAATTGACGAGTGCAGAAATTACGGTCAGCAATCCAAATTTGTTGAGCTTGAATTGTTTCTAGAAGTTCAGGTAGCATTGTTCTCTCTTGGGCATGACCATCTTGATTGAGAAAAATATCTGTGACCAACATTTTCTGTGGATCTAATACTGCAATTGACTTTCCAGGCAAAGCTTTGCTTAAATTGTTTCTCAAAACTTTTAATCGATGTTCTGTTCGACTCAAATGATTGCCATCAGCGATTCTAACTTCGTATCCTGCTAGCAATTGTGTTTCATTCACTTTTAATTCACAGATGAGCGATTCAAGATTTGAAGCACTATATCGTACTAATGCTTGAGAAATACCTAACTCCATTCCGTTTAGTTTGCCATATAGCGCAGGACGTGACACTCCTAAATCTTTTTCTAATGCTTTGTATGCTGCGCTGACACTTGGATGAATTCCACTGACTACCAAACTCATTAAACTAACCACATTAGAAAACAGTAGCTCTCTGGTGTATTGCTTGACTGCATGAGCTTCAAACAGTTCATCTAATGCGGTCGGTTCAAAAATTCGTTCCATAATTCCTCTAACCATTACAGTTATAGGAGTTGCTTCGATAAATTGAGAGAAGATAGCATTAATCATGGAACAAAATCTCCGATTACCAAGTTTCTTTTAGAATGCCATTAATCGCGATCGCCTTATCTTAGTACATTTGCTCACCTTAACAGGGGTA
>JADEXJ010000365.1 GCA_015207195.1 Pleurocapsales cyanobacterium LEGE 10410
ATCATACTCGGCATTTTCACTAAGATCACCCTTTGCTCTGGCTTCAGCAATTTCTTCGGCGATTTCCTTTCTGCCACGCAATTTGAGGTCTCTCAATTCTGCGTCAAGTTTTTCGTATCCTTCCCTGGATAGATAATTCTTCTTCATACTTTGGAATACATTCTATTTTTATAAATAGAAAAAGCAGTTTTCACTGCTATTTTCGTCTGTTTTTATAAATTTCTTTAGCTTGGTAAAAATAGGATGTTCGCGACTGTTTTCCCAACCTCTTTTTTACCCGGAGCAGGCGCCTTTATCCATCCCAATGAAATTTTTCAATCCCTTTTGAACCCAGTTAATCACATTGAAGAAACTTACCACGCGACAGATTTACGCTAAAAATAATCAGCGCATTTCCCCTCTTCGTGATCACACCATACTTTGGCTCCACAATATCCGCAGCATGCACAATGTAGGTGCCGCGTTCAGGTCGGCAGATGCCTTCGGTATAAAATCCCTCTGCCTTTCGGGATACACACCAAAACCACCGCGCGCTGAGATAACGAAGACTGCCCTTGGTGCCGAAGAACATGTATCATGGGAGTATATTGATGATTGGGAAGCTGAAATCAACCGATTAAAAGAAGCAGGCTACACCGTTGCCGGATTAGAGCAGACCGATCACAGTTTATTGATGAACGATTGGTCTCCACCATCAAAGAAAATCTGCCTTATTCTTGGCAATGAAGTTACGGGAATTGATAGCGATCTGATCTCTATGCTCGATGTCGCTATTGAAATCCCGCAGTTTGGCATGAAGCACTCCCTGAACGTTTCTGTTGCCTGTGGCATTGGGCTCTATGCTCTCTTTGAGAAGCTGTCTTAACTTTGGGAATCTATAGAGCTCCGAGACGGCAAGGTTCCGTATAAGAAACTTGCCTGTCAATTTGCTAACTTGGCAAGCTGTACATTAATTTCAGCCGCATTTAAACGACGTTATCTTTACTAATCCATGTCAAAACGAATTTTAGTTACCTCCGCACTTCCCTATGCCAATGGTCCTATTCACCTTGGGCATCTGGCTGGAGCCTATCTTCCGGCTGATCTCTATACAAGATTTCAACGACTGGGCGGAAAGCAGATTTTACATATTTGCGGATCTGACGAGCACGGAGTACCCATTACCATTGCTGCAGAAAAAGAGGGTGTAACTCCTCAGGAGATTGTTGACCGCTATCATGAAGGGAATAAAGCGGTTTTTGAAAAATTTGGCATCAGTTTCGACTACTACGGCAGAACGAGTTCTAAAACACATAGACAAACTTCGCAGGACTTTTTCCTCAAACTACACGAACAGGGCACTTTTAAGAAGAAAAGCCAGGATCAACTCTATGACGAAGAAGCCGGCATGTTTCTTCCAGACCGTTATGTGAAAGGGACCTGCCCGAACTGCGGACACACCGAAGCTTACGGTGACCAGTGTGAAAAG
>JADEXJ010000107.1 GCA_015207195.1 Pleurocapsales cyanobacterium LEGE 10410
AAACCTACGACTCCTGACTATGAGTTGGCTTCAAACGTATTTGAACAAACTTTTGGCACTGTAGGTCAACCAAGAGTAGACCAGATGCAGCTTTGCCTGACTATGAAGACTTTTGCCCCAAATATGCTACCCGATTGTGTACCAGGAAATAGACCTCACGAGGCTATCTTGAACTACATTCTCAACCAAAACTGGCACTCCCAGAATGTTCGTACTAACAACGGCGTTAGTCGTAATGGTAATGGCAATAGTAGTAATAGTATGAACGGTACAAACCCCTTCAATAATAATGGTGGAGCGCAATCTAAAGCTGCCGCTGCTGCTGGATTTGTTCCACAACAGCAGGTCGGATTCACGGCGCAACCACAGCAACCACAAGCTATGTATAATCCTCAGCAAGCAGCACAGGCTGTAATGGGGGCTATGCCTAATTATGGAGGCTAATTAGTACAAAAGTTGAGACTGATATTCTTGTCAGTCTCGATCTGGGCTTGGAAGAAAAATCAGAATACTCTGGTTTTTTTTATACATTTTGAAGATTAGTGACAATGTAATACTTGTTATACTTGTATAACGTTTAGATTTAAGGAGTTATCGCAATGGATTCTGAAACAGTTGCCGTTCGACTTGAAAAGGAGCTAAACCAACGACTAGTAACACTAGCTACTAAAACTGGTCGTTCTAAAAGCTTTTATGTAAAACAAGCACTATCGCGTTATTTAGAAGACATGGAAGATACTTACCTTGCAATAGACCGTATTGAGAATCCAGGCGTTCGAGTATCCATGGAAGAAGCAAAAAGGATTCTTGATGTGGAAGATTGAATGGGATAGTAAGGCTCTTAAAGAAGCGAAGAAACTCGATAGAAACGCTCGTAAACAGATCGTTAAGTATCTTGAAGAACGAGTATTAAAAAGCCAAGATCCTCATCAGTATGGGAAACCATTGAAGGGAAGCAAAGCAGGCATCTGGCGTTATCGAGTTGGTGATTATCGAATTCTTTGTCAGATTGAAAATCAAACTTGCATAATACTAGTCATTGCAGTTGGACATCGAAAAAATATCTATTCCTAAAAAAGCTGTAGCTAATTAAAATAAGAGTTTTTTAGTGAATAAAAAAGAATTAAAAACCTACCGTTCTCAAATTCTCGCTCTTGGCGAACATTATCATGCTCCAAACATTAGGGTGTTTGGTTCTACAATAAGGGAAGACAATACAAAGGAAAGCGATGTCGATTTTTTGATTGATGTCTCCCCCAAGCAATCGCTTCTGGATCTAATTGCTTTCACCCGTGAGCTAAGAGAGCTTCTTGGGTGTGAAGTTGATGTTGCTCAAAGCACAGTACTTCATCCAGTAATCCGTAATGAAGTATTAAGTGAGGCTATTTCTATAGACAACCTGTAAAGAAGCAAAGGCGTTGCATGGTAAGCACATAACATATTCAAGCGCAGTTATAGTCAAATGTTTGAGATAATAAGTTAAAAGTTGGACAGAAACTTCAAGCATCTTAATGGATATAGTTATGTGTCCGAATTGTCGTGTCGGCTAAAAAATCTGAAGAGTTATATAAAGTATGAGAGCAGCATTAAGATCTAAGATAATTGAGGTGTGTAACAAGAAAATGGCGTCTAGAGGTAATGGTGTCGGATTGTCTTTCTATGCTTTTTTTGCTAACAAAAACGACGACCCAGAACTGCTAATGGAAGCTGCAACTTGGTGGATAAAAACCCACAGGCTAGATCATTTTGAAAAAGCCCATAGGATTAAAGAGATGATAGAAAATGGACTCTAAGTCGATACAGATCGCCACTCAAAACCCAGGTCCTAAGATAATCCAATTTTCTCTGTTAGCAGGCAGAAAAGGAATCGGACCGATGAAGTAGGGAGTGCAGCCGAGGTCGGGAATACCACGTTTGCAAATACGAAAGAAGATTGCCGTATCCGCCTCATCCTTTGTTTCATCAACGCTCCAAAGAGCTACCTTAAAGCCAGGACCGAAAGGATTGCGACCAGTAGGTTCTTTACCACAGTTAAAAACGCCTAATATACCTTCCCCTCCATCTACACCCCAAGGAGCTTCAGGACAAATGTTAGCGTTATTGGGGTCTTTGCCCAACATCCATCTACGACCTTCAGAGATCCAGCGAATATCGCGACCAGAATTCTCAATATCGTCTAGTTCGAGATGAGCGCAGCTATGCTGGCAGGGGACTGCGTAACCAGCTTGGTTGCTACCAGAAACGCTATGACCTGGTTTGATTTGTCCGTGTGCATCGCTCCAAATTGTATCCACGCGGGAGATAAAGGCTAAAGTCGTGGCGACGGGGTTAGGAAAATCATCAAAAGAAATATCTGCTAATCCTTCGATGTCGCTCAGATACTCGTTTTTCCAATCTTCGTAATCTTCAACAAAGCTATCTCCGATGCCTTCGACATCTTCTAAAGAATATTCGCTCAAATCCAAATTACCCATTTCAAATTCGGATACGTCAAACTTAGGTGCTTCGGTTTGAGCTAATTTTTTTACATTTTTGTTCAGAGATAATTTTGAAGTCCAGTTTTCGCGATCGCCATCAATTAATATTCTAACTGGCAACTCCAATAATGTTTTGGCTCGATCGCCGTATATCATTGCGATCGCATCAGCTAAAGGAGGTACGTCTTTAATCGCTCGATCTTTTAACTGCGGATTAGCCTTGATAAAGCTGCCGATGGTTTGATTTTTAATAAATCCGAAGCGATCGAGGGTCACATCTTTAGGTTGGCGACTCGATTTGGCGACTATTTCTCCTAATCTAAACTGCCCTACCCCAAAGCTATCATCAATATCCCCTAACTTTAGGACATTGATAACCGCATCTCCTTCGTACCACTGACGACCCAAGCCATAACCAGCATAGCGATCGTACTCATCAGAGATAGTACCAGATTCACTAAAGCTACCCAAAGAACGAAAAGCGATCGCACTAAAATCGGGAGCTTCTAGTATCCCCATGGGTGAATTATCTTCTCCTACCATTTCATAGGTAACGGTAGGAATACTGTTAGCTTTAACCGTATTTGCTAAAAAATTAGTCAGGGTAAAGGATAATCCCAACCCTATGGATGTAGCAAGTTTTAATAAATTCATAAATATAAAAAGTTAAATTATCTTTTGTCAGCAGGACGAATCCACAACGCACACCATCCCGAATCAACCGACTTGCCTTCTAAGGTGAGAGTCACGTCTAAGTTGGCTGCTTCCTGTTCGCAAATTAGATTTTTACCTTTAGTAGTCAGTCCGCGACTATTCCAATGAGCCAGATTTTTAGCTAACTCACCCTCGTCTGATTTTGCCCAATGGAGTAAAGCGGTATCTTCATTGCTAAGTCCAGAATTGCTGTAGCGATAATCAACGTAGCTACGGGCAAACCAGCCACCAACGCCAGTAAAAAACATGGGAATTAGGATATAAAGACCCAGCCGACTCATTGCCAGCCAGTCACTTACAGCCTTTGTATGGGCAGCGTGCCTCACTAACTTGGCTACCGAACCAGATATTTTTGCCTGAGTCAGATTGAGACTGGCTTCCTCTACTGTTTGCAGATTATCGGTCAAAGCTTGATACTGATTAATCAGATCTTTGCTATAGGTACGAAAGCTAGTGTCAATCCGTTGCTGATTGGCATCTATTTGCTGCTCGAACTTGGCTTCAAAACCAGCAATTAATAGATTGAGGATCTGTTCTTGTTTATTGACTGAATTTTCGATAGTTTTGAACTGTAGAAGAAATGCCCAAAGAGGATCGTTTTTGTCTAGTTGCTGTTTCTCTTTGAATTCGAGTAAGGACATTACTTCTGACTTATCTGCCAAATTAGCCAACTGCTCGATAATAGACGCGGGTGGAGTTTTCGCTAAAACTGGGTCAGTATTTGTTGTGGGTTCTAGAGGCAGAGTGGGAGGGGGCGGTAAATGACTATTATCCTGGCTATTCTTATCGTTCATCATTTAAGCTGGTTTAGCCAGGGAAAATATTTGGATGAATTTCGCGCATTGATTGTCTAGGTAAGTTTTTAAACGATTGACCGAAAGCTTGCTGCTGGTAGTGCTGGTAATATATTTGGCATAAGCTTTGCCCGAAGCAAAAGTAGCCTCTCTTTCGCCTTTGGGCATGGTAGACAAATCTAGCTGCGAGATTTTTTTGGCGAGCTTTTTGATGTCTGTACTAAGTTCTCCACTCCACTGATTGTCGATTCCTTTGTTCTGAACCAAAGTTATTTTGAATGCTGGGTAGTTATCGACCAAAGCTTTGAATAGGTTGAGACTAGTGGCATCTCCATTCGACAAGTACCAAAGATAGATCTGAATATTTTCTGCTGCCAAAAACTCAGCTTGGTTCAGACCATTTTGGGTAAGCCAGAACAGTAATTCTTTATGAGAATTACTGGGCATATTGACAATAACATCTTGCTTTAATGCCGACTCGTAAATGCGATCGACTTTAATAGCATCGGTACTATGATTGACCATAATTTCATTACAGGCATCAAAAGTAACGTCCGTAATACCTCCATAGAGAGGTGAGACATCCTGCTTGTCGGGGTCAGCATCAAAAAGAGTAAATGGTCTAGTGTTTGATGAGTAAAAATGGCACATTAAAGAGCTAAAGAAGCTTTTGCCGATATTACCTCGGTTGCCAACAACAAAGTGAATTGTATTCATGATTTTAAATATGAGTATTCGTGGTGGATTTTCAAGCAATTTGGAATGCTGGCTCGTTCAAACTTCGGTTCAGACCGATACTATTAGCGGGACTTAAACAAAAATTATGCCCAAACAAAGCCCAAACTAGCTTTATAAGCTGTGAACACGTCACAATTTTGATTGAGCCATTTTACAAAACGATAAGACATAGCAGTACGAAATGCCTCTAATGCTTCAGGAAATGTGTTTAAAGGTTTGTTTGCCCAACGCCGTCGCCAACCTCCAGTTAACTTATGCCAAAGAATAAAGGTGTAGGCACAAAATACTAAAATAAAGTGTCTTTCTAAAGCCTTTTTTTCTCTAACTTGGTATTCACCTAATCCCAACCATCCTTTAGCTTCTCGATAAAAAACTTCTACCCAGTTTCTCTGAGAATATGTGTCAACTATCCATTGCTCTGTAACAATTTGTCCTTCAACATTTGTCATTAAGTAATCAATATCTTCTGCCTCTTCAAAGACTGGCGCATTCATGACGAGCGCGATTTTTCTTTGACCTTCAAGACGTGATATTTCTACTTCGATGATTGCTACCCAGACAGTTCTTGGTTTTGTTCCCTGTATTTGAATTTCCTGAAATTCTTCATTTCTTATCCATTGGACGTACTCATCTATTCTGATAGTGTCTAATTTCCCTGACGAGGTTTTAAACAGCAAATTACGATTTTTAGCTATGATAGGTTACACCAACCGAGTCCGAAGCCATTTGATAGATGTTTTTCCGTTCGCTTTCTCCTAATAATCCGCCCACATAGTGCCTAAATTCTCTTTTCTGTGACTTATTTTGTAGTAAATCATCAAATTTTTGACACCATCTATTGAAACACGGAGGCGTTGCTGCGGGAGTAGTTTCTTTCATCGCTGGTAATAGAGGGAGTTAGCAACGTAAAAAGCTTATACAATAACAACTATAGCTTTTTTTGGCTTTTTTAATTGTTTAAGTCCCGTTAGAGAAAAATTGGGTTGATGTTAAGTTCGTCAGCAGTATCAGTTTGGCACAGAACCCCAAGATACCTTCTTATGATGTCCCCCTGTAGGGGGACTTATAGGGGGTGGGGGACTCAAATGAGTTTTTGCTTCCTAGTGAAAGTAACTTTTACCAATCGGATTTAGTATCACCAGAACCTTCAAAAGTATTTAGAACCTGGAATGTCTTATTATCAGAAAATTAGAGTTACAAAAATGTTACGCCTGATTATTAACTAAGAAAGATTGATATCTGAGGGCAAGTAATCCGCCCCTGCCATCACAATCTACCCCATTAAAATGACATTATCGATCACGTGAATGATTCCGTTTTCCGCCTCGATGTCTGCTGCGATTACGGTGGCGTTTTTGACCTCAAAATTTTCAGAACAATCAATTGGAATAGGCGAACCTTCCAAAGAAATAACTGAATCCAGCTGCGCTAAATCCGCTTGCATCAACTTGCCCGAAACCACATGATAGGTAAGGATTCGAGCCAACTGGGGTGTGTTATGCACTAAAGTTTGAATTGGGCCTGGAGGAAGTTTAGCAAAAGCAGCGTCATTGGGGGCAAACACGGTAAAAGGTCCTGGGCTGTTCAGAGCTTCGACTAAATCTGCTGTTTTCACCGCAGTTACTAACGTGCTAAAGCCTTCTGTATTTACTGCAATATCGACAATGGTAGCCATAACAAAATTGTGATAGGTAAGGATTCGAGAATCTAAATAATGGTTCTTATCTCAATAAAATCATAATCTAATGCCAGAGCTTTTCCTGCTCGTACCAATTAGAAGAAATAATGCAATAGATAACCTTGTCCTCTATAAGGATGGTTAACGCTTGATTAAATTGATAAATCGTAGAGGGATTGGGGATTGGGGAGATGGGGAGATAGGGAGATAGGGAGATAGGGAAATAGGGAGATAGGGAGAGTGTTTAGTTACTTTACCTCTGTTGTAGTTGGATAAAAAGCTGATTGTTACCTTTGATTTAAAGTAAAAATACCGCAAAATATTTCTAACTGTAGAGCAAAAAAACCAACAAGATTATGAAAACGCGATCGCTAGGCACATCAGATATTCAAATTACCCCGATTCTTATGGGAACTTGGCAAGCAGGTAAGAGAATGTGGGCGGGAATTGACGATCAAGAAAGTATCACAGCAATTCGGGCTGCTGTTGAAGCAGGAATAACCACCATCGATACAGCAGAGGTTTATGGTGAAGGGCATTCAGAACAAATTGTGGCTCAAGCTGTAGGCGATCTTCGCGATCGCTTAGTTTACGCTTCTAAAGTATTTGCCAGCCATCTTAAATATGACCAAGTAATTGAAGCTTGCGATCGCTCGTTAAAAAATCTCAACACCGACTATCTCGATTTATATCAAATTCATTGGCCCTCTGGCTCTTTTGGTAATGAGGAAGTACCAATCGAAGAAACAATGAAGGCTTTGAATAAGCTCAAACAAGACGGTAAAATTAGAGCGATCGGGGTGTCTAATTTCAATCGCGTCCAGGTAGAGGAAGCTTCTGAGTATGGCAGAATTGATAGTCTACAACCGCCCTATTCATTGTTCTGGCGCAAAATAGAACAAGATGCCATACCCTATTGCGTGGAAAATAATATTTCTGTCTTGGCTTATTCTTCCATGGCTCAAGGACTACTTACGGGTAAATTCAAACCTGGGCATGAGTTTGCTAAAGAAGATCATCGTAGTGCTAATGTTCTGTTTCAAGGTCAAAACTTTGAACGCGCTCAAAATGCCCTAGAACAGTTAAAGCCCATCGCTAAAAGCCACAACTGTACCTTAGCTCAACTATCCTTGGCTTGGTTAATTGCTCAACCACAAACAAATGCGATCGCAGGGGCAAGAACTGCTGCACAGGCGGAAGATAATGCCAAAGCAGCCTCAGTCAATTTATCCCCTGGGGAATTGCAGGAAATCGATCGCATTGGCAGACAGGTGACAGATCACCTCGATGATAATCCAGTAATGTGGAACTGGTAAGAAAAAGTTTGTTAGGGATATGGCGAAGTGTCCTAAAGGATTCCCTCCGCTCCACATAGATCCTTTAGGAACGGTCAAAGATTAACCCTATCCTACCCTTCGCATCCTCCACAACCGCATTGCAGTACCCTTCAGAATTGCCCACACTCGATCAATCTTAAACAAAGGGATACACCCCTATAATAATTTCGTTAGCTTTAAGCTTGCCAATTTTTTCACCCTTACTATTTTTTTCAGCTTTTTTGAGGCTGCTAACTGGTAAAACTAAGCGACGATTGATGCTCGTAGTCAGGGTAATGTTTTTCTCATTTGCAGTAGAAATAATTCCCGCGAGGGCATCTTCTTTAGTTGCAAATTGAATTGCCTGAGTTCCGATGTCTCCTCGATTACCTAACCTGAGAGAATCAACTCGAATGCGCTTGCCAAATCCTAACTGAGAGATAACGGCGATATAATCATTAGGAGCAACATCACAACAGCCTACTAAATTTTCTTTTTGTCGCAGGCGCATCACTCGATTTCCCTGAGCATTTCGTCCCATAATGGGGATTTGAGCATCGTCAACTGGCAAACGTAAAATACGTCCCCCCGTGGTAGCAATTACCATCTCCCGCTTTTCAGAGGTAAAGCAGAAGTATTTAAGAATATCTTTATCTTTAAGTTTAATTAATACTAATCCCCGATTACCCAAGGCATCTAGCTCGGTAGCAGCGAGGCGTTTAATAATGCCTTGTTCTGTCAGCATTACCAAATCTAAATTCTGATGTTTTTTGGGTAGAAAGAAGTGAGAAACCGTACTGTTAGCATCTCTTTGGGCTGCGGAAGATAACAGCTCGACTGCTGGTAGTTCGGTACTTTCTAAACTAGAAGGAATTTCTTCAATCGGTACGGGATAGGCTTTGCCACTATCGGTAACGACAATTAACCGCTCGCGATCGCCCACTGGCTCTTGATGCAGGATAAAATCTTCTCCTTTCTTGGGCGCATTATTTGCTTCAGTATCTTTGCTGGGGTTTTCCCAATAGATACAGCCAGAGCTAGTTACTTTGAGTTGTGCTTTAGCAGAGCGTTCAAAAGTAAGGTTGGGAGATACCGTCAAAGCGGGATCTTTTTTTGGAGTTTGCTTGGCGGTAGATTTTTTGGTGGTAGATGCTGGAACTTCTTCCTTAGCAGCTACTGTGATAATACGAGTCCGACGTTCATCGCCAAACTTACGCTTGAGAGAACGCAATTCTTTTTTCAGCGACTTCATTAATTCATGGCGATCGCCCAACACGTTACTTAAATTAGCGATCCGCTCCTGAAGATCGCTCAACTCCGGTTCCAGCTTTTGTTTTTCCAAACCCGTCAGACGACGCATTGGCATGGCTAAGAGAGAATCTCCCTGAGTTGGCGATAAGTCTAATTCTTCCTGTAGTCTCAACTTCGCACTAGTCCCATCGGGAGAGTTGCGCAGGATCTCGATTACCTCATCAATTTGATTTAGAGCCAGTAACAAGCCTTCTACCAAATGCAGCCTTTGACTAGCCTGTTCTAATTCATGGCTATATTGCCTTCTAAGGGTGTTTTCGCGAAATTTAAGGAATTCTTCTAATACACCGCGTAAAGGTAGCTGAACTGGCTTATTATCCACCAATGCCAGCATAATTGTTCCAAAATTACTCTGTAAAGCTGTCTGACGATAAAGCTGATGCAGCACTTTTTGAGCGGTGGTATCTTTTTTTAGTTCGATGACTACCCGCATGCCGTTGCGATCGCTTTCATCACGGATATCAGAAATTCCCTCAATTCTGCCCTGGTTTACCAGATCGGCAACCTTCTCAATCCAAGCAGCCTTATTAAGCTGATAGGGTAGCTCGGTAATGATAATGGCTTTCTTTTCTCTACGCCGTTTTTTCCCTGTAGCGATCCTTTCGATCTGAGCAATACCCCGCATTTTAATAATGCCTCGCCCAGTACTATAAGCATCCTGAATCCCTTTAACCTCAACTATTTCCCCTCCCGTCGGAAAATCGGGTCCAGGAATTAGTTCCCAAAGTTTTTCATCGGTTATGGTAGGGCGATCGATTAGGGCAATTAGACCATCTACCACTTCTCCTAAGTTATGGGGAGGAATATTGGTTGCCATACCTACGGCAATTCCCGAACAACCATTGAGGAGCAAAATTGGTAACTGAACGGGCAAAACTACGGGTTCGGTTTGAGAATTATCAAAGTTGCTGGTGTAATTTACCGTCGCTTCGCCAATCTCTGTCAGCATTGCCTCGTTAGCAACAGGAGCAAGTCTGGTTTCGGTATAGCGCATCGCTGCGGGAGGATCATTATCCACCGAACCAAAGTTACCATGACCATCAAGCAGAGGATAACGAGTAGAAAAGCTCTGTACTAGTCGCACCAAAGCATCATAGACTGACTGATCGCCGTGGGGATGATATTTACCTAAAACATCTCCGACTACGCGAGCGCATTTACGATAAGGACGGTCTGGGGTCAATCCCAGCTCATACATAGCATAAAGAATACGCCGATGTACGGGTTTTAGTCCATCTCTCACGTCAGGCAAGGCTCTTCCTACAATTACGCTCATTGCATATTCAAGATATGACCTCTCCATTTCTTGGTGAAGAGGGGTAGGAATAATCTGACCATTTCCTAACAAGTTAAGCTGCTGTGCCATTCAAAAAATCTCCGAGGGTTATGGGAAATATGCCAAAAATACAATCGAGCCTAGGATACACAACTAAAGAGCTAAAAATATAGCTTAATCTAACCTTATCGTCACACTTTGCGTTCTTGCTTTTTTGAGTCACAATAAAAAAAGACTATTTTGACCTAGTTATTTAGACTTAATAGTTTTCTTCTTCGTCATTATTAACATTTATCTTTGGTTAAAAATTCTGAGTGACATCTATGACAACGGTTTTGATTGTAGAAGATGACCCAATTAATTTGCGGGTTTTTTCCAAAATACTAACAAAAAGAGGCGGTTTGCAAGTCAAAGGTACAGAAATTGTCGATGAAGTCTTGCAGTATGCTCAATCTGGAGAGATAGACGTAATCTTGATGGATGTTTCTCTGGCTAATAGTATGTATCAAGGTAAACCCGTAGATGGCATTGAAATAACCAAAGTCCTCAAAAACGACCCCAAAACTGCTAATTTACCCGTAATTCTCGTAACCGCTCATGCTATGGAAGGCGATCGCGAGAATTTCTTGAAGCAAAGTGGTGCAGATGGCTATATCTCTAAACCAGTAGTCGATCATGAGGAATTTATTCAGCAAATTGTTTCTTTGATCGATAAAACATAATTAAAAAATCTGCAATTTATCAATTTATCATTGTTTATCCAGGCATCATAAGATTATTTTAGTACATTAGTTCGTTTTACCTTATGATGTGGCTTTTTTGCAACCAGTTGGGAATATCAAACCTGTAATAGCGACTGTTTGGCGAAGCTTTTTGATTCCTTACGCCTCTTTATTGGTTATCTTGGTTTACATTGAGAAGGCAGCAAACTATTTGTTCTTAGATTCCAATAAGAGAGATGTTTGGCATAGTATCAAGGCTCAAAACGACGCGAAGCTATGTACCATATAGCTTCGCGTCGGAGGGTTAACCGAACGGTATTAAAATATATCTGGTTGTTAACTGTGGCAGAACTAAGAATCTTTGAAGGTGACGACGACGGCTTTGATATTTGATTGAAATCGTTAGATCGAGGCTAGTTTGTTACGTTACGAATTGTTCTGTAGCTTTGTAATAGTAATATTAGGTACGACTATTCTTAGAGCGTAGAGTTGAATTGGGCAAGGCAATATCCCCAAACATGAGAGTTGATTCACATGGATACTTAACTTGACAATATTTCTGGGAATGATGAAAGTTCTTGGTGATACATAGTAGCTTCAAATTTGCAACCGCGATATGCTAGGGTATAAAGTTCCTGCAAGTCTTGGATCAAGGGATAGCGAGGATTGGAACCAGTACACTGATCGTCAAAGGCTTGTTCGGCTAATTCTTCAATCTGTTCATAAAACTCTCTTTCTTTTCCTGGTAGAGCTTCTTTGATCGTCAAGGGAATCCCAATTTCTGCCTTAAGATTGTCGATCGCCTTAACTAATTTTTCTACTTTCTCTTCGGGAGTATCGCCACCTAGATGTAGATAATCGGCAATTTCCGCATATCGTTCTTTGGCGTGGGGAAATTCGTATTGAGGAAAGATTGCCTGTTTGAACGGTGCGTCGGTAGAGTTATAGCGAATGACATGGGTGATCATCAAAGCATTGGCTAAACCGTGGGGCAAATGAAAACTAGAACCTAACTTATGCGCCATAGAGTGACAGATTCCCAAAAAAGCATTGGCAAATGCCATTCCCGCAATGGTAGCTGCGTAGTGGACTTTTTCTCTAGCTTCGGGATCTTTGGCACCTAGTTTATAGGCACGGGGCAGGTATTCGAGGATTAGGGCGATCGCCTGTAGTGCCAAACCATTGGTAAAATCCGTCGCCAGTACGGACACATAGGCTTCTAGGGCATGGGTTAGGGCATCGATCCCGCCAAAAGCCGTGAGGGACTTGGGCATATTTAGCACCAGTTCGGGATCGACAATTGCCATGTTGGGGGTGAGGGCATAGTCGGCGAGGGGATATTTAATTCCCGTGCGATCGTCGGTAACTACGGCAAACGGTGTCACTTCCGAACCAGTACCAGAAGTAGTGGGAATTGCTACCATCTGTGCTTTACTACCGAGAGTTGGCAATTCGTATACTCGCTTGCGGATATCCATGAATCTGGTGGCGATCCCGGCAAATTCTACCTCTGGGTGTTCGTACATCAACCAGATGACTTTGGCTGCATCCATCGGCGAACCACCGCCAAAGGCAATAATTACGTCGGGTTGAAAGGTATTAACTCTTGCCAATCCCATTTCGATGGTAGAAAGATCGGGATCTGGTTGAATATCATAAAAGACTTGGACTTCGAGGTTCAGTTCCTCTAAAACATCGGTGACTTCCTTAATCATTCCCAAGTCGAATAGGGGCTTGTCGGTAATAATAAAGGCGCGTTTTTTATCGGCTAAATCTCTTAAAGCGACGGGCAAACAACCATATTTAAAGTACACTTTGGGAGGAACGCGAAACCAGAGCATATTTTCCCGACGTTCGGATACGGTTTTGATATTAAGTAAGTGACGTACGGTGACGTTTTCACTGACGGAGTTCCCCCCCCAGGTACCACAACCCAAGGTTAGGGAAGGATCTAACTTAAAGTTATACAGATCGCCGATCGCACCTTGAGAGGAAGGAGTATTGATTAGTACCCTACCAGTGGAGACGTGAGAATCAAAATAGTCAATGCGATCGCTGTTACTAGGGGCAGTATACAGTACTGAAGTATGTCCCCGTCCGCCTAATAAAATTAGCTCTTCTGCTTTACTTGTTGCTGCCTGGAAGTCGGCTACGCGATACATTGCCAACACGGGAGACAGTTTTTCGATGGAAAATGGTTCTTGAATGCCCACTCCATCGATTTCCCCGATTAAAACTTTAGTGCCTGCGGGGATCTCTATTCCTGCTAATTCGGCGATTTTAGCGACTGACTGGCCGACGATGGCAGCGTTAATACGTCCCTCTTTGACTAATACCTCACTTACACTAGCTCGTTCTTCGGGAGTAAGAAAATAAGCTCCTCTGAGGGTAAACTCCTGCTTGACGACTTCGTAAACTTCATCGACAACAATCACCGACTGTTCCGAAGCACAAATCATGCCGTTGTCAAAAGTTTTGCTCAATAAAATCGAGCTGACAGCTAGGGGAATCTCGGCAGTTTCATCGATAACGGCGGGAGTGTTGCCAGCACCTACCCCTAACGATGGTTTGCCCGAAGAATATGCAGCTTTAACCATTCCTGGTCCGCCAGTCGCCAGGATAAGATTGATACTGGGATGCTGCATTAAAGCCTGAGAAAGTGCTACTGAAGGTTGATCAACCCAGCCAATAATATCTTCTGGCGCACCCGCAGCTATGGCAGCATCGAGAACTGTTTTAGCAGCTGCGATCGTACATTCTTTAGCTCTAGGGTGGGGTGAAAAGATAATAGCATTGCGAGTTTTTAAGGCGATTAAAGCTTTAAAGATTGCGGTGGAAGTGGGATTGGTCGTCGGTACGATCCCTGCCAAAATCCCCACTGGTTCGGCTATTTTCTTGATGCCATAGTGAGTGTCGGACTCGATTACGCCACAAGTGAGTTCTTGTTTGTATTTGTTGTAGATAAATTCGGAGGCAAAGTGATTTTTGATTACTTTGTCTTCAATTAGACCCATATTTGTCTCTTTAACGGCTAACTTAGCCAAAGGAATTCTCTGTTCGTTGGCAGCTAAAGCAGCGTGTTTAAAGATTTTATCTACCTGTTGTTGAGTATAACTGGCGTATTGAGTTTGAGCGGTTTTTGCTTTTTGAATGAAGAGATTTAGTTGTTCTTGAGTAGTAACTTTCATGTCGATTGTTAATAGTTAATAGTTAATAGTTAATAGTTAATAGTTAATAGTTAGTAGTTAGTAGTTGTTAGTCATTGATGGACTATCTGTAGCAGAAACAAAGAACCAAGAACAAAAGACAAAGCACAAATTACAAAACACAAATTACAAAACACAAATTAATAAACTTTAATACCGTATTCCTGAAAAATATTTTTAGCAGTGGCAACTAACTCTGGAGATGCGGGAGGAGCATCTTTTAGTTGATATTCATATCCCAACCGCTCCCACTTGTATTCTCCCATTTTGTGAAAGGGTAAAATTTCTAAGCGTTCGACATTACTTAGACTTGAAATAAACTTAGCTAAACCTCTAATATTATGAAGAGGGTCGGTGAGATGGGGTACCAAAACAAATCTAATCCAAACTGGTTGATTAATTTCACTTAAATAACGAGCAAAATTTAGAGTTGGTTCGAGAGATACATTAGTGACTTTCCGATAGATTGTAGGGTCAAAAGATTTAATATCTAGTAATACTAAATCTACACAATCAAGAATGGTTTTTGCTGTAGCTAATTTAACATAACCAGAAGTATCTAAAGCGGTATGAATTCCCAACTCCTGACAACGGCGAAAAATCTCACCGACAAACTCTGGCTGCATTAAAGGTTCGCCACCAGTTACGGTTACTCCGCCTCCCGAAAATTTAATATAAGATTTATATTTTTGGATATCTACAATTAATTCATTAACTGTAACTACTTTGCCGTCTTCTGGATGGCGACAGTCGGGATTATGACAGTAAAGACATCGGAGGGGACATCCTTGGGTAAAAATTACATAGCGAATCCCTGGTCCATCAACTGTACCGCAAGTTTCGATAGAATGAATTCGACCTGATTTGGTAATTATGTTGTTGGTCATTGGTTGTTGGTCATCCTAAAGGATATATGTTTCCCTAATCCCGTAGGAACCGCTTCGCATATTGGTTGTTGGTTGTTGGTCATTGGTCGTTAGTCACGAAGAACAAAGAACGAAAGACAAAAAACAAACTAATCTTGCTGATGAACGAGCATAACGTCACAGGGTACATGGTGAGAAACGTAGTTACTGACGCTCCCCATAAACAACTCGTTTAAACCTTTTCGACCGTGACTGCCGATCACAATTAAATCCGCTGACCAATCTTTGGCAAAATTACATATGTGCTGTGCTGGATGCCCAATTTCTTGGCTTAAGTCCGCTGTTATTCCTATTTGCATTGCTTCTTTTAGCAAAGATTCTAGATAATTTAAGCGATTTGTAACTAAAAGTTGCCATTCTGCTTCAGCTACTTCATTGGTTTTATCAGAATTTATGCCACTGCCAATT
Organism: Pleurocapsales cyanobacterium LEGE 10410; assembly: GCA_015207195.1. Classification (GTDB taxonomy): domain Bacteria; phylum Cyanobacteriota; class Cyanobacteriia; order Cyanobacteriales; family Xenococcaceae; genus Waterburya. Next base: position 15,567 of record JADEXJ010000107.1, read on the forward strand.
AGAGAAACGGTGTTTTGATACTTTGCTTCTTGTGGGGAAATGACATTGAGTAACTGTAATTCGGCATCAAATACTTGAGCCAAGGATAGACTTTGTTGAAAGGCTTTTTTGCTCAGTTGGCTCTCGTCCAATGCTACGAGAATTTTACTATACATAATATGCTAATCCTATTTGCCAATGGGAAATTGTAGGTGAAGAATGTTATTAGTCTTTGGTCGTCAGTTATTCTTCTAAATTGCCTGGGATTGCTATATCTTTATTAGTTAATAAACTATATCCAAGCTTTGGTTTGAACTTATTGTAAAAAATATTTTTTTTGAATTGTAATTATTTAATATTTTCTTGATAAATCAATTTTCAAATTAAATTGTTTAGAGTTAATTCCTACCTCCAGTTATTAGAAATACCCCAGGAAACCTCAACATTATGGGTTACATAGCGGTTTTTATTTTAATCTGGGATAGATAAGCGAAATAGCATCCACAGATGAACGCAGATGAACGCAGATAGATAAATTTGCTTGATTACATAATTGAATTACTAATTGATAACAAATACGATAAAATATCTGCGTCTCTGCCCCAGATTATAAAAACAAAGTAAGGTGGACATTGCACTAAAGTATATGCGGAGCGGTCTCTACGGGAATCCTTTAGGATACCGCTTCGCATAACCGTTAACGAAGTGTACCCTTATCCCACAGGGATTCCCTTCGGTCTGCGAAGCCCTATCCTAAAGGATTCCCTTCGGTCAAGGACTAACTTCGTGCTTGTCCTCGAATGGGGGTCGCGGTATCCTTTAGGATTAGGGAAACATATATCCTTTAGGACTAGCTTCGCGTCGCCCACCCTACCAATAACATACCTATACACGTTCGTGGAAAGTTCTACCAATCACATCCAACTGTTGTTCGCGGGTGAGTTTGATAAAGTTGACCGCATAACCAGATACGCGGATGGTCAACTGAGGATACAGTTCGGGATGATCCATGGCATCGATTAGGGTTTCGCGATTTAAGACGTTGATGTTGATATGGTGTCCCGTATCGTGGAAATAGCCATCTAACAGTCCCGCCAGGTTATTGGTTTTGCTGTCTTCGGTTTTACCCAACGCTTCGGGAACGATGGAGAAGGTATAGGAAATACCGTCTTGGGCGTGTTCGTAGGGCAGTTTGGCAACAGATTCTAGTGCTGCGATCGCACCTTTGGTATCCCGTCCGTGCATCGGATTAGCACCAGGGGCAAAAGGCTGTCCTGCTTTGCGTCCATCGGGGGTGTTCCCTGTTTTCTTACCGTAAACTACGTTAGAAGTAATAGTCAGGATGGACTGAGTGGGAACCGCACCGCGATAGGTTTTGTTTTGGCGCACTTTGTTCATAAAGTCTTCGACCACCCTGGCGGTAATTTTATCGACGCGATCATCGTTGTTGCCAAATTTGGGATAATCTCCTTCAATGGCGTAGTCTACTGCTAAACCAGATTCATTGCGAATCACTTTAACTTTGGCGTATTTGATTGCCGATAGGGCATCTCCCACCACCGATAAACCAGCTACCCCACAAGCCATCGTCCGATAGACATCGCGATCGTGTAGTGCCATTTCTAGACGTTCGTAGCAATACTTATCGTGCATATAGTGGATGACGTTGAGGGTATTGACATAGAGTTTTGCCAACCAACCCATCATCAGATCGAATTTAGCGGTAACTTCTTCATAATCTAAATATTCTGAAGTTATGGGAGCAAACATCGGGGCGATTTGTTCCCCTGCTTTTTCATCCTTACCGCCGTTAATGGCATAGAGTAAAGCTTTGGCTAGGTTGACCCGCGCACCAAAAAACTGCATCTGTTTGCCGATCCGCATTCCCGATACGCAACAGGCGATCCCGTAGTCGTCGCCGTAGTAGCTACGCATCAGGTCATCGTTTTCGTATTGAATCGAACTAGTATCGGCAGAAACCTTAGCGCAGAAGCGTTTGAAGCCGACGGGTAATTTTTCCGACCAGAGAACGGTTAAATTGGGTTCGGGGGCGGGTCCTAAGTTATATAGAGTATTTAAGAAGCGGAAGCTGCTTTTAGTTACTAAAGTTCTGCCATCTTCTCCCATCCCGCCAATGGATTCTGTTACCCAAGTGGGATCGCCAGAAAATAGTTCGTTATAGGCTGGATGACGTAAGAAACGTATCATCCGCAACTTCATTACAAAATGGTCGATCAGTTCTTGAATTTCGGCTTCAGTAACGTCGCCATTATCTAAATCTCGTTGGCAATAAATGTCAAGGAAAGTTGAAACCCTACCCAAAGACATTGCTGCACCGTTTTGTTCTTTAACCGCACCGAGATAGCCAAAATAAGTCCACTGTATCGCTTCAACCGCATTGCTGGCAGGTTGAGAGATATCGCAACCATAACCCGCAGCCATCTGAATCAGTTCTTTGAGGGCGCGAATTTGTTCGGAAATTTCTTCCCGCAGGCGAATTACCTCTTCGTCAAAAGTATCTACTTCTAAAGAGTATAGCTGTGCTTGCTTGTCTTCGATCAGGCGATCGCCACCGTACAAAGCTACCCGCCGATAATCGCCGATAATTCTGCCCCTACCGTAAGCATCGGGCAAACCCGTAATAATTCCCGAATGCCGTGCCAATTTCATTTCACGGCTATAGGCATCAAAAACACCATCGTTGTGAGTCTTGCGGTATTTAGTAAAAATTTCTTGGGTTTGCTCGTCTAACTGATAGCCGTAAGCTTCTAGGGAACTTTTAACTACCCTGATGCCACCAAAGGGCATGATAGCCCGTTTTAGAGGTTTATCGGTTTGCAAGCCGACGATTTTTTCTAAGTCTCTGTCAATATAGCCTGGGGCATGGGCGGTAATCCCAGAGGGGACTTTAGTATCCGTATCCAAAATACCTTTTTCCCGTTCTACTGCCATCAAGTCTTTAACTTTCTCCCAAAGCTGATGGGTGAGTGAGGTGGGACTGGCTAAAAATGAGCCATCTCCTTCATAGGGAGTGTAGTTTTGTTGAATAAAGTCGCGGAGGTTAATTTCTGTCGTCCATTTGCCTGAAACGAAACCTTTCCATTGCTGCAACATATAAGAGATCCCTCCTGGGTTTTCACTTCGGTGTATGCTTGATGATCGGCGATCGCTTTTTTTTCTCTTAAGTTAAATCTATCATAAATTAAAAGTATTTTAGCTCTTTATTTTTCAAAAAATTAAAGTTTTTGAGTACATTTGAGTACATTTATTAAACGCATTAATCTGTTTTTTAGTAAAAATCTTGGTTAAATATTTATCGCTATGTACATAATTTAAATGAGACTGCGACTTTGTTCAACTGCTTAGTGCAAGGTCTTTGTAGCCTCTAGTCGTCAACGAGTTAGCAAAAGGTTAAGATAATTTAAATATTTGCTTAAACAACTCTGATCTTAATATTACTCAACAAAAATCTGCTATGATCGCCAGTTAACTATTGGACAAGATCGGCTGATAACTATCGACAAATATAAATAAAAATCAAAAAGCAAAATTGCCAACATTTTTTTAAAAATCAATTGCCTATAATCGAGAAGAATAATCGAGCTTACTCCACATCAAATCTCGGAAAGTATTATGACTATCTCCATGAATCTGTCTGTCGATCCCGCCCATGACATTGCCAACTATCGACGGCGACCTCTAGACGCAATTTTTGCCCCCAAAACTGTAGCGGTAATCGGGGCGACAGACCGCCCAGGCAGCGTGGGTCGCACCTTACTCTGGAACCTAATTAGTAATCCCTTTGGCGGTACGGTATTTCCCGTCAATCCCAAGCGAGATAACGTTCTCGGTATAAAAGCCTATAAAGCGATTGCCGATATTCCTAGCGCGATCGATTTGGCGATCATTGCTACCCCTGCTCCGACAGTTCCTGGGGTGATACGTCAGTGTGGGGCTGCTGGTGTTAAAGGGATAATTATCCTCTCGGCAGGATTTAAAGAAATTGGCGGGGTAGGAATCGAATTAGAACGGCAAATACTCGATGAAGCCCGTCGCCATCAAATACGAATCATCGGACCTAACTGTTTGGGGTTGATGAATCCTCGCAACGGTCTGAATGCCACTTTTGCTAGTACCATAGCACGCCCTGGAAATGTCGGTTTTATCAGTCAGAGCGGGGCATTGTGTACGGCAATTTTGGACTGGAGTTTTCGCGAAAATGTCGGCTTTAGTGCCTTTGTTTCAATTGGTTCGATGTTGGATGTCAGTTGGGGGGATTTAATTTATCATCTCGGTGACGATCTCACTACCAAAAGTATCGCTATCTATATGGAATCCATTGGCGATGCTGGTTCTTTTCTCTCCGCAGCCAGGGAAGTAGCTCTAACTAAACCAATTATCGTCATCAAAGGCGGTAGGACTGGGGCAGCAGCCAAGGCAGCAGCTTCTCATACAGGAACCTTAGCAGGTAGCGATGAAGTTCTTGATGCAGCTTTTCGCCGTTGTGGAGTGCTGCGAGTTGATACTATCGAAGACCTGTTTAACATGACCGAGTTGCTAGCCAAACAACCCCGTCCCAAAGGTAAAAGATTAACCATCCTGACCAATGCAGGAGGTCCAGGAGTATTAGCAACGGATTCTTTAATCAAAAAACAGGGATCGTTAGCCCCATTATCCCCCGAAACCATTACCCAATTAGATCAAGTATTACCCACTCATTGGAGTCGCAGCAATCCGATTGATATCTTGGGAGATGCTACGGCACAACGCTATACTCAAGCCTTAAAAGTAGCAGCAGCCGATGAGAATAGTGATGGGCTGCTGGTAATCCTCACTCCTCAAGCCATGACCGATGCCACAAAAATAGCATTTCAACTACAGGAGACTGTTAAAGAACTCAAGGGTAAACCCCTATTAGCAAGTTGGATGGGGGGAGAAAAGGTAGCAGAAGGAGAAGCCATTCTTAACCGTGCGGGAATTTATACTATGCCCTATCCCGATACGGCTGCCCATCTATTTAATCTAATGTGGAACTACAGCTACAATCTCAAAGGTTTATATGAAACTCCTGTATTAGCTCAAGATAGCGATCGCCATCACAGTCGTACCCAAGCAGCAGCAATTCTAGAGCGAGTTAAAGATACAGGGCGTAGTCTACTTACAGAATATGAATCGAAGCAGTTACTGAGCGCCTATGGCATTCCCACCGTAACTACCGAAATAGCTACCAGTGCCAACCAAGCAGTAGAATTAGCCTCAGCAATTGGTTATCCTGTCGTTCTCAAACTGCACTCTGAAAC
>JADEXJ010000366.1 GCA_015207195.1 Pleurocapsales cyanobacterium LEGE 10410
ATTGCGGGGCAAATGTTTGACAATGAGTATGATTTAGCAATGACGGTAATACAAGGAATGGAAAACCGAAGTGAAAGGGGTAATTATCACTTAGAGCGTTTTATATTTAATTCCGCCTAGCTACTTATTTACCTGCATTCAGTCGGTTGCGATAGGTAAGAGCATCTCCACTTCCTGTAGTTAAGCCAACGCCTCCACCAACTACAATTGCTCCCAGCAATCCTGAAGCTGCACCTAGAACACCGCCAATAATATGTTCTATTAGAGAATTGGTAAAGCTAAAAAGATGAATACCCGTGAGTACGTTGAAGACATAACCCGCTACAAAGCCAAAAGGAATCAACATACAGGCTAATTTTCTGGCTCTTTTCTTCGCCTGTTGATTGGGATTGATAAAACCAAAGTCATCGGCACTTTGATAACCTTGACCGAGAATAGTGACTTTATCTGAAGCAATACCGTCTTGTTGTAATACAGAATATGCTTCTTCTACTTGCTGTTTGTTTTCTAAAACTGCTACTAAATAATTCATAGTTTGATTTGCTTGATTTGTCTGGAAAATTTGAATTTATGACTGCTTTTTAATCGTGTAAACTTTATCAAAGCATCAACTAAATTGAGGCTAATTCTGGTTCATTTTGATTTAAGCAGGCTAAATATTGCTGTTCTAATTGTTGCGCTACCCCATTCCAGCTAAACATGGACTCGACTCTGGCTCTAGCATCTTTTTCCAACTGTCTCGTCCAGGCGGGATAAGAGAAAATGCGATCTATTCCTTTGGCAAAAGCCACATCATCTTGAGGCGATACTAGTAGACCGGTTAGTTCATCGACGACCGTAAACTTAAGCCCTCCTACTTTTGAAGCTATTACTGGCGTTCCACTAGCCATTGCTTCAATGGCTACTAGACCAAAAGGTTCGTAATGGCTGGGGACAACACAAACATCTGCTGCTGCATAGTAGTAGGCTAAATCTGTGTGTTCGATTCGCCCTGCAAAGGTAACAATTTCACCCAGTCTCAATTCATTAACAAGGGCTTCAATTCTGTCCCTTTCCTTGCCATCTTTTCTGCCAGGAGTACTACCACCTACTATAATCGCTTTTAAGTTAGGGTGATGTTTAACTTGCTTTTGAGCTAATGCTCTGACTAAGGTTTCAATTCCTTTACGGCGATCAAAACGTCCGACGTAGAGAACAACTTGACTGCTTAAATCAATATCTAATTTACTTCTGCTTTCAATTTTATCTACACTGCCAAAACAGTCAATGTCAGTACCACAGGGAATCACTTCTATATGTCCTAAGCTAGATACAAGCGATCGCATACTCCCTTCCCACTGTAAAATCAGGTAATACAGAGGAAGCGTAATGAATCAAACAAAAGCGTTAAAGAAACAGCCTTTTGATGCCGACAAGTGGCAGAAACTTTACTATCGTAATCAACAGCAGTC
>JADEXJ010000108.1 GCA_015207195.1 Pleurocapsales cyanobacterium LEGE 10410
CGAACAGATTGAACACAAGTTGTTTCAGTTCTTGGATTCTAATCAGTTTCTCTCGGCTCAACAGGTTCAAAATACACTCAACTTCATTTTCTCACTAGTTACCTAATCTTTTGGTGGGAAGGGAGTATGATGTCAGTCTCATTTGCTTGCTTCGCGATGCAGAGCAAATACTATGAGCCACAAGCCAACTAAACGCAAAGAATCAGAAATCAATGTTGCCCAAGCTGCGCCTTGCCAAGAAAACTTTGGGATAAGCCATATATTTAGCAAAATATTGATAATTGCAGCACCAACCTGTACCATGCTACGAGCTTTTTGATTTCCCGATCCAGTTAAAGTATCTGCTGCCAAAAACTGAAAAGCAGTCAGTGCAGGCAAAGGTGATAGCCATAACAAAGCCTCAATTGCATCTCGATATTCTTCGCCTAAAATTGCAGGAACCAAGGGGGCAAAAATCCAATAGCCAACTATACAGGCGATCGCATAAAGACCCAACATTGGCAATAAACGTTTGGCAAAATCTAAACTTCCCTTGATACCAGATGCTCCGTGTTGAAAAAATCTAGTATAGGTAGCACCGAATAATGCGAACAAAGGAACATTCCCGACATCGATAAAGCGATAAGCAGAAGCGTATATACCAGCAGCACCGACACCAGCCAAAGGACCCAACATCGATCTGTCTAGATTAGCATTAATATTATTTGCTGAAGCACTAATAGAAAAGTAAAATCCCTGTCCAATGTTAGATTTTAATTTAGATAATATTGGTCGAGGATAGCCAGCCATTTTATTAACTAAGGCGATCGTGGTTATAGCCATAGTTACAGAACTAACAAAATACAAGCAAGCCCAAGTATCAACACTTGAATTAACGTTGGGTTGACTAAAAAATACTGATAGAGATAATGCAGCTAAGAGTTTACCACAGGTATTTAATATTGCTAACTGTGCAGACTTTTTAATCATATCTATCGCCATCATAGACTTGTGACCCAAATCTAAAAGAGCTAGACCAATTAAATCAGCCAATAGAATTAATAGTATTGTTTGCCATCTAATTTCAGGAAAAAACCATGGAGAAAGCAATAGAAGAATAGCAATCAGCAGAGTTCCATTGGTGGTTAACAAAACCAGAGCATTACCCCAGTAGGTACTAAAAGCTGTCCTATCGGTAGAAACGTTTTTCACCAACAAATGTTCACTACCCAAAGCAACAAAAGGAAAAACAATTGAGGCAGCAGAAGCAACCACAACAAAAGAACCGTAATTTTCCTTGCCTAATAAGCGAGCAACAACTACAAAGTATGCTGCCTGCATCACTACATTAAATAATTTGGAAAACAACATCCATAATGTATCGCGCGCCAAACTATTTTGAGACAAATTTGCCACTTTAACCCTAATCTCTTTTAGATTCATAATTTCTATTTTATTCTCGGAATACTGAGTTATTAGGCAATTGCATACTTCTTACTTTCAACTATGACTAAAGAATAAGATATAGCAGCGTAAATTGCCCAAAAAGAAGTGTTGAAACTAGATATTGTTCCTTCTGTTAAATTAGACAATAAAATATAAGTCAAAAATAAAAGAGGCCAAAATCCTTCTGGCGTATTGGTTTTTCTTAATAATGCTAAAGATCGAACCAGCGTACCAAGGAAACTTATAACAAAAACGCTCAATCCAACTAAGCCTATAGAGAGCCAAATATCTAAAAATCCGTTATGAGCATAAATTACAGCTATTCTAGTTGCCAACTGAATGTATCCAGAAGGACCATTATAGCCATTCCAAAATGCAGCCAAACCGTAACCCAACCAAGGGCGTAACTGAATTTGATCCCAAACATATTGCCAAATAAGCGTTCTGCCCGATAAAGTTGCATCTTTTCCTACGGAACCAAATAGAGAATCTGAACTAATATATCCAGCAGCTACAATCAAACTGATAAAACCAATAACAGTTATGGTTAATACAGCCAAAACCATTACCTCATATCGCCATCTAAAAATTCGATAAGTTAGACATAGTATTAGCATTATCGTAAAAGTTCCCAAAGCAGTTGCAGATTGAGACATAATCATTGCTGCACAATTGAGAACTAACAAGCACCAATAGAGCCAACTATATTTATTCTTCCGAAACGCATTCAGTAAAAAAATAACCCCTCCAGGAGCCATAAATGCACCAAATTGATTTTTATGAGTAAATACTCCTCGTAAAGCACCTTCATGAACCCCACTCATAATTCCGTATTGAGGTACACCCAAGGCAAATAAAATACTGAGAATTAGTAACAGTCCATAAGTCCAAGTAAGTAAATTAATTTGCTCTGAGAGAGTATAGCGAGTTGCCAAATAAAGTCCAATACCAGTAGTTCCAACAGCATAAACGCTAAACCTCATGGTCTGCTCTGGATTTATAGACCAGAAATAAGAAAAACAAAAGACTCCAACTAGAATTAAAAGAAATGTATTTCTAGAAAACGCTACTAAAGATTTCTTCCACCTTATTCCTAGCAGAATAAAAGTTACAAGATAAATTAGGACTGATATTTTGGCATTAATTGAGAGGTCGAGGCTAGCAAGATCCACACCATCTCCTTCATTAGCTCCTCTAGTTAGGATTAGAGGTACAATAGCCTGAGATATATGAACTAGAGAAAACATTGAGAAAACAAATTCAAAAGCTCTAAATATATCGCTTTTACTTTTAATCATAAACATAAAGTTTTTTAATAAAAATTTTTTTGCTGTATAAATTGCATATTGTCTTCAATTTACCCATTATTAAAACATCAATAGGCTTTCCCAGACTATGGCATGAGTTTAGTTGAACATTAAACATAAATAACTGTATTAATGGTCGTTTTTAGTAGGGGAGCAGCCTGAATAATTAAATCTAGACTTACGCAATATTTTTAACTCTGTTTGTAAAAATAAACTTAGATCTGATTTGGGCAATTTATAGTAATAAAGTCGATTGGAAGATACTTAATAGCACAATAGCACTCATACCAAAGAAAGCAATTAAGTTCACCGTGATTTTAGAGATAGAACTGCAAAAGACTCTGGAAACTTTAGAACTTTAATTGATTTTTGACGCTTCTTGAATCTAGCTAATACATTGGCAGATCTATATGTGAAAATCTACCTTAGGCTATAAATTGGATTTTATTACAGTTTTTTGGAAGAGTTATTACTTAAATATTTAAGTTTGCTACTTCCTAATTTTTTCTCAAGCAGAAAAACATTGTTTATGGCTGATTGAGTTATAACCAGCTAAAACTCAATAGGATTACGTATTAGTACGATATCTTAGAGAAAAATTGGTCTAGAGTTTTGTAATTAAGTATTCTATAACCGTAGTAGAATACTCTACTGAACTATCCCAATAACTATAAATTTCTCATCCCCGCTTATTGCAATAGTTAATTTTTCCATTGTCTCAAAGCGAATTGTTCTGAGTTTTTATTTGTCAGCGACCAAAGTGCTAAAATTACTCAAATTTAAGCAGTTGCGGTTTTAGAGCGACTGTTTTCGGGAGAATCGGAAAAATAACTTTTACTATATTTAGCATGATAGGAATAACGGTCGAATTCACTAGGCTTGACACCGTTGATAACCATTCCCAAAACCTTTTGTGAAAGGTTAGCGTTAGCCATGGTTTCCTGTGCTAATTCAGCACTTTCGTTTTCTACTATTCCTGGACGACTTACTAAGAGAATACCGTCGGCAAGTTTGCTTAAAGTTAAAACATCTGCCGTTACAGCTAAGGGAGGAGCATCAATAATGACCAACTCATATTCTTTCTTGGCAGCAGCCACTAAGTCACTCATCTCTTTAGAGTCCAAAAGAGCGAGTGGATTGGGAGCAACTGTTCCTGAAGTCAGCAAATCCAGTTGTTTCATAGGCTGAGAAACTACTTGAGCAAGTGATGTTTTATGATTGATTACGTCTTTTACTCCAGCTTTATTACTTACTTGCCACAAATGATGCTGAGAAGATTTTCTTAAGTCTGCATCAATTAGCAGAACCTTTCGCCCTAACTGAGCCATAGCAGCAGCTAAGTTGGCTGCAACAGTAGATTTACCCTCTCCTGGGACTGAACTAGTCATCAAAATAACTTTTGGTTGTTGCTGAACTGGCAGAAACTTGAGGTTAGTTTGAATCATACGATAAACTTCACTGGTAAAAGAATCAGGCTCTCTTTGGACTATAATTCCTTCCTGACTATTGTGAAGTGTATCAAGAGGAATAATTCCTAATACTTGATAAGCAAACTTTCGTTTAATTTCGGGAATAGTTTTGAGAGTACGATCTTGCATCTCTAATAAAATCACAGTTAGATTGGAAAGTAATAGACCCATCAATACTCCCAAAATCAACAGTGGTATTCTTCCTGTGGTACCATCTTCAGGAACTTGACCTAATTCTATAACTTCAGCATTACCAGTTTGTTGGTTGACTAGGATGTCTATTTCGCTCTTATTGTCCAATAAAGTTTTATATGTAGAACGGGCGCTTTCTACTTCTCGAAGTAATGCCTGTTCTTGTTTTTCCAGTCTAGGTAATTCTTTGGCTCGATTCAAATAGACCTGTTGATATTGATATAGAGAAGACAACTCTGTCTGCAAACTCAATTCGTCGATCTTCAGGCTAATAAATCTCTCGATTTGGTTTTCTTTGACGTTTCCTGCCTGTAGTAAGCCTTCTGATACCCTAGCTCCAACATATTGATTGACCAACCCTCTTAACTGAGACTTTAAAGCCTGCTTCTTTTCTTTGAGACTAGCAATTAGAGGATGATTATCATTAAATCTTTGGCGTTCTTGAGATAGCTCTGTTTCTGTAGTACGCAGCTGTTCTAAAATACTGTTAACTTGTGGCGTATTAGCTAGTTGGTTAGCTGCGATCGCTTGCTTGAGGTTTAAACCTAGTTGGTTCTGCAAGCTGGCTGTTTGAGCTTTTTTACCCTGTAGCTCTGCTCCAACAGAGGAAATTTGACGATTGAGAAGACCAATTTCTGAGACTAAAATCTTTTTTTCCTCTTGCAAATCTACAACCTGATTTTTTTCATAAAAATTTTGTAGACGTGACTCCAAGCCTTGTAATTTGTCTTCAATCTTGGGGATTGTAGTGGTAATAAAACTACCTGCACTATCAGTAGCTGATTTACTACTACGGATATGTTCTTTGATATATACATCTATCAACGTATTGACTACCTTGGAGGCAATAACGGGGTCTTCATCCTTATATGACACAGAAATGACATCAGTTGCACCAACTATTTCTACAGATAATCTCTGCTCCAATTCTTTGGGTTTTAATGGCTCTCCCTCGGCGTTCTCTAATTTTAATTGATCTATTGTTTCTTGTAGCACTGGTTTTGAGGTTATTCGGAGCTGTTCCGTGCTTAAAGGTGTTTGATCGTTAAGTAGAGAACCAAACTGATTGGCGTTTTCTCCTAGCTCAATTAATTCATTTATTGAGTTCTTCTTAAATAAGATTTTTCCTTCCGACTTGTATGTTTTTTCCAAAAAACTAGTCAGAAAGAAAGTAGTACCAACAGTAAGAGCAAAAACTGATAGCGCTGGAATCCATCGTCTTTTAAGTTTGAGGAAGTATTGTCCTATATTAATGTCAAGTTCTTCTCTCTGATTAGAATAAGAACCGTGGTCTTTCTGCAAGTTAGTCATAGCGTTTTCCTTAAATATAATTTTAACTATGTCGTGCCTTTTCTTGGATTAATTTCCTAATACTTACTGTTATAAAAAATTTATAGGCGATTAGACAGGTGGATATTTTAAAGTTTTGGTAAAGTTGAGGTCAAATAATATAAATATATAAAAAAGCAACCCAAAATCCAGTTTATATTAGTCGATATATGTCCATTATTATCTTTATTTAAGCAACAGTCAACGAAGTTTATCTAGTTGATTTCTCTTAGAATATGCAGCTCAAATTCTATTCTTAGACATTTTTAAATCCTGACCATCACTTTCATGAGTTATATCCCAATTATTTGCATCTTAAAATTAATATTATGTTTGAATGCTATTTTTTTTCTTGAGCTACACACCAATTCTATGTATTATATAATGTAAAAATAATATTACATTAATAAGATTTAACTTAAATTTTATTACTTTTGATAGATATTCTTCTATATATTAATAACAATTAAAATCAATCTATATTAATAAGTGTAGTCTGCATATCTCGAATCTCAATTGATTTGCATCACTTTTGAAAAATAGGCTTATCTATAATTTTTGATTGGAAGAGCCGAGTAATGCCTAGTTGGACTTTGAGACAATTAAACTCGTAAATTCACAAGCTAAATTTATTTATAGTTGAAAACACTGAAATAGATTATCAATAGTTGAATATGACTATTGCTGAAGTGGAACATCTAATATAAAAAAAATTATTCAATCTAATAAAATCGTAGTAGACCTTAATTTTTTAATTATCAGTCAGTATAAACACCGAAGTCTCGCTTTGAAACTCAACCATTCTGTATTTGTAATAACAATATTTTATTAGCCAAACAAATGTTCAATTTATTCAAACTCAACATTATTTATATTTTTGCTTTAACTATGACTATGCTACTGTTCAATTTAAAAAGCAGTATGGCAAATACGAAGAAGGGTAATGCCACAAAAATCATATTAGCTCAGGCAAATCAGACAATTCAGGGTCGATCTGGTGGTTCTACCGATAGCCATGGTTGTGGCTTTGTTGCTAATCGTCCTAATTATGAAATGAATTTGGAACAGGAAATTGACTATATGCGCTTAACGGTTCAAGCAGCTGGAGGTCAGCCTACACTCTTGGTTTTAGGACCAAATTCAGAAGATAGTTTTTGTGTATTAGGAGATGAGGTATCTGGGTTGAAGCCTGAAATATCTGGAGTGTGGGAGGCGGGTTACTATCGAATTTATGTCGGCGATCGCATTGGCGAACGACATCAGTTTACTTTGAGTATTTCTACTGACAATTAAATTTTAGTAGTTGTTTTCTTCAATTTTTTGAACGGGTATTTCCACAGCATCTACATCTATCGTACCAGGAGGAGTTATCCGACTAAAGCTTTCTGCTGTTACTTGTAGTGGTTCGCCACAGCTAGGGCAATTGAATTCTGTATTTTTAAATCCAGTAAATTCATAGCTACATACTGGACACTGGTCTTGAACTAATTTGCGCTTCAACCACCACTGAAATCCCCAAAAGACGATTACAGGAAGAATAAAAAGTAAGGTCAGCAAAATTATAAAGCCGTTGATCACCCAACCCAAGCCAATACTAGTCAAAATAAAAGCAAAAAGAATGATTGTGAGCCAGCAGCCAAGACCAGACGTATTAAGTTGAATTATCTTATTAAAGCGATCATTCACTGTTGTTAGTTACAAGCATTTGATGAACTACTATGTATATAGTACCTTTTTTAGTTTGACTTCATCTTAGGCAAACAATCACAGCCACATTCAACTGTAATATCATGCAACTGTGATTGGTTTTTAATAGATTTCGCTTAGAAATAACTGACTAATAGACAAAAGACTATTGCTGTTTAGGTTTGTATGCAGTCCAATATTTGCTAACAAAGTGATTTTCTACCTGAACATCAACAAATCCTGCCGATCTTAAGCGTTCTTCTAAATTGTCTGTAGTGTAATGTCTATAGTAAGGTTCATGGAAGATAGCGGGAAAATTGTTCATCATTACCTGGAAATCAGGAGAGTCAGCTGCCTGCATTGAATCACAAATTACAAATACGCCTCCTGGTTGTAGGACACGAAATGCTTCGTCGATTACATTTTGTCGGGCAGAGGCTGGCAATTCATGAAACAAAAATACTGAACTAAGCCCGTGAAAATAGTTGTCTAAATAAGGTAAATTTTCGGCATTAGCCTGAAGTAGCTGGGGTAATTCTCCTGAAATTTCAGACAGTAATTGGTTGGCTTTGCGCAGGTAAGCAGGAGATAGATCTGTTCCAAATAAAGATACTTTGGGCAGAGTACCACGAATCATGCGCAGAGTCCGCCCTGTGCCACAAGCTACATCCAACACTTTGAGCTGTCGGGATGGTAAATGTGAAAACTCTTGTAATCCTCGTTTGAGAGGAGCTAAAATTCGTCGGCGCATGGCATCTGCTGCACCGTTAAATAAAATTTCTACCTGCAAATCGTAAAGATTAGCAGACATGTCACTAAGATAGCCGTCTGTTTGATAATGAAAATTCTGTAGATAATAGTCAGGGTAACCTGTTTTATCAATGGCAGCATCAAACTTCTGATAATCTTTTTTTTCTAAACGTTCCCAGATTTTGAACATATCTAGCCAGACTTCAGGATAATAGCGAAAAAAATCAGACCAAGGATTATCAAAGAGTAAACTGTTTGGATAAACTCCTGCTTGAGCATCCTGCCAATCTTTTTCTTCTAACGCCTTGAGTTGGACCTGAAGTTTGGCAAATATTTCAGGTGATAGAGGCTGGCTTTTGCTTTGTTGTTCTGGAATGACTGTATTAGTCAGGCGATCGCTTATTAATTTGTGAGTAAAGCCAAATACTTTCTTGCTTTCTTGAAAGCTTTGATAAGCGAGTCTGGTTAAAGAGTTAGGAATAAATTGGTCTAGATTTGGAGTTGACTGCATGAATGTAGATTGGGATAATTGCAAAGTGCCAGAGCAAGTATTGTTGGCAAATTGATTTAAGTTTTATTTTGTTTTGTCGATATATATTAAGTATAATCAACTAGCTTCAAGAAAATGAGCATAAATAAAAAAAAGCAGCCAGATTGCTAGCAGCCTTTAAACTTGAAATGTTTTTGCTTAGCATCAGGTAGTTAGAACCTCAATCGATGTATTGCACCACTTCTGTGCTAGGATAGCGAATTTTTGGTTTATCAGCATTTTTGTCGTCGTTGGCACGATATCCTGCTGCACAGAGGACTACTGCGCTGTATCCCTTACTACTTAAATCTAAAATTTCATCATATTGAGCAGGCATAAAACCTTCCATAGGCAAAGTGTCTATTCCCATCATGGCAGCACAAGTCATAAAAAAACCTAAAGCAATATATGTTTGTTTAGCTGCCCATTTATTAGGTTCCAAGGGATAGGGTGGTTCTTTAAGATATCCTTTGACCATATCGGCAAATCCTGCAAAATTTTCTGGAGGTGCCTGCTGTACTTCTGCCATTCTTTGTATATAGCGATTAACGTCTTGCTCATTTACATTTTGCTTATTAGCAAAGACCACCAAATGAGAAGCTTCAACTACTGGTTTTTGTCCCCAAGCAGGTTCTAATAATTTTTGGCGTATTTCAGGGTTACGAATGACAAAAAATTGCCAAGGCTGTAGTCCAAAAGAAGATGGAGCTAAGACTAAGCTTTGTTCCAAAGTTTTCCAAATAGCTTCAGGAATTTTTTTGTCTGGGGCGAATTTTTTCGTGGCATATCGCCAGTGAAGTTGTTCGAGAACCTGTACAGGATTTAGAGGTGGGTTATTCATATTTAGAACAGTAAGCGATCTTTACAAAATAATTCTAAATAGACTTTGGAATGAATAATAGCATTAGAATGCTTGGGTCAGACATAGTGTCGATTAAAGTGGAAGACCAAGCGATATGATGTAGACTTTGATGATTACTTTACCCCTGAATAATTTGATAATCTTAGAGCTATATTTAATTGCAAATTTGCAATTTTCTATAAGTAATTGCAGCATAGCGTTTTTCTTAGTTCATTGAATATTTGAGCCATGGAAAAAAGCAGACGTAATTTTGCTCTTATGTAGAACTAGGTAGACTACCGTCATCATTAATTAACAGTAGCTTCTGACAGTCAATTGTTTTAGATAAAATAGAATTAACCTTCATTCCAGTATGGACTTCTAGTTTGGCTTCAACTGGAGCATTGAAAATTAAACGTTGTCCTGGAAAAGCTACACGTTCAAAATACCAGTGCGGTATATTAGTAATGCGAATTACTTCTACGTGTGCGGTAGCGTTTACATAGCAGCAAAGAGCGAGGTTACGGTTGGGTTGTGTGGAAGAAGATAACATTGTATTTATTTTTTTAGTCAAGCCGTATATCAATTGTCAATACACCTTCATGATGAATTAAGCTAGGCAGCTCCCTAGTTAAATAATTCAAGATTAAAAGTAATTTGAAATATATAATTGTCGGATTGCAGCTATTTTTTGTTGATTAATATCTGCTTGTATTGCACGATCCCTAACTATTTTAAATTGATGTAACCTAAAATTACAGATAGTTTTTATTTCTTAACAATCTATTATATGGCTATATTTTGTTTAGCAGTTTGACTATTTAAGCCGTATTTAAACAGACTATCTAATCGACAACAATGAGGTAATTTTACTTCGAGGAATATGCCTGATTTTTTTGACCAAAAGCAAACAAGCTAAGTATGGCAGCAATTGTAATCAAAACTATTTCAAAAATTTTGTCTAACGGACTACTATTTTCCAAATAGTAAATTCTCAAAGTGAGCAGTTCAAAATTTAAACGCTTAAAAATTTTAGTTTTATTTAATATTTAAAGTTATTTGGTATAAAGGCAAACATATTCTGCAAAAATTACTCGATGTTCAATATTGTTGCTTAGATAACTACATAAACCTTTAACAGTATTGCACTAACTAACAAGATAAGCTTAGATAACTTTAAATTGTTAATTTGAGGCATAAATTATGCGGGTTTTACTGCTATACCCCCTTTTTCCTAAAAGTTTCTGGTCATTTGAGAAAACATTGGCCTTAGTAGACTGTAAAGCTCTTCTACCGCCGTTGGGTTTGATTACGGTGGCAGCTATGCTTCCTCAAGAATGGGAGTTAAAACTAGTAGACCACAATATACAAGAAATTACAGAGTCAGATTGGGATTGGGCAGAACTGGTAATTATCTCTGGCATGATCGTGCAAAAAGAAGACATGTTGGCTCAGATATCTGCTGCCAAGCAAAGAGGTAAATTGGTTGCGGTAGGTGGACCTTATGCTACAACTTCTCCTCAAGAAGTAGAATCTGCGGACTTTTTGATTTTAGATGAGGGAGAAATCACCTTACCTATGTTTATCAAGGCGATCGAGCAGGGCGATCGCTCTGGAGTTTTTCGAGCAACAGAAAAACCTGCGGTGACTGAGACTCCGATTCCGCGATATGACTTACTAGACCTGAATGCCTACGACAACATGTCGGTGCAGTTTTCCCGCGGTTGTCCTTTTCAATGTGAATTTTGTGACATCATCGTGCTTTATGGGCGCAAGCCACGCACTAAAACCCCAGAGCAGCTAATAGCAGAATTAGAGTGTATCTACGATTTGGGTTGGCGTGGTGCAGTATTTATGGTAGATGATAATTTTATTGGCAATAAGCGCAACGTTAAGTTATTGCTCAAAGAACTAAAGGTCTGGATGGAAGAAAAAGGCTATCCTTTTGGCTTTACCACGGAAGCTTCAGTCGATTTGGCTAAAGATGATGAGTTAATGGAATTGATGGTGGAATGTAACTTTAAAAAAGTTTTCCTTGGTATTGAGACTCCCGACCAGGACAGTCTAGCCTTGACTAATAAATTTCAGAATACTCGCGATCCCCTTACTGAATCGATTGATAAGATTACCAGAACGGGAATGCAGGTAATGGCAGGATTTATTATTGGCTTTGATGGTGAAAAAGCTCATGCGGGCGATCGCATTGTTCAGTTTGTCGAGCAGACTGGAATTCCGATGGCTATGTTTAGTATGCTTCAAGCCCTACCCAGTACCGCGCTGTGGCATAGATTGGAAAAGGAAGGACGCTTGTTAAATTCTTCGGCAAACATCAATCAGACAACCCTGATGAACTTTGTCCCCACTAGGGCGATCGAAGATATTGCTACCGAGTACGTCGATGCTTTTTGGCGACTATACGATCCTACAGCTTATTTAAATCGCATTTTTCGCTACTATATGAAGCTGGGTGAAGCCAAAAATGTTGTATCGAAAAGACCTAGTTGGAAAACGATTCGTGCTTTAAGTTTGTTGTTATGGAAACAGGGCGTACTAGCTCAGACTCGCTGGCTGTTTTGGCGCAATTTAATCCAAGTTCTAATTAAGAAACCGCGTCAGTTAGAAATGTATTTGACCCTCTGTGCTTATTTAGAGCATTTTGTAGAATATCGCTTTATTGTTAAACAACAAATTAACCTTCAGCTAGCTAATTACATGGCTTCTAAACCCAAAGCGGAAAGTATGGTTGGATAATCAGTAACAAGCAAGCTATAAGGGCGAACGCTCGTTCACCCTTATAGAAGTAAAGACTGATAATTGTCTACTATCAATTAAGTCGATCGCCTGTTTGAATATCAAACCAGTGAATTTTGTCGGGTTTTATTGCCAAGGGAATAGTTTTATTCTCCCACTGGCGATCGCTTGGTAGTAAAGCCCTAAGCGTTGTCTGCGAGCCTTCTAGCTTGACGCTTACTAAATTATCTTTGCCCAACTGTTCGACTAGATAAACCTGACCTACAATGGTTGCTTCTTCTTCAGAGGAAGCTAAAGATATATCTTCAGGTCTAATTCCCAGGAGAATTTGTGATGGGTTGGTCGCTATAGGGGATAACTCAAGCTGATGTTTACCTAAAAAAGCCCGATTGCCGTCGCATTTGAGAGTTAGAAGATTCATTTGGGGACTACCGACAAAGCTGGCAACAAATTCATTCGCAGGATGGGAATAAATGCGACTGGGCGGGTCTAGCTGCTGAATTAGACCCTGGTTTAGCACCGCTACTTTGGTAGAAAGAGTCATTGCCTCTGTCTGATCGTGAGTCACGTAGACTACGGGCTTGTTCTGATCTTTAAATAATTGTTTCATCTGCGCTCTAACCTGCTCTCGTAGCAAAGCATCAAGATTGCTTAAAGGCTCGTCTAATAGAAACACTTCAGGATCGCGTACTAAAGCTCTAGCTAGGGCTACCCGTTGCCTCTGTCCTCCAGACATCTGCCCTGGCTTGCGATTGAGCAGGCTAGTCAACTCCAACTTGTGGGCTGCTTCGTTTACTCGGCGATCGATTTCAGCTTGGGGCATTTTACGTAGCTTGAGTGCCGTGGCAATATTTTCGGCTGCCGTCATGTGGGGATATAAAGCATAGCTTTGAAATACCATTGCCATGTTGCGATCGCCTGGGGCAGCTTGATTAAGATTTTCATTGCCGAGCATCACCTGTCCCTTAGTAGGAGGCTCTAAACCTGCAATTAGCCTGAGTAAGGTAGACTTACCACATCCAGAAGGACCTAGCAAAGTTAAAAATTCACCATCATTGACCTCCAGAGAAATATCTTTAACAGGAATTACATCAGGACGGTATTTCTTTTGTAAATTTTGTAATTTAAGTTTTGCCATGTTTAATAAATAAATTGTTATATTTCAGCTTTTACAATAGAAAGGTAGCCTACAAAATATTAGCTCCAGCTTAGATCTCAATGGCAGTAACTATACAGCAATTAACTCAATGGAAACAAAAACGAGCGATTATTTCCCTAACAGCCTGGGATTATAGTCTGGCGCAGGTATTAGACCAAGCAGGAGTAGATATAATTCTGGTCGGAGATTCTCTGGCAATGGTAGGGTTGGGTTATGCAAGTACTTTACCCGTAACCCTAGATGAAATGATTCACCATGCCAAAGCTGTATGTCGCGGAGTCGAACAAGCTCTGGTAGTCTGCGATCTGCCTTTTATGAGCTATCAAACTAGCGTTACTCAGGCAATGGTTGCAGCAGGAAGAGTACTTAAAGAAACGGGGGTAGCAGCTATCAAGCTAGAGGGTGGTCATCCTCGTATCCTGGAGACTGTGGCGGAATTAACCACTATTGGCATTCCTGTAATGGGTCATATTGGTTTAACGCCCCAATCGTTTCGGATTTTAGGCTACAAACAACAGGGCAAAACTCCCCAACAAGCTAATTTACTAATTGACCAGGCGATCGCCTTGGAGCAGGCGGGAGCATTTGCTATTATCCTAGAACATATTCCTAGCAATTTGGCTGCAACCATCACCTCTAAAATTTCTATTCCGACTATTGGTATTGGTGCGGGAAATCAATGTGATGGTCAAGTTTTGGTAACTGCCGATTTGTTGGGTTTATCAGGAAAACAACCACCATTTGCTAAATCTTACGCCAACCTACGGCAGGTTATTACCGATGCCGTACAGGATTTTGCTGAAGAAGTACAAAATCAAAAATTTCCTCAATCTTAATTGTTTGCTGTTCGATGACTTATATTATTGCTACTTTTTATAAATTTGTAACTATATCGGAGCTTGATGCCAAAAAGTCGCTTATTCAAGCATCTTGCCGAGAAAATGAGGTCAAAGGTACGATTATCCTGGCAGAAGAAGGAATCAATGGTACTATCGCGGGTAGTACTCAAGCGATCGCTGATGTTTTAAATGCCTTGCGTAGTGTTCCAAATCTAGCAGATTTGGAACACAAAGAATCAACCTCAGATCGGCTACCGTTTGCCAGATTGAAAGTAAAAATCAAGCCAGAAATTGTCACTTTAGGCTTACCTGCTGTCAACCCTACAAGGCAAGTAGGTACTTATGTCGCTCCTGAAAACTGGAATCAGATAATTAGTAACCCAGAAGTAGTCGTGATCGATACTAGAAATGATTATGAAGTAGAGATCGGCAGTTTTCAACGGGCTAAAAACCCTAACACTAAATCTTTTCGTGATTTTCCTAAATACGTAGCGCAAAATCTCGATCCCGAAGAACAACCGAAGGTAGCTATGTTCTGCACGGGGGGTATTCGTTGCGAAAAAGCTTCCTCATATCTGCTTTCTCAGGGATTTAAAGAGGTATATCACCTTAAAGGAGGAATCTTAAAATATTTGGAGAATGTCTCATCTGAAGAAAGCATGTGGGAAGGAGAATGTTTTGTTTTTGATGAGCGAGTTGCACTAAAAGAAGGATTAAAGCTTGGAAGTTACGAACTGTGTTATGCTTGCGGACACCCCATATCAGACACGGACAAAAATTCTGCTCAATACGAATTAAACGTTTCCTGTCCTTATTGTTATGAGCAGTTAACTCCAGAAAAAAAAGCTCGCCAAATAAATCGCCGTAGAGCAAGAGAATATAAAAAGCATGACAATCTAACTCTCGACTCTTAAGTTTTCATTTGATTTTTAACCGAGCTTACAGCAATTAGTAGACTTAATTCTTATCCCAATCTTCGATACCCGAACTTCTATAGAAAATACAAAAAGATTCACTTTGTTTTTGACGGTAGCGAGACAGTCTTTTGCGAGATTTTAAAGCTTCTCTGGCAATATAATTAAACCATTCGTTCACATCAGCGCCAGGCTGATGACCTTCTATCAAACCTTCTTCAGAAATTTCCAATAAAATTTTAACTAAATCTGAAGCGCAAAGCTCTAAATAACGATTATACAAATTTGGTTCTTCTTGCCAATGAGGTAAAGTTTCGTCTCCAACCCCCATGTTTCTTGCCAATTCAATTAAGTCGTAATGATCCGTATACCAAACATTTTCATGATCCATATCGGGAAAGATGTTGGCTTTGCTGGCAAGAATATCAATAATGTAAATAATAATACTATTAATTTTATTTTGTTCGGCTGAAGTATAATGCTCTTTAACAACTGCCCGCAACATTTGTGCTAACTCGCTATATCTATGTTGAGCAATATTACGAGCTTGCTCATAATCTCGACTAGCCAAATGATAAAACTTGTCGTGTTCGGTTTTCGGTAAATTATTATGTCTTTTTCTTGCTTTGTATAACTGAGGGTTATGAGTAGTTTTAGACCAAAAATTTGGCAATAATTTTAGTAACAACATAGAATAATATCTCTAGATACTTCAGCCACAAAAAGTTTAGTTGTCTTTTTGATTTCTTGGGGCTATATTTCAAAATCATTACTTAAATAATAATCATAAGAAATGATTTCGATCGCTTTGTTTATAGATCTATATCTTTTGGTGAAAATTGTTTACTAACCACGATGTCGCTCTAATTGTTGTCTATCCCAATTTAAAACCGATCATTACAAGGTGTGCCAGAGGGGATCGATAGCATAGCTTCAGCAATTCTAATGAGCGATACTGTAGCTATTGGGCATTTTCATCTTAAGAGGCTACACTCATCAAAATTCATAACTTTATTAATCTTTACCAAGTTAAGCTTTCAAAGATCTAAGTAAAGTACCGTTGAATCAATCTTATGGTTGTTCTGCCCGCTCTTAAGGCTAAAGACTATCTTATCAAGGTCTTGGTCTTGTTTGGCTTGAAACTATCAATAGCCAATAAAAAAGACGAGCAGTTAAAACTCGTCTGAAATATATAATTTAAATTGTAATTTGTTGTTGATTAGTCAATAGCAAGCAGTTTAGCACTTCTCATAATTTTTGTCACAAAACACCAACTTTGCTGCCAACTACTAGACTATAGCGATCGCTATTTCTTAATTTCAGAGCAATTAGAAATTGATTGATGGCAGTAAACGAGCGCGGAGGGACTCGAACCCCCGACCTACAGGACCGGAACCTGTTGCTCTATCCGCTGAGCCACGCGCCCTTAATCAGTAATCAGGTTAGTTTTGATAGCTTGATACTGCTTTGATATTTATTCTACAGCAAGTTAAATATCGTAGTGGCGATCTTAATAATTTAAACAGCCCTATTGTTGCCCAACTTTTGCCCAGGATTGAGGTCAAGTTAAACATTGTAAAATGATTGAGATTATTAACTCGCTCCAGATCACTTGGTCAACAAAAACTAGAAGAGCTGAAAAGCTTATTGGTTCTGAATTATGCGATCGCTTTCCAGCTTTTTTAGTTTACCTTGATGATAGTTGTGATTTGTCAAGCGTTTTCTATCTAGTTGTTGCTTAAATCTGGGTACTTTTCAGCAAAGTAATTACCGATAAAGGTGTTGACGAAAGATAGAACCACAGGAGCAACTAGGAAAGCTAGTAGACCAGCTACGTGAAATCCTGGTACAAACAGAGAAGCTAGCCAAAAACATAGACCGTTAATTACTAAGGTGAATGCACCCAAACTTAAGATATTGATCGGCAAGGACAGCAAGGTTAGGGCAGGTTTAACACTGCTGTTGAGAATACCGATAACTAACGCAGCTACCATCGCAGCAGGGAAGTTCGCTAAATCTACTCCAGAAAAGATGATATCAACTACTAACAGACTAAGAGCAGTTGCTAATAGGGTTAAAAGTGTTCCTAGCATTGTTTGTTTTCTCCCGAATACTATAATATGCCGTTGTGTTACTAAAATAACTTTGAGTAAACTTCTGAATAAATTTATTATTCTTTATTTGAGTGCGTCTACGACTCTCTTTAAAGATAGATTTTTTTATTTAAGTTGGCTTAAAAAAACTGCCAGGAGGTATTTATTTTATGTCTAAGGATAGAAGAACTGCTTGACGATATTTGTCAATATGATATACAACATCGGAATTGTATCAAACTTGTTATTAAAATTATGAAGCTTCTACAACTTATTAGCTGCATTCTACTGCCACCTCTAGGAGTTTTTCTAACCGTAGGTGTTGGTTCGGCTTTGATTATCAATATTCTGCTGACTCTTTTAGGTCTGGTTCCAGGAATTATTCATGCAGTATGGATTTACTCCAAACAGTCAGAGAAAGAAGTCAACGTGTAGTGATGGTTTGTAGTGAATGATAGTTCTACACTAATCGCATCGTTTTCTTCAAGTTCAAAACTGCTCAGTCAAAAGATTGCTTTTCAAAAGTACCCAGTAGCTGTTCAAACCCTACCATAGCGCGCTATGACTTTTTTGGTAGGGTTGTTTTGATTACAAAGCCATGCCCACATTTGATCTCCCAGAGAAAAATGCCACCACTCTGCTGGATGTCGGCAAAAACCAGCACCAGTCATTACTTTATTTAGGAGTTGACGACGAAAATGGTATTGCTGGCTAGGCCTGTCTCGATCACTAAAATAGTAGTTTGGGTGCGATCGCTCTGACAGTTCGTCTATCTCTCCCCCCATGTCTAAGGGATTTTCTAATTCATCAACTATAGTTACGTCTATTGCTGCCCCTGTACTATGAGGGGGAGGCATTTTTTTGTCTAGACTAGGTGCTGCCCAGAGCTGATAAACTTTACTCCACAAATCTTGACGCTGCTGGGCTGAAAGCTGTTGTTCTTGAAGATTAAGGCTTTTTCTCAAAGAGTCAAAAGTATAGTTGACCATATACTGCTGAACGCCTACGGGGCGATAGGCATCGTAGATTTGAATTTTCCATTGAGGATGGCGTTTTTCCAGGATAAATTGCGCTTCCAATAAAGCCCGTACCACTCCTTGCCGTAAGCTATAAGGAGATATCTTGCCGTATTCTGCTCCCAACTTTACATAGGGATGAGGTAGCTCTACAGAAAAACTGTCTAAAGGTATCGCAATTAAGCGTTCGCCACAGTCTTGAATAGGAATTTGGTGATAGGGTTTCACGATCTTTAAACCAAATAGAGTATATAGAGGTTTCTGAGAAAAAATCTGTAGTTACGATCGAATTTTCACTCATATCTACCCGAACGACTACCCCTAACCTGAATTTAACAGCTTTAAATAAAAGAATATTTCCTATATGTAGCGTTGCTTGTTAAAAAAAGTTTTTTGACACGCTATATATGGTGTTATTATACTGATCCGAAGCAGCAAGGAATTGGCAGTAATGGATTATTTAGGGGAATGGAAGGCAAGTGGTGTGGATGAAGAGCTAACTAATTTGAACGTAGTTTCTCTTCAAGGCACTTCCCCAGCGGAATATTTATTATATTCAAATTCGATACCTAGAAGAAATGATGGCAGAGTTAGTGAAGGATTTCTTCAACGTTATGCCCATACCGATGCAGGAGGATGGTGGTGTTCGGGTATAGATGTCTTGAGTGGTGAAGAAGATGTTTGGGGGTGTTTCAAACCAGATCGCCCCCGCAACAATTTTGATAAAGTAATTAAATATGAACATCCTCCCAAAACCGCCAGTGGTTTGTTTGCTCTCAAGGTTCCTCGGAGTCTGTGGCAAAAAATTGCCGATCGCGCTGGAATTAAACTGAAGCAGGAAGATATTACAGAAAGTGCCGATTCGGGCTTTTGGCAATGGTTAAGCAGCCACCCAGAAGTAAGCCTGTGTATTACCGAAGGAGCAAAAAAAGCAGGAGCCTTATTATCTGCGGGCTATGCAGCAGTTGCCTTACCAGGGATCAACAATGGTTATCGCACCCCCAGAGATGAATTAGGCAAACGTATTGGCAAGTCTCATTTGATTCCCCAGCTAGCTAAGTTGGCTACCCCTAAACGAGAAATATGTTTGGTTTTTGACCAGGATTCTAAACCCAATACGATTAAGGCAGTTGATGCAGCAATTAGAAAAACAGGTTATTTATTACAAAAGGCTGGTTGTCAGGTCAAGATTGTAACCTGGGACGGTTCATTGGGTAAGGGAGTAGACGACTTAATTGCCAATCGAGGTCAAGCAGAGTTTGTTCAGGCTTATGATAACGCGTTAGATTTAGAAACTTGGAAAGCCAAGACTTGGACAAAATTAACCTATCCTAGCGACTTAAAACTTAATACACGATACCTACCTGAGTTAGACATTCCGCTGCAAACTCGACTAGTGGGAATCAAATCTCCCAAAGGAACGGGAAAAACCAAATGCTTGTCTAAAGTAGTTGGCAGAGCGATCGCACGGGGGCAGAAAGTCCTGGTAATCGGTCATCGGGTGCAGTTGGTCAAGGAGTTATGTCAAAAGTTTGGCTTAAAATATGTGACAGAATTAGGTGATGGCGGTGCAACTTCAGGCTATGGACTTTGTATTGACTCTCTGCATAATTCTTCTCAGGCAAAGTTCGATCCTCAAGACTGGAAAAATAGTTTAGTGATTATTGATGAGGTGGAACAGGTATTGTGGCACGCCTTAAACTCTAGTACCTGCAAAGAGCGCAGGGTAGAAATTCTCAGATCTTTCAAAACTCTGATCCAAAACGTTTTGAGCGATCGGGGGCAGGTGTATGTCGCCGATGCTGACTTGAGTGATATCGCTTTGAATTATTTGATTTCTCTGTCAGGAATTGAGATTCAGCCTTATATCGTGAACAACACTTGGCAAGGCAATTCCCAACTTGGCTGGCAAATCTATAGCTATTCGGGCAAAACCCCTAAGAAATTAGTTAGTAATCTAGAGACTCATATTCAGCGTGGAGGCAAACCCTTGATCTGTCTCTCCGCTCAAAAACTCACTAGTAAGTGGAGTACCCAAACTTTAGAAGCATATCTTAAAAGCAAATTTCCCGATCGCCGAATCCTAAGAATTGACTCCGAATCCCTTGCCGATCCCCAGCATCCCGCCTATGGCTGCATCACCAAGCTCGATCAGGTTTTATGCAACCACGATATTATCTTAGCCAGCCCTTCGATTGAAACGGGGATCTCCATCGAGCTAAAAAATCACTTTACTTCCGTCTGGGCGATCGCTCAAGGCATCCAGGGAGAAAATGCGGTGCGTCAGACTCTATCTCGTTTACGACATAACGTTCCCCGACATTTATGGTGTGCTAAATATAGCTTTAACAAAATTGGCAATGGTTCGACTTCCATTCCTGCCCTGCTTAGTTCCAACCAGCGTTTTACCCAGCTAAACATTCGCCTGCTGCAACAGTCAGATTTCGCCTACTTAGATGATTTGGATACGGGTTTTCAAGCAGAATCTCTGTTGTGTTGGGCAAAGATGGCA
>JADEXJ010000010.1 GCA_015207195.1 Pleurocapsales cyanobacterium LEGE 10410
CATCAAAAAATCTAGAGTTAATATTAAATAGTTAACCTAAACCCAGCCCAAAATTCATCCCATCGCACAAAGGCGCATAGTTAGCCGCATGTACGCGAGGGTCTTCTTTTGGAAGAAAAGATAAAAAATAAGCAAACTACAAAACAATAATATTTTCTACTATTCTTGTTAAAACCTGTTTGGTAACTATAGCCAAGCAAATGGGAATCATATTAGTAATTCTGTTTTATTAATATTGGTTCCTGTCATGTTCTTCAAGCTCAGACAGCGCAGTTTGTTGCTATTCGTTTTCGGATTGTCGATCAGCTTATTTTTGAGTACTTACAATATTCCTTCTGTTTTAGCCACAACTCCCTCTGCTCTGGTGATAGTAGATAAAAATGCTGCAAAGCTTGAGAGCTTGGGGAAATATTACTACACAACTGGTCAATTCGAGCAGGCAGCCAATTTATGGCAACAGGCGGTTGAGATCTATGTCCAGTCTGAAGATCCCCTTAGTCAAGGACGAGTGTTGAGTAATCTTGCTTTAGCCTACAGCCAATTAAATAATTGGTCAGAAGCCAGCCAAAATATTGTTGCTAGTTTGGATTTAGTAAATCATTCTCAAGCTACTTCTAGTGACAAAATTCGCGCTCTGGCACAAATAGTAAACAATCAAGGAATTTTGCAGCTAAACCAAGGTAAAGAGGAACGGGCGATCGCCACTTGGGAACAAGCAAAAATTTATTATCAACAAGCAGGAGAGGAAATAGGGGTAATCAGAGCTTCGATAAATCAAGCCAGTGCTTTTAAACAGTTAGGATTTTATCGCCGTGCCTTAAAAACTTTAACTGAGGTAGAGGAGCTTTTGAGGCAACAGCCAGATTCACCGATTAAAGTAGCAGGACTTAGAAGTTATGGTAAGATATTGCGTCTTGTCGGTCAGGTAACAAGATCCCAAGAGATTTTAGAACAAAGTTTAACCATTGCCTCCCGTTTAGAATTACCCAACGAGCAGATCAAGATTCTTTTGGAGTTGGGCAACACCTACAAAGCCAATAAACCAGGGCAAGCCTTAGAGCTGTACGAACAAGGCTTGAACATTTGTCAACAGCAGTCAAGCTGTTTGAATACCGAGCTATCTCTACAGGCTTATCTAGCTAAGTTAAATGTTTGGACAAAAACAAGCTCTGAGCAATATACAGATTTGATTGCAGCAATTGAGACTAAATTTGAAGATTTACCCGTCAATCGAGTCAATATCGACAGAAAAATTAATTTTGCTCACAGCTTAATTGAATTGCGCGATCGCTCAGAAACCCTCAAAAGTGCAGAAATATCGCAGTTGTTAGAAGATATAATTCAGCAGGCTCAAGCCATCAAGTATAAAAAAGGTCAGTCCTATGGTTGGGGTTTGCAGGGGCAAATTGAGGAAGAATTAAATAATTGGTCTGATGCCCAGAAATATACTGAACGGGCTTTGATTTTGGCTCAGAGTCTTAATACTCCAGAAGTTAGCTATCTTTGGCAATGGCAGCTTGGGAGAATTTATCAAGCTTTGGGCGATCGTCTAGGAGCGATCGCTTATTATTCTCAGGCAGTAGACTTACTCAAATCTTTGAGTAGAGACTTGGTAGCTATCGACCCTGATGTGCAGTATTCTTTCCGCGATGGTGTCGAGCCAGTGTATCGGGGTCTGGTCAGTTTGTTGCTGGCAAATGATTCTCAACAAGAAGTTAGTCAGACCAATTTGGAGGTAGCCAGAGAAGTAATTGAATCTTTACAGTTGGCTGAATTAAATAACTTTTTTCGAGAAGCTTGTTTAGATGCTCAAACCGTTGACATAGACAATATAGATCGCCAGGCAGCAGTAGTTTATCCAATTATTTTAAGCGATCGCCTGGAAGTAATTGTAAGTTTGCCCGACCGACCCTTAAAGCATTACACGACTCAAATTTCTCAAGAACAGTTGGAATTGCTCATCGAACAGTTTCGCTATAACCTTGTCGTGCGTAGTCGTCGCGATTTTTACCGTCCAGCACGCCAGCTATACGATCTGGTGGTTCGCCCCGCCTTAAATGATTTGGCTGATAGTCAGGTAAAAACTTTGATATTTGTTCCAGATGGAGCGTTTCGTAATATTCCATTAGGAGCTTTATATGATGGTGAGCGATACTTGATCGAAGATTATAGTATTGCCCTGACTCCTGGGCTACAATTACTCAACCCGCGTCCTTTGGAACAGGTGAAATTAAAAACAATTGCTGCGGGTTTGACTAAAGGCATACGGGGTTTCTCTGCTCTCAACTATGTGTATAAAGAGTTAGAGCAAATTGAAGATACGGTTAGTAGCGTCGTTCTCCTCAATCAGGATTTCACTAGCGAAGCTCTTAAAAAAGAAATTAAATTTTCCAACCGCCCCATTGTTCATATTGCCACCCACGGACAGTTTAGCTCTTCTATTGAAAATACGTTTCTTTTGGCTTGGGATGAACGAATCAATATTGACGAGCTAGATAACATTTTACAAACAAGAAACCCCAGTCAGGAAAATGCGATTGAACTTTTGGTTTTGAGTGCTTGCGAAACGGCAACGGGAGATGAACGGGCTGCTTTGGGGTTAGCAGGAATGGCAGTGCGTGCGGGAGCAAGGAGTACTTTGGCTACCCTCTGGTCGGTTAACGATCGCGCTACCGCTCAATTAATGAGCGATTTTTATCACGAACTTTCAGATAAGCAATTGCCCAAAGCCGAAGCAGTACGTCAAGCACAACTATCTTTACTTAAAGATCCCTGGCATAAACATCCGTTTTATTGGGCTCCTTATGTACTCCTAGGTAATTGGCTATAGAAAGTTAAAGTTCAAAAAGATGCCAAAGGCTAAAAAGTTATCTTTGATTTTCTTGGCAGAGGTTTAACTACATCTGAGAAATTGCCCCTCTTGCCATCTCGGCGATCGCCCGATCTGTTGCTTTGGGTAGATGGTAGTATGTTCCTCCTGCTTGTTTGGCTAATTCTTTGGCAAAACCCGTAGAGACGAAACGGCTTTCTGTATCGATTACTAGTAGTTTCATCCCCAGACCTCGTATTTTACCCGCAATATCGAGCAATTCCTCTTTAATTTTAGGTTTCTCGGCTCCTTCTTCTGGGGGTTCTCCTAGGGAACGAGCTAAAGGTATATTGCCCCGACCATCGGTAATTGCCACAATTACTACCTGTCCGATGTCACCCGACATTTGCGCGTTGATGCCGACGTTTACCGCCTGAGTCAAACCATGGGATAGGGGTGAGCCACCACCGCAGGGAAGACTTTCTAGTCTGCTTTTTGCCATGGTAATTGAACGGGTGGGGGGTAATAGTACATCTGCACGTTCGCCACGGAAGGGAATTAGGGATATTTGGTCGCGGTTTTCATAGGCTTCGGTCAATAAGCGCATCACCGCACCTTTAGCCGACTGCATCCGATTCAAAGCCATCGAACCAGAAGCATCAACGACAAAGACAATTAATGAACCAGCCTTCCTTGCCATGCGTTTGGAGCGAAAGTCGCTTTGTTCGATAATTACTTTACGATCTGGGTTGCGTTCCCGTCGGGCTTTTTGATAGGGGGCAGCACTACGCAAAGTAGCATCAACCGCAATTCTTTTAACCTTCCCTTTGGGAATCATTGGCTTAATATACCGCCCACGATCCTCGGAATAAATTAAACTCCGCGCCCCAGATTTACCCTGACGCTGCATGGTTTGAGCAAAAGTCAACACTTGGGGATCTAATACTACTCCTTCAATATCAAAGACAAACTCATCGGGAATAGCAGGGGGTTCTTGTTCCTGTTCTTGCTCCTCTTCTGGTTCGTCGTCTTCTTCTTCTTGGTCTGGTTCATCCTCAGACTGCTGCTGTTGAGGCGGTGGTGGAGGGGGTTGGGGAGCATCTTCTGGTGGTGCTTCGATAGTAGTAGCGCGGGGAATAATAACTAATTCTACCGCTTTGCGCAGATCGTCGGCGGTGACATGATCTCGTCCATCTAAAGCAGCACAGGCTTTGGCTACTCTGACGGCGAATAGTTCCGCTCGATGTCCTTCTACTGTTCCCCTGACTGCTTCTTGTACCAGATACAATATTTGGTCGTGAGTAATTTTGACTTCTTTGAGCCATTCTCGCGCCAGGATAATATCCGTCTTGAGGCTATCAAGATCGTCTTCATAGGCATTGATAAAGTCTTTGGGAGAGTTGGTAAAGTCAATTACCTGGTTGACCGCCTCTACTCGTTGTTCGAGAGATAACACACTGTCTGCCGAAAGCGCGATCGCAATCCGATCTAAAAGATGTTCTCGCAATACTCCTTCTTCAGGGTTGTAGGTAGCAATCAAAATTGGTTTGCAAGGATGCTGAAAGCTAATTCCTTCTCGCTCGATGACGTTTCGTCCATCGGTTAAAACCGTTAACAACTGATTGGCAATTTGGTCGTCTAACAGGTTGATTTCATCGATGTACAAAACACCGCGATGTGCTTGAGCGAGTAATCCTGGTTGAAAAATCGGCTCGCCACGCTTAACCGACTCCTCTACGTCTACCGAGCCTAACAGCCGATCTTCTGTCACTCCTAGAGGGATCTGAACGAAAGGAGCGGGAATAATTTGAGTGGGAATATCTTCTGTAGCGGTATCGCCGTATTGAGCGACAGTATCATCATCCCAATCTTGAGGCTTGCTAGAGTCGCAGTTGTAGAGAGAACCCTCAATGATTTCTATTGGTGGCAAAAGACTGTAAATCGCCCGTGCCATGACCGATTTAGCCGTTCCCCGACGACCAGCTATCGCCACTCCTCCTAGTTCTGGATCGACAGCAGCTAATAGTAGAGCTAGCTTGATTGCCTCCTGTCCGACAATAGCAGTGAGGGGAAAATTCAAGTTTTTCGGTGTAGTAGTTGCAGCAGCCATGGCGATCGCCTTTTAAATCCTGGTAGTTAATCAGACCTGGACTTTTTACTTTAATCTATTTAGGGAACTCAAAGAAATTATTTTACGGTAAAAATTTAAATTGTTTCCCAAGACATTTCATGACAGAGAAATCTGCGACTGGATGAGTGCCGAAAGAATACCCAATTTTAAAGATTGATTTTGTTTATTCTCAGCCAGACAAAGTAACTATCGATACAGAAATGCCCGACCCAAAATTAGGTAAATAAAGTAACTAGGAAGATTCGTCATCTTTCTCCAGTATTAATTAATAGAAATTAATAGAGAAATTTTTACTCAAATCATCACAGCAATAACATCGCAATTCTTCAAGCAAACTTAACTCTTAATTTTTACTCCAGTCGTAATTAACATATGAAAATCATTAAATTTACTGTCGGACTCATATTAGGAATTTTGGTTTTAGTAATTCCTCTAAATCAATATCAAACTTCACCCGTAGAACCTTTGCAAGAATTAGCCGTCCAGTTAGACGGACGAAAGAAACCTTTAGACACGGTTGCCAGAGAAACTGTCGCTCAAATACACGGTAAAACTAGCTATACAACAGCAAATGGTGAAAAACTAGATTATCTGCCAACTTATTTGTCTCTGTGGTTTAATAATCGCGATTGGAATCAAGAACCATTTATTTTATTTAGCTATCGTCCTTTAAAAGAACAGTTAAGACTAGATCCAGATCGTAAGTATTTTTCTTTCGCTGAACTCATGAAGTCCGATCTTGGTTCAGTAATTTTAGCTGCTAGAGAGAAGCAAGCAAAAAAAACCGATCTTAGTCGGGATGAAAGGGAAGCTTTAACCATTGAAGACAGACTTGCTTTAACTATTGCTACCGTAGAGGATTCCCAGTTACCTTTAGTTCCTCACCCCACAGATCTTAAAGGTGCTTGGGTAGGAATTGAGGAGACGGAACAGTTCTATAGTTCTGCGCGAGCTGCTACAGTACAAGAAGATTATCAACAGCTCAAGCAAACTTATCGCAACGCTCCCCAAGACGAAGCTAACCTAGGCGCGATCGCCTCAAAGCTAAAAACAGAATTAGCTTCTTTAAGTGCCGACATATACCCCAAACCCTCCACTCTAGCTAGAGAAGTAAGATTTTATAGTTTGCATCCCTTTGCTAAAGCCTGGATGCTGTATGGCTTGGCATTTATTGTCATGCTAATTGTCACGCTCTTCAAATCTGTAGATTTCTACTGGGGTGCTGTAGGAATTTTTGGTACGGGGTTGTTAATACATGGCTATGGCTTCCTAGAAAGAATGCAAATCGCAGGTAGACCGCCCGTAACTAATATGTATGAGTCGGTAATCTGGGTTGGCTTTGGCATTAGTGCGATCGCTTTGCTATTTGAATTGATCTACCGCGCCAAGTATTACTTATTGGCTGCTGCACCGCTATCTATAGTTTGTTTAATTCTCGCCGATAGTCTTCCTGCGATTCTCGATCCCACAATTAAGCCCCTTGTCCCCGTATTACGGGATAACTTCTGGCTGAGCATTCACGTTCCAACAATTACTTTAAGCTATGCTAGTTTTGCCCTCGCCTTGGGTTTGGGTCATATTATTTTAGCCAACTATCTACTAGCATCAGATAATAAAAAACGAATTCGCAGTCTTGCCAAATGGAACTATGGCGTATTGCAGGTGGGAGTGCTGTTACTCACTACTGGCATTATCTTGGGGGGAATTTGGGCGCATTTCTCTTGGGGACGCTTCTGGGGTTGGGATCCCAAAGAAACTTGGGCATTAATTGCTTTGATGTGTTACGTCGTTCCCTTACACGGACGTTTAGTCGGCTGGCTGGCAGACTTTGGCATGGCTGTTACTAGCGTAGTTGCGTTTAATGCTGTGTTGATGGCTTGGTATGGCGTAAACTTTGTTCTCGGTACGGGTTTACATAGCTACGGTTTTGGTACGGGTGGTTCGACAGTATTTATTGCTGGTTTTGTCGGCTTAGATTTACTGTTCGTTCTGGTTACCGCAGCTAAATATAAAGGCTGGTTTAGATCTGATGAAGAGTTAATTGAAATCGATGCCCCAGCAGAACCGATGATGCCTGTAGAGAGATAGGATTTGACGTTCGTTTACAATTTTACAATTGATAGAAATTAACGAGCTTTGGCACTAAAAAACGGGGATCTAACACTTAAGTGATCGATCCCCGTTGCACTATCTGACTAATGACAGATTACCTGAGCTGTTTAGCGGATGTATTCTTTGAGTATGCTATTGCGATTAGGGTGACGCAATTTGCGTAGTGCCTTGGCTTCAATTTGACGGATGCGTTCGCGAGTGACATTAAAGATTTGTCCAATTTCTTCTAATGTTTTCATGCGTCCGTCATCCAAACCATAGCGTAAGCGTAGAACATCCCGTTCGCGAGGACTAAGAGTGTCTAGTACGCTTTCCAAGTCTTCTCTAAGTAAACTTTTGGATACCTGGTCTTCTGGAGTTTCGCCATCAGCCTCGATAAAATCGCCCAAACGGGAGTCTTCTTCTTTACCGATGGGAGTTTCTAAGGATATAGGTAATTGAGCGGATTTAGCAATAAATCTAAGTTTTTCGATGGTCATTTCCATACGAGTAGCAATCTCTTCTTCTGTAGGCTTGCGTCCTCGTTCTTGAGAAAGTAATTTAGTAGTTTTTTTAATACGAGAGATAGTTTCATAGAGGTGAACTGGAAGGCGAATAGTTCGAGACTGATCGGCGATCGCTCTAGTAATTGCCTGTCTGATCCACCAGGTAGCATAAGTAGAAAATTTGTAGCCTTTTTCGTGGTCGAATTTTTCAGCTGCTCTAATCAAACCCAAAGACCCTTCCTGAATTAAATCTTGGAAAGATAAACCACGATTCATGTATTTTTTGGCGATCGATACAACCAAACGTAGATTGGACTGTACCATCTTGTCTTTAGCTCTTCTGCCGATAAAGAGGCGACGGCGGAATTTGCGATATTCCATATCGACTTCTCTTGCCCATTCTTCGTCGGTGGCTTCTCTACCCAAACCGTCTTCTAAACTATCTTTAAGTCTTTCTAGCTCTAGTAAATCGGCAATTTGACGAGCTAACTCGATCTCTTCTTCTGCCCTTAATAGTCTAATGCGACCAATTTCTTGTAAATAAATACGAATAGAATCTTCTGTATAGGGTTTCTTTCTCCCTCGTTCAGCCCGTCGAGCTGGGGTGGCTTTTTTCTTTTTACCTTTTACGGCTGACTTGACGTTAACATCGTCTGGGTTTTTTTTGGTATCTTCTTCGATCAGGCTCTCCCAATCGTTTCCAGGATTGGCGATCGTTGCTAGAACTTGATTAGCTTGGGTCATGCCGTTTTTCCTTGCTCCTTCAGTGAAAAAATTAATAGTATTTACTTTTAGTTAAGTTTAGTTAAGTAAAACCTAACTGGTGTCTAATTACACTTGTTCAAATCTGCGCTGGGTAGGATGGGTTATTTGTTGAAAAACAACGTTATTATCCAGAGCGATCGAGTTTTAGATGAACTATCTAGTGAGTGTTATCAACTAGAAATTAGTAATTATTTTCCGATTTTAGCCTCGATTGTTGTGACTTTGGTGAAGATCGGACAGAAATTAAGAAATTTATCTCTAAGATTCATCAAGAAATCACAAAGTTTTCTGTAATTTTTGCTCCTATGGCATTGTAAGCAATTTGGCGGAAAATAACACGGATTAGGTTTTTAAGTAAAGAAAAGTTACTCTAGGAAAAATTACTCACTCGAAAGTTAAATTTCGCTACAAAATCTTACATAATGCCCTCCTGGGGGATTGAAAAGCACGTCTAAAATTCATTATTACTAAAGAAGAGCAAAAAATCCAGAATCTAAATTTTCTCAGAGTCAGACACAAATAATATGAATAAGGTACGTATAATTACTTACGGGATAATTCTTGGTTCCGTAATTCTGAGTGGTTTTAGTCGGAGTGAGAAGCAAACCATAGCAGCTACAGAAGAGGGAACATTAACGCTAGTTGCCAACGGAGAAGATTTTGTTAGGCAAGGTTTTGTCAGTAAAGATGGCTGGAGAATAGACTTTGATCGCTTGTATGTAAATTTTTCTGCTGCCACTGCCTACTCTACTGAGTCATCTTTTGAACCTCAAAAAGGAGACACCAAAGAAAGTATCGAATATCAACATAGGATCGAGTTTTTTGATGGTGCGACAACAGCCGACTTAGCTGCGGGGGAAGCAAATGCAGAACCAATTGTGGTTGCCCAAGCTGATGTTCCTACGGGTTTTTATAATGCCTTAACCTGGAAAATAAGTACTGCCGAAGGTGATAGTCCGATCGCTGGAAATACTATTGCCCTACTCGGACAAGCAACTAAAGACGGACAAACTATTAATTTTGATTTAGGTTTTAATCAGCCAGCGGAGTATATCTGTGGCGAATTTGTGGGGGAATCACGCCAGGGAATAGTAACAGCAGACACTTCAGGACAGGTAGAAGCTACGTTCCACTTCGATCATATTTTTGGTGATGCCGATACCCCCCCAGAGGATGCTTTAAATCAAGACGCTTTGGGATTTCAGCCTTTAGCCGAACTGGCTAGCAATGGAACGCTACAGCTTGATGATGCCGAGTTAGCCAGTCAGCTATCAGAGCAAGAATATCAACAATTAACCGAAGCAGTTTCTGGTTTAGGTCACGTTGGCGAAGGACACTGCATAGTTAGCACCGCCGAATAAGAACGATGGGAAAACTAATGCTAACTCGAACAAAGTTGAGATTCTTGAGAAAATTAGGAGAAACCTGATTTAGGTTGCTCAAAAACATTACAATTTTTGATCGGTAGCCCTACAGTAATCTATGAACAAGCTTTACTTTATTTTAAGTCTCTTGGTATTAACCACAGTACCCAAACAAGTTTTGGCTCATGGCGCAAATATCGAGTATCGCGAAACTTCCGCGATTAATATCCAAGCAAAATATGACGATGGTACGCCAATGGCAAACGCTCAGGTAGTAATTTATGCTCCAAGCGATCGCACTACTCCTTGGCTCAAAGGCACGACCGATCAATCTGGTAATTTTACTTTTGTCCCCGATACTAATGCCGAAAATATTGGTAATTGGGATGTCAAGGTGCGTCAGTCTGGACATGGCGATATTACTAGTATTCCAGTGAGCAAAGAAGCGGAAAACGCTGCGATTACTCAGCTGTCATCTGATGGTAGTGATTATACTTCGGCACAAAAAGCAGTCATGGCAGCAGCTGGTGTCTGGGGTTTTATCGGAACAGCCTTGTTTTTTTCGCGTTCCAAGTCTTCTAAACTAGATTAATTTTCTCTCAATGCACATTCCTGATGGCTTTCTTTCTCCTAGCGTTTGTATTACTGGTTATGCTTTGACTGGTGGCGTTACCTGGCAATGTCTGCGCCAGATCGACCGCGATCGCGATATTCAAGCAAATATCCCCAAAGCTTCTTTGCTAACCGCAGCTTTTTTTGTCGCTTCTTTAATCAATATTCCTATCCCCCCCACCAGTATCCACTTAATTTTTAATGGCTTGATGGGCGCGCTTTTAGGTTACTATGCCTTTCCTGCCATCTTAATTGGTTTGTTTTTTCAAGCAGTGATGTTTCAGCATGGTGGAATGTCTACTTTAGGGGTCAACGCCATCATTTTGGGTACGCCAGCGATCGCAGCTTATTATCTATTTCAACAGCGTCATCTTTTACGGGACAAAAAACCATTTTTGACTACCATTTTATCTTTTGCCTCAGGTGCAGGAGCATTATTATTATCGGCAACAATGTTTGCTATTCTGCTGGTAACCAATATCTCCCCCGATATGGATATTAACGCCGAAAGAACCGCAATTTTTATCTCCTTGGGGGGCTATGGTATTCAAGCTGTCATTGAAGGTGTATTTACCGTAATGTTGATTTCTTTTTTAGAGAGAGTCAAACCCGAACTATTAAACTCTTAACTGTGAACAAGTTGCGCTCTAATTAGCAAACACAGAAATGCGGTAGTAATCACTAATTTATAGTTATTTAATGAAATTAATCCTCGATCGATATGCTTATTTAGATTCTCCCCTACATCGCTGGCAGCAGGGCTATAAGCTCATAGGTTTATTAAGTTTGATTTTTGCTTTTGCCGTTATTCAAAATATCTGGTTATTACCATTGATGGTGATAATTACCTGGGTTTTATTTAGCCTTTCGGAGATCCCTGTGGGATTTTTGATTAAGCGATTGCGTTATCCTAGCTGGTTTATTTTTGCGGTAGTTATTTTGCTGCCTTTAATCTCAGGAACCACGCCAATTTTGCAATTGGGATATTTGACTATTAAACAGGAAGGCAGTTGGCAGGCAATCTTAATTTCAGTGCGTTTTTTCTGCATTTTAACCGTGAGCTTAGTTTTATTTGGTACGGCTCCGTTTTTGAACAGTATTAAAGCGATGCGTTCTTTTGGTATGCCCAGAGTAATTGTCGATATGACTTTGTTGTCTTATCGTTATCTAGAAGAACTAGGAGAAATGCTAACCACTATGCAGCGAGCCATGAAATTAAGAGGCTTTAAAGCTAGAGGTTTTAATCGCCGAACTTTAAAAGTTTTTGCTCAATTAACTGGTAGTATTTTAATTAGGAGCTATGAGCGGTCTTCAAGAATTTACCAGGCAATGATTCTACGAGGTTACGGTAGCCAAATATCTAAAAAAAAGCAGAAAAAAATTGAATTTGACCAGAGCGATCGCTACAGTTTACGAGCGACAATCACAGTAGTTACCATGGCAATTCTTTTAATTGTTCTCGAAGCAATTTTACCAAGCTTTCCATAATTTTTTTGAACATTGTTGGATGAATTAATGACAAACTTAATAGAAACAGCAGAGCAATTATCTATTAAAACCAAAGCAGTTTCTCTGAGAAATCTATGCTTTAGTTATGAACAAGAAAGAGCAATTCTAACAGATATTAACTTAGAGATTGCTTCAGGGGAAAGCGTGGGGTTGATTGGAGCCAATGGTGCGGGTAAAACTAGCTTGTTTTTAGCAGTTTGTGGAATTTTAAAACCTACTTATGGTGAGATCAAACTGTTTGAGCGTCCCATACAAACAGGGGAATTCAATCCCGAAATTGGCTTGGTTTTCCAAAATCCCAGCGATCAGCTATTTTGTCCTACAGTAAGAGATGATATTGCCTTTGGCTTAGAAAATATCGGACTCGATCCAGAGGAAATCAAAGCGCGGATCGCTTCCGCTTTATCTTTAACTGGGGTAACTCATCTAGCCGAGCGGATTTCTCATCAGCTTTCTGGCGGTGAAAAATGTATGGTGGCGATCGCTGCTGTGTTGGCGATGCTGCCCCAGATTGTCCTGTATGATGAACCTAGCGCAAATTTAGACATGAGAGCCAGGCGTAGATTGATTAAGTTTTTACAATCTTCCCACGAAACAACCGTGGTTTCCTCTCACGACCTAGAATTAATTATTGAGGTATGCGATCGCGTAGTGATGCTGAACCAGGGAAGAATTGTTGCCGATGGTACTCCCGAAGAAATTATGAGCAATACAAGTCTTATGGAAGCTAACGGGTTAGAAGTGCCTCATTCTCTAACTCACTCTCATCGGAGATAAAGAATTCTTAGAAGCGCGAGACTAAAATTAAGATGAATAATATTCCACAGGATAGCCAAGAAAAAATATCAGAAGCAGCAGCACAAGAGTTGATGCGATCGCTACTACACAAAGAAGGTACTTGGGTAGAGTGGGGGCAAACCTGCCAAAAGCTACAACAGGCTGGATATAGTACCCAACAGATTTTTGAAGACACTGGATTTCAAAACAGCCAGCAGAATTTGGTGATTGTCGCTGCTCAAGTGTTTGATAATTTAGTGGAGGCAAACGTCGCTCCCGAAATTTTGGCTTATTTTAAAGGTCCTCGCAGCGATGTATTATATGAGTTTCGGGTACTCAACCAAAAGCAACGGGTAGACGCTAGTTTGTTGGCTTACGATAAGCGAATTGACGTAGATGGAGCGCATTTAGTGGCAAAGGCAATCAAAGATGTGTCACGGATGTCGCAATTGCCAGAAGCTTTTACCGAGCATCCTGGCGACTGGGTAGCTTATTTATCTTGGAAACGAGCCAAGAGTCAAAAAGATTTACAACAGCGATCGCGCTTAATTGCCCAGGGATTAAAGTTTGCTCACTCTGCTACTGCCAGATCGGCGATCGAACAGCTCTTAAGCGATTTTAGCGTGGTTAAAAGTGTCGCCGAACCCCTGCTGCCTATCTATCGCTTGGAAGTAGAAGAAGAACTACCCCGTATTGTCCCCTTAGCTGGCTCCTATCCCCTCAATAGCCAAGAAATAGTAGCGGTAGATCGGGTAGACATCCAACAGCCCTTCAGCCAGATAACGGTCGATCGCGGTACTTATGTGCCGATTCCTGGGTGGCAGGTAGTACTAAAAGCAGAAGATCCCGTAGCTTATTTATGTCCCAGCGATCTTCTACCCAAATTTCTGGGGGGAAAAGTCGAAGAAGTTTTGGTAATTTTGGATCGTGCCAGCAAAAATTGGGACGTTAATAGCTATTTTGTCGTGGAAATAGAGGGCAAGTTAGAACTACGCTGGTTTGAAACCGAACCACAAGAGCCAATTGTCGGTCAACTGGTATTGATCTTGCGTCCTAAGAAAATTTTGGATGAAGGTAATCTTACCCAACCCTGGCAAATGGACGATTAGATTTAACTGTTACCTACTGTATCTTGTTGCTCAAAAACAATCCATTCTCCAGCAACTTCAGCGATCGCCCCACCTGGTAGAGTAGAAGTACGGCTTTTGTTAGGCGCGGTAATCAAATTGACTACTGCTTCAATTTGGGTAAAATTTGGCTGTCTGGTCATGACAGTGGGCAAAAACTGACGGACTGCTCGACGTTGGATTGCTAACGGAGCTTTGCTTAAGATCGAGCGATTTAGCCTGTAGCTGTCGGCTACTCGCGCCTGCTGCAAAAGTTGCTGGGCGAGGGATTCCAAATATTCTACATCTGCCCGTAACAATTCCGCAGTTTGAGCCAAGGAATTTTCTACTTGAGGATTAAAATTGTTTTGCAGGTAGGGAATTAACTCGCCACGAATTCGATTACGAGCATATCGATCGTTCTGATTAACCACATCAAACCAGATAGGTAGGTCGAACTGATGGCAGAAGGCTAAGGTTTCTCGACGGTATACATTTAAAATTGGACGCACTAAAGTAATCTCTTCGGCTAGAGGACGTTGCCAGTCGAGGGCAGCTAATCCATCTGCCCCCGCACCACGGACAAGATTATACAAAAAAGTTTCGGCGCGATCGCTTTTGGTATGTCCCGTAACAATATATTTAAATTCCTGTTCTCTGGCAATTTCTATCAAAGCCTGATAACGCCACTGGCGCGCCGATGCTTCGGTTTCTTTGAGAACCCTGGCGATTTTGAGATAAAACGGTAGTTGCCAACTATCGGCTACCTGAGACACTCGTTCGGCAATTCCCGCATCCGTTGACCACTGATGATCGCAATGAGCGATCGCCAATTGCCAATTCCATTTTGAGCGCAAATCCAAAAGTAACTTACCCAAACACAAAGAGTCTTGTCCTCCAGATACAGCAATCAAAATCTTGGCTTTTGAAGGTAAAAGCGATCGCTGGCGTAGGGTTTTATGTAATCTAGTATGGAGTGAAGTCCAATAGACTTTGGACATAGATGTTAAAGGTAAACAGCTAGGCGATCGTCGCTAAACTAAGAATACAGTCTAACTGGAGCTTAGCGAAGTCGTTGACCGAGAAGCTTACTGAAATATTTGTCTGAGGTATAGTCCGAGCTAACACTTTTTATAAATATTGTCAATTTGACATCTAGAATTTGTGGCAATCTGCGATGGAGTTAGGCTGCATAGATCTAAAACGTTCAGTAGTTTGATGGCAAATTTATCTTAACCAACAAAATATCTCTAACCTCGCAGCGTAAAGATTCGATAAAGAAATTTCCATAGAAAAGAACCGTAGGTAATTATATATAGGTAATTACTAGTACCGAAAAATACCGAGTTAGTTTCTGGTTTCTAGTGGAGTTAATAACTTTTTTAATTAATTTTTAAGATGATTCGTGTTTTATTAGTTGATGACCAAAAGTCAGTTCGAGAAGCGTTGAAAATTTCCCTCAAACCAGAAACAGACATCGAGGTAGTTGGCACGGCTGACAATGGTATTACGGCGATCAAGCAAGTAGAAACTTTGCAGCCAGATATTGTAATTATGAACGTAGAAATGCCTGGTATGGATGGAGCGAATGCCACGAGACAAATTGTCGAACGCTTTCCCAATACTAAAGTCTTAATTTTTACTTCTTATGATAGTGACGAATATATCACCAAGTCCTTTGCCATGGGTGCTAAAGGCTACCTTCTAAAAAGCTTAGAGACGAAAGAGTTGGCGGGGGCTATTCGCAATATTTACAAGGGTTATACTCAAATTGCTCCTGGTTTGTTGGAAAAATTGTTGGTTTACACCGACTCAGGGGTAGTTTTGAGCAAGCTAAAAGCTCCAGTCTATTCTTCGCGACAAAACATCGGCAGCAGACATCTAGCCAAATCCCAAAAAACCATCTCAGGCTTGCAAGTCGCCGTTCGTCAACAGCAAGAAGAAATTGCTCAACTGCGTCGCAGTCTAGATATTAGTAAACAAGAATTACCCAGAATTAGGAAAAACCTTTCTACCCATTCGAGGCACATCAAGCTTATTTCATTACTGTGGTTAGTATCTTTACCTCTATTGGGAGTGTTCTTGCTCAGGCTTTACGCTCAAGCAAATGACCTTCAATTAAGCGTTATTCCTACTGAAAGAATTGGTTTATATGGCGAATTCAACCTCAGCGGGATTGCCCAAAGGGTAGCTAAAGAGTTTGAAGCAGATCCCATACTAAGTGATGTTTCTAGCGTTTATGTGGCGCAAGAAGGCGATGCCATAGTTCTCAAAGGAACTATTGCCGATTCTGCTCTGTTAGAGCGAATGACAAATATCGCCATGGAAGTAACAGGGGTGAACAAAGTGTATACCAGTCAAGTGGCAGTTCAAACGGAATTTAGAGGAGATATTTCAGGAGTAGCAGAACCAAGATTCACTCCAGTGTGTAACGAACAAGCCTGTTACGATCGCTGGTAAAATTTAAGAAAATTTGCCGTTCGGCAAGACAATGCAGTAACTTGTGAATATTGATAATTTAAAATTGAAACGTTGCTGTGTCTAAAAACTGGTTAATTTCTTTAATAGCTTGCGCTGGCATTTCTAGCATATCTTTGCCAGTCAGAGGGCAAGCTGTATTACCATACGTACCCAAACTAGATTCGGAAAAATTAGAGTTACAAGGGTTGCAACTGCTTCAAGATGCTGTACAACTAATTCGTTTCCAACAATACGATTTGGCATTTCCTAGAGCAGAGTTGGCAACTCAACTAGCTCCTAGTAATTATGAAGTCTGGTTTATTTTAGGCAGTTTGTACATTCAGCAAGA
Source organism: Pleurocapsales cyanobacterium LEGE 10410 (assembly GCA_015207195.1). Classification (GTDB taxonomy): domain Bacteria; phylum Cyanobacteriota; class Cyanobacteriia; order Cyanobacteriales; family Xenococcaceae; genus Waterburya. The sequence goes on from JADEXJ010000010.1 coordinate 16,480, forward strand.
AAAAATAGACCAAGGAATTGAGGTTCTAGAAAAAGCAGAGAACCTAGCCCCAGAACAGGAAGGCGTTTTATTTAGATTGGGTAATGCCTACTTTCAAAAAGGCGATTATGAAACAGCTAAAGACAAGCTAGAAGCAGGATTGGACATAGAAAGCGATGCTCCTGATGCCCTATTCGATTTGGGAAATACTTATCTTAAGCTAAATGAATTTGACGATGCCATAGATTCTTACGAAGAGGCTTATGCCCTAGAAGCAACTTTTTGGCCCGCCTTAAACAACGTAGGACTGGTAGAATACGAGCAGGGCGATCGCGATGAAGCAATGGAAAAATGGCAGTCGGTGATTGAAGTAGATGGCGAACAGGCAGAACCCCAGCTGGCACTAGCCGTAGCTCTATTTGTCGAGGGTGAAGTTGAACGGGCGATTGAATTGGGTAAAGCTGCTTTAGAACTCGATAGTCGCTATGCGAATATTCAGTTTCTCAAGGATAACCTCTGGGGAGAGAGCTTAATTGAAGATACCCGTGAGTTCTTGAGCAATCCTCAAATACAGGAAATCGTCTCTAATTATGAAGAATTTTCTCCAGAAGATTTAGAACTCCCTACTATTCCCTAATCGAGGTTCAATTTGAGCTTATCGGGGAGAAGGGACACAGACAACCTGATCAAATTGCTAGTTGTCCTTGTCCCTCGTTGGTTGTTTATTGTGCCAAATCGAAGAGCAACATTTCGCTATCTTGGCTGTTCCCCGCGACCGCTATCTGAGCTTCGTCAACTATAGCAGCACCATCTCCAGCTTCCAACAAGCGTTCATTTACCATAATTGCTCCTTTGGTTACCTGTAGCCATACAGCACGACTATCTTCTATTTGATAGGTAAGGCGATCGCTTGGTGCTAAAGAAGCCAAGTAGAGATTGACATCTTGATGAATCGTCACCGAATCATCTCGTCCATCTCGCGAACCTACCAGCCTTAACTTGCCTTGCTTTTCTTCGGAGGCAAAGTTTTTCTCTTCATAGCTGGGTTGTAGTCTTCTTTGTTCTGGCATAATCCAAATCTGTAAGAAATGAACTGGATTTGTATCAGAAGCATTAAATTCGCTGTGTCTCACTCCCGTACCAGCGGACATTCTCTGTACATCCCCAGGGCGAATTACCGAGCCGTTGCCCATACTGTCTCGATGTGCTAGTTCTCCTGAAAGGACATAAGAAATAATTTCCATATCTTGATGCCCGTGGGTACCAAAACCTTGAGCGGGTAACACTTTGTCTTCATTGATTACTCGCAGACTGGCAAAACCCATATGCTGAGGATCGTAATAATTACCAAAAGAAAAAGTATGTCTACTATCTAACCAACCAAAGTTAGCAACGCCTCTTTCATCTTTGGGACGAATAGTAATCATTCAGTTTTACCTCCTTGGCTTTAGTTTATTTCCTATATATTTATTATGAATTAGATTTAAATAAAAGACAATATGATATTTATTAGACATATTGTCTCAAATAATTCTACAATAATGGACAAATTTGCCAGTATGCGCGCCTTCACTCAGGTAATAGAATCGGGGGGATTTGCAGCAGCAGCGAGAACCATGGGCGTATCGCGCTCGACAGTAAATAAGTTGGTGATCAACTTAGAAGATGAGCTAAAGGTACAGCTATTGCAGCGTAGCACTCGTCAAGTCAATCCTACCCCAACGGGATTAGCTTTCTACGAACGGTGTGTAAATATTCTGGCGGAGGTAGAAGCAGCAGAACTAGCCGTATCTCAGCTACAAACAGAACCTAAAGGAACGCTTAAAATAAATGCACCGATGTCTTTTGGTACTTTACATCTGGGAAAGGCGATCGCCGAATTCATCACGCAATATCCAGAGTTGCAGGTACAGCTAACCCTAGACGATCGCTTGATCGATCCGATTGCTGAAGGCTACGACCTAACTGTTAGAATCTCCCAACCAGAAACATCCCCTAGTTTGGTCTGTCAGGCGATCGCCCCCGTTGCCAGAGTTCTTTGCGCTTCTTCTACTTATTTAGCCAAACACGGTGTTCCCCAACATCCTGAGGAGTTAACAGAGCATTCTTGTCTGCATTATGGACAAATTGTTACGGGAAACCAATGGCAGTTGAGCGATCGAGAACAAGAGTATCGAGTAACGGTAAAAGGAACGCTCTGTTCTAATAATGGGGAAGTATTGAGAGATGCAGCAGTACGGGGTTTGGGAATTGCTTTACTACCCACCTTTATTATCCAACAGGAGTTAGATCGAGAAACCCTGGCGATCGTCTTACCCAACTACCAACCACCAGCACTTTCTCTCTGTCTGATCTATCCTTTAAATCGGCATTTGAATACTAAGATTAGGCTTTTTACCGAGTTTTTGCGACAGAAGTTCGGGCTGTGATTTAATGCTAGATTTGAGTGAGTTTAATTGTTTTGCTTGATAAGTTCGATGATTTCTTTTATTTGTTGCTGGAATTGATCGTGGATATTTGCAACCTCCTAAGACAATTAAAATAGCGTCCACAGATAAACACAGATGAACGCAGATGGATGGATCGGCTTTTCTACAAGTTGAATTGTGCTATGTATTAATTAGTTGTGCAAAAGGCTGTAGAAAACATTGTAAGGAAAAGGTTTGAAAAGAGTTTGAATAAAGTTCGGCATTGGAGAATTTCTGATCTAAGCGAAATTATTCTAATCTTTCTGCTGCTTGTATAGTTCTTTGAACTTCCGCTGCTGTTGCTTATGATCGACGATTGGCTGGGGGTAACCGTAACTTTCTCTTTCTTCTGGGGGGATTTTGCCCGTTACTAAGTATTCTGTATCCATCGAGCTTATTTCCGATACCCATTGACGAATATATTCGCCATCGCGATCGTATTTGGCAGCCTGGGAAGCGGGATTGAAAATACGTAGGGGTTTGGGATCCATCCCGCTAGAAGCACTCCACTGCCAACCACCATTATTAGCTGACAAATCTCCATCGTAGAGTTTTTGCATGAAGTATTTTTCGCCCCAACGCCAGTCGATAATTAGATCTTTGGTTAAAAAGCTGGCAACAATCATCCGACAGCGGTTGTGCATCCAGCCAGTTTCGTTTAGCTGTCGCATTGCTGCATCGACGATAGGATAACCCGTTTTTCCTTCACACCATGCCTGAAATTTGGCTTCGTCGTTTTCCCAAGGAAAGTCTTTTAATTCGTCGCGGTAAGAACCTTCTGCTAGTTCGGGGTAGAAAAACATACAGTGTTGATAAAATTCTCGCCAGGCTAGTTCTTTTTGCCAAGTTATTACTCCTTCTTTGGCTTCATCGCTACGACAATCATCCAAAACATCTAGAGTTGCCTGCCACACGGTACGAATGCCGATCGCCCCAAACTTGAGGGCAGCACTTAACTGAGATGTACCATCTAGATCGGGAAAATTACGATCTTCGTCGTAACTATAAATAGCGCGATCGCAAAACTCTTCTAGCTTGTCTTTAGCTGCGGTTTCCCCTGGCGATGTTAACAAAGGAGTGTCCCATTCATAACCTAAATCTTTGGCAGAAGGTAGAGCGATCGCCCCTGCTTTCTCCGCCGTTTTGGTTTCCGACTTGGATAAACCTGCTAACTTATCGATCTCTTGAGTGACACCTGGTTTATCTTGCTGACTCCAGCTACGCCAAAACGGAGTATAAACCTTGTAAGGTGAATCGGAAGACTTGGTTAGAATATCTCCTGGGGCGTGCAATAGCTGATCCCAAAAGTTTTTTACCCCGATACCTTGTTCTTTTAGGGCATCGCTGACGGCGCGATCGCGTTTTTTGGCATAGGGTTCGACATCCAGATTCCAGAAGACTGCTTTTGCCTCAAGTGCTGCTGCAAGCTGAGAAATGGCTGTTTCGGGTTTACCTTGAATAATTAGCAGTTGACTGCCTAACTTTTGATAATTTTTTTGTAACTCAGACAAACAGCCAATCATGTAGGTAACTCTGGCTGGTGCAATATCATCTCCGTCGAGAATACCAGGGTCTAAACAAAACAAACCGACTAGCTTAGAAGTCTGTTGGGTTGCTGCTGACAGTCCCAGGTTATCGGAAATTCGTAAATCGCGACGATGCCAAAAAAGTATTAAATCGGACATGAGTTATTAGATGCTTTTCCGTTGTTTATCTTAGCGTTTTTTTAGTTCAGATGAACTTATTTAGATCTGTCTGATACCATCATCTCGCAGCGGTTTGTTGTTTCCAACAACTAACAACTAACAACTAACAACCAACAACGTCACCATCCCTAAAGGGATACACTTCGCTATATGCGGTGGCTCCCCTAACAACTAACTACTTCTGCTATAACTGACTTAGTTTTAAGCAAAACGTTATGAATGTTCAACGGTGGATTGCCAGAAGAGAACCAAATTGGAAGCGTTTGGATGAGTTGCTACAGCAAGCAGAGAAGAAAGGAATTAAATCTCTCGCTGCCAAGGAAATAAAAGATTTAGCCAGCCTCTATCGTTCGGTTTCGGCAGATTTAGCCAGGGCGCGTACCAACAAAGTCGGCAGTATGCTGACTCAAGACTTACAAAAGCTAACTTCTCGCGGTTACAATCAAATTTATCAGGGTTCGCAACGTCAAGAATGGCAACAGGTTAAAGAGTTTTACCTTTGGGGATTTCCTAGAGTAGTTCGAGAAAGTTGGAAATATATTGCGATCGCCACAGGAATCTTTTTTCTCATGGCACTGATTGCCTGGTGGTATGCTTGGCGCGACCCCGTATTTGTTGCGATCACCGTCCCCGAACATATAATCCAAATCGTAGAAGAAGACGGAGAACTCTGGATGGGTTCAATTGTCGGAATCGAACCGTTAGCCTCAAGTAGTATTACCATCAATAATCTTTCGGTTTCTTTTGGCGCGATCGCAGGGGGAATTACCGCAGGACTCTATACCATCTTTATTATGGGATTAAATGGTTTATCAATTGGCGCGATCGCTACTTTAGTAGGAAAAAATAATTTGGCTTATCCCTTCTGGGCATTTGTCTTTCCTCACGGTTCGTTGGAACTTCCCGCTATTTTTCTAGCTGGCGGTGCGGGTTTACTAATTGGTAAAGCGATGATCTTTCCAGGTAAGTATCGACGACTCGATGCTCTAAAATTAAACAGCATCAAAGCAGCACAACTTCTATTTGGGATTATCCCGATGTTGATTATCGCAGGAACTATTGAAGGTTTCTTTTCTCCTAGTCCCGTAATTCCTAATATAATTAAGTACTTAGTAGGAACGGGTTTGTTTTGTCTGCTGGTTTTATATTGCTCTCGCGATCGAGAAATAGGGAGTAGAAATATCGGTGATTAATCGGCATTGTTTTCCATATTGGGTCGCTATGGCGATCGCTCTAAGCTTGCAGTTAAAAATCGGGGCGCAGGTCGAGTCCCCTACAGAAGCCCTACCCGACAATTTTCCAGAGCGTTTAGTTTCAGAATGGGAAAATGCAGTACTAACTCGTGTTTTTTCCTCAAATACAGAAATTGACACAATTAGATTTAGTCCCGATGGCAAAGTAATAGCGACGGTGGATGCTAATGTGGGAGAACCAAAACCAACTAATCAGATTCAACTATGGCAACTAGATGAAGCACCAGCTTGGCTAAATACTCTTGATGGTCATGCCAACAATATTGCCCAGCTAACAAAACTACCAAATACCAGAGCAAACTACCGCTCTATTCCTATTACCGAATACTGGGGCGATCGCTCCTCACCCATCGGTCAAGATCCCATAGCGATCGCTTTATCTGCATTGGGCTTAAAGGATCGAGAGTCAGAAGTCGAAACCAAACAAGAAGTCGAACTAGACTATCCTTGCGACAACCTAGCGACTGTAACGATTACTCAAACTAATCTACTGGATGATTCCGTAGCAGATATTCGTTATTTAGTTGAACTTGCTCCCTATGGTGATGAAGCTGCCGAACAATGGCAAGTAATTTGGGCTGGACAACAGTTTAGATGTCGGATCAATCGCGGTCATCAAGACTGGGGTAAGGATTTATGTCAATAATAGATAAACTGCTCGCTAAATTAAGACACTATGCCTAAATACATTATCTGGGGAAGTTACTGCGACAATGCCCTAGAAAAACGCACTCCCTATCGTCAAGCCCACTTGGATGGTCTGGCAAAGCAACAAGAACGGGGAATATTAATTACTTTAGGACCGACTAAAGACAATACCAAGGTTTTTGGGATCTATCAAGCCGAAGCAGAAGACCATGTTCGCCAGCTCATCGAATCCGATCCCTACTGGCAAAACGTCATTTGGACTGAATATGAAGTTAAAGAATGGATTCAAGCTTTTTGAATGTAGTTCCCAGATTAAGTTGATTCAAACAAATTGATGTTTGTGCGATCGCCTATGACTATGGTATTTTTGTTCTAAACAGCAAGTCGCTCTTGCCCTAGTGCAGTCGTTTTTGAAAAGAAATCCCATGACTTTTAATCAATTATTCGCTCTAGCCAATCTTTATATTTTGCCATTTTGGACAATTATGATTTTGTTCCCTAAATGGAACGTTACCAAAAAAGTGATGGGTTCTTATTTGCCCTTTTTACCCTTAATCGGTGCGTATATTTATTATCTAATAGTTACCACCGCAGCCGATCCCGATGCTGCTGCTGCTTTAGCCAATCCTCAGCTGACAGATATCGCTCGCTTTTTTGGTGAAGAAGGTGCTGCGGGTGCAGGATGGATGCACTTTCTAGTGATGGATTTGTTTGTTGGGAGATGGATTTATTGGCAAGGACAAGAAAAGCAGGTCTGGACGATTCATTCTTTGATATTGTGCCTGTTTTTTGGTCCTGTAGGCTTACTTTCCCATATTATTACTGCTGCGGTATTTAATAAAACCGACGAGGTGTCAGATAAAACTAATGCTGCGGTTTCTTAAGTAAATAGGTAAAAGCGAAAGTAGCCAAGTAAATAAAACAGATCGATCGCAATCACAATTCCCTTTGTCCAGGGTGAATCAAGCAAACTGATTACTATTGGATTAACTGCTAAGACTAAAGCCATCTCGACTAAGGAGACAATTTTGCCGTGATGGTTGATATCCCAATAGGAAAAGGGACTGATAAAACGATAATTACTCAAAGGGAAAAAGTGACGGTGAGCATCATCGTTATGTACTGGCAAATCTAACAGGGAATGAAATACCATACTGACACATAAGATGATTCCTAGCTTCCAGTCTAGATAGTAGAAAACAACTGCACCAATCAAAGCCAGAGGAATCGAATGAAATAGGGCGACAATATTTTGCCACAAAGGTTCGTAATAAGCCTCTGACCAAATTTTACCTTCGGGCATTTTATAAAAATGTTTGGCAACGAAGTAAAAAATAAAGATCGGAACATCGGGAAGCATTGCCCCGATAGCGATCGCGCCAAGATTTTGCGGAGCAACATTTCCTAGCAAAGCTAAATTGAGAATATAATGTCCAGGTGTATTCACTGACTAAACCTCATAAAAATCTCTTGAGTACCTCCACCTTATTAAACCTTCTTATTTCTAAGATGGTCGTATCTACCAAAATTTTTTCTGACTTGGTTGATGAATAAAGATTAAAAATAAGCACAATCTTAAAAGCGAGTAGCCGTAAAACCTTAAGTTAGAACAATAGTGATCGGCAAACTTGAGGAATAGGATGCAACACCAAGACGATACCGCTTCTTTACTATCTGATGCGAGTAAAAGATTAGATCGAGCTTTAAAATACGTCAATATATCGGAAGATGCGATCGCTCGTTTACAGCATCCCAAGACAAGCCTGAGCGTTTCTATACCTGTAAGGATGGATGATGGCAGGCTAAAAGTATTTTCTGGCTATCGTGTACGTTACGAGGACACCAGAGGTGCGGGAAAAGGGGGTGTTCGCTATCATCCTCATGTCAGTCTAGATGAGGTGCAGTCACTAGCTTTTTGGATGACTTTTAAATGTGCTTTATTAGATTTACCCTTTGGTGGTGCTAAGGGAGGTATTACCGTTAATCCCAAAGAATTGTCTAAGGCAGAGTTGGAAAGATTGAGTCGCGGTTATATAGATGCGATCGCCGATGCTATTGGGATAGATGTTGATATTCTTGCTCCCGATGTCTATACTAATGCAACGGTTATGGGTTGGATGATGGATCAATACAGCATTATTCAGCGCAAGTTATGTCGAGGAGTAGTAACAGGCAAGCCTTTAGAGTTAGGAGGTAGTAAAGGCAGAGATACGGCGACGGCAACGGGGGCATTTATTGTAATTCAAACTATGTTACCTAAATTCAAGCTGACCCCTTCAGAAACTACTGTCGCGGTTCAGGGTTTTGGTAATGCAGGTTCTGCCATAGCAGCATTATTGGCACAGGCGGGATACAAAGTAGTTGCTGTCAGCGATTCTCAGGGCGGTATTTATGCACCTCAAGGTTTGGATATTGCCAGCGTTAAAGAACACAAAGATCAGAGTCGCGAAATGAAAGCTGTATATTGTCAGGATACTGTATGCAGTATTGTGGAACACCAGACTATTACTAATCAAGAATTGCTAGCTTTGGATGTAGATATCCTAATTCCCGCAGCCCTAGAAAATCAAATAACTAAAGACAACGGAGCGAATGTTAAAGCTAAGTATATCTTTGAAGTAGCTAACGGTCCAGTTAGCTCGGATGCCGATGAAATTCTCAACTCAAAAGGTGTTTATATCTTTCCCGATATTCTGGTTAATGCTGGAGGCGTTACCGTGAGCTATTTTGAGTGGGTACAAAATCGTAGCGGTTGGTACTGGACATTAGAAGAAGTCAATCAACGTTTGAAAATGAAAATGCGCCAAGAGGCAGAAGAAACCTGGAACATCAGTCAGGAATTCTCAATAAGTCTCCGTACCGCAGCCTATGTTCATGCTCTCAATCGCTTGGGAACTGCTTTGGATGCTAAAGGAACAAGAAATTATTTTGTTAAGAGTTGACAATCTCATGATCTGAATTACCAACTGAAAAGCGATCGCCCTATAAACTAAGGCGATCGCTTTATTTTTTATAATGTAAGTTGTTTGTTAAGACACTATTTTCTTAGCCAATCCCAAACTTTGCAATACTCGAATTGCTCCCCAAGTAGCGTCTATTTCCCACCAACGTTGCCCTGCTTTGGCAACACGAGGATTAAAGTGGTGGTTGTTGTGCCAACCTTCACCATAAGCGAGTAAACCTACCCACCAGAGGTTTAGAGAACCATCTTCACACTCAAAGTTTTTGTAACCCCAAAAGTGTGTCGCGCTGTTGACAAACCAGGTACAGTGCCACAAAGTTACCGCTCTAACAAAAACGCCGTAGACAACCCAAGACCAACCGCCCAAAGCATACAAAGCCAGACCCAAAATAATCTGCAACAGAATAAAATTGCTGTTTAACCAGCGATAGTAAGGATCTCGATCAACTCGGAGTGCGTATTTCTTATATTGGTCGTAGTTGAAATATTTATCCTGCTTATACATCAACCAACCCATGTGACTCCACCAAAAGCCTCTTTTCGCCGAGTATGGGTCTTTATCATTATTTTCAGTATGGGCATGGTGCAGATTATGTCCCGCTACCCAGAAAATAGGACCACCCTGTATTGCCAGTGCGCCACAGGTAACCAAGATTCTTTCCAGCCATTTGGGTACTTCTAAACTACGATGAGTTAGGATGCGATGGTATGCCAAGCAGATCCCGATACTACCAGTTAGCCAGTGAAGGAAAACTGCTACACCTAAACCAGACCAGGAAAAAAACCAAGGTGCTGCCAACAGTGCTATCACATGAAAAGAACCAAAGAAAACAATATTAACCCAGTCAAGTTTTAACTTTTCTTCTGGTTGAGTCGATGGCTGTACCTTGGGAGCAATTAATTGCTGTGTCATTGTTAAATTCGTCCTAAAAATGTTGTAAAGTCATAGATTGCTTGAACCTGGGGAATTGCGCCCTAGCATAGCCTAGAAGATTCTCGCTAATACAGTCTCAAATAACTTTTGCAAGTGACGCTTACATTTCTCAGTCTAACAATTTTTGATTTTTGGTGCAAGCGGTACTTACATTATTTTTAGATTAGCTTAAACTTTGAGCTGCCAAAGAAGTTTATCTATCTAAAATAGATACAAAGTAAGATTGATCAAATCAGGATAGATGATAATGAGGCTTTGCTGATTCTGATCTGTCCATAGTTGTTTAGCATTACTGAGTTTGCCCGAATATCGACCTAATCTTTATGTCTAGTCCCCGAAAGTCTACTAAAGCACGACTAATAGAAGCTGCCTTAGATTTATTTGCCGAAAGAGGCGTTACGGAAACTACTACCAAAGCCGTCGCAGAACGCGCCCAGGTGAACGAAGTTACCCTGTTTCGCAACTTTGGCAACAAGTACCGCTTGCTTTTAGCAGTAATTGAAGATTCGGCAGTATTTGCTAAATTGGTTCATGCTCTGATAGAACAAGCTAATGGCAAAGACAATGTAGCAGAATTCTTGCAGGAATATGCTAGGGAAAGCTTGCGTACTTTAGACAAAGCACCAGATTTAGTTCGTTCGATTGTGGGAGAAGCAGGCAATTATCCGATAGAAAATCGGATAGCATTGGGTAAAGGTTTGAGTGAAGCCAATCGTTATGTGGCTGAGTACTTAGAAGAAGCGATCGCCACAGAAAATCTAGAAAGCAATTTGACTGGCGAACAGATAGTCAACTTGCTCAATTTTTTGCTCTTGGGTTATTTTGTGGTTGAATCGAGTACCGAAGGCTATAACTATTGGGAAGAACAAGACCTTTTTTTAGACAGTATAGTTAGCTTATTTTTACAGGGGGCTTTTACCTCATCTAGCCCCAAGATTGCCGAAACTAGCATTGTCAAGGTGAAAACCGAAGAAATAGCCGATCTGCCTGCTAGTTTAGTGCGATCGCTATTCCGCAAGGCAAAAAAAACGGGCAAGCAAGAATATGCTTTAATCTATGTCCTATTTGGTGCTGGCTTATCCGCCTCAGAAGTCTTACACCTACAGCGATCGCATTCGGTAGTAGAACCACAGCAACATATTTTACAGGTTAATTATGGTGTAGAGCGACAAGTACCCCTCAATCACTGGGTAATGGGCTATCGTTATGGAACGACTAGCATCAATCCTTTGATTCAGTGGCTCAAGAGTCGTAAAGATGAGCAGTCGGCAATTTTTATTAACGATGCAGGCAAAGCAATTACAGAAGCCGAACTACAAACAATTTGGCAAAATCTAACCGCAGATCTATTAACTCCTCAAGGAAAAGTTCCCACCATCAATCGGGCAAGACAAACCTGGTGTGTCGAGATGTTGATGCGAGGAATAGAATTAGAGGACTTAAGTATTCTTAGCGGGATGGATATCAAGCATCTACGGCAATATGCCCAAAGAGCGAGAAATAAAGCAGCATTAGAATCGGCAGCAAGGCTGGACAAGAAAACTTAAAGAGTCAAAAGCAAAAGTTACATGACCTTAACAGCTTTTAACTAAAAGCTCAAACTATTACATAGCTATGATGATACTGGCTAAGATAATCAAGGCGATCGCCATGATTCCTCGATGGCGATATAACCAATTCTTAATTCCCATCCAGCCTAGTTGATTAGCAGGTGGCTCTTCTGCCACCAAAGGCAGAGAAGCATCGTGAAACATAGTACAGCTTTTGGCATAGGGACGTTGAGGAAAATTACAGGTATCATCCAAATGATAGGTACAGCGATCGCACAGCCAAGAATCCCCTGCTGACTGATACAGGGGTATACCAGGATGACCAAAAGCTTTTAAAGGATTATTACAGTAAGGACAAGTTACTGCCTGTGAATCTACAGGCTGTTTGCATTTGGGGCAGCTAGGCATTATTTAAATCGAGGATGAGAAGAGATGGCTAGTTACTGTTTAGCAGGAAACTTACGAATCTGAAACTCTTTACTTTCTATCATTTTATAATCAATATTCATTTTCTTCATAACGGCAGAAAATCTTTGTTCAATCTTCGCCAAGTCTTCAGCAGGAATTGATTTCCACTGCTCTCTTGTTTGCCAACGGATAGTAAAAATTACTCGACCTGGGGCGTTGGGTTCAATCCAAACTTCTTTACCCAAAAAACCAGGGTAAGTTGACAGGGAAGCAGTCCAAATTGCTTCATCTTGCTGAATGAAACGCTCTCGTGATTGAGAATCTACTCGAAATTTGAGCCATTCAATAACCATATAATTTTGCAAAAAGATCGATAATATTTATATTGGGCTATTCTACGATTTAATAGCATAGTAAATAAACCTAGGAAAATAAGACAATGGACAGTAAAGACTGGCTCAGACAACTATTGATGCTTGGTGTAGGTACAACTTCTTTGGTGGCAGAAAAAATCAGAGAAGTTAGCGACGAGTGGGTAAAAGATGGAAAAATTAATCCCGAACAAGCAAAATCTTTTGTAGACGATTTAATGTCTCAAATTAATACTGAATCAGGCGGTGTTCAAAAGCAAGCAGAGCGACAAATGAAAAATATGCTGCAAGATTTAGGAGTTCCCCGTCAGGCAGAAATGGATGAACTACGGGGACGGATTGATCGTTTAGAACGCCAGCTAAGAGACTTGGAAAACAAAAATTGGCGTTAGCATTTTGTTGCATTTCACAGCTTTGTTGTCCGATTGAAGAAAAAAAGGGACACAATTGTTGCTATCGGCTAGTATTGATCTAAATTTGACGATGTTTGTACTTTCCCAATTAAAGTGCGACAGATATAAAGATGTTTTAAATCTATTAGAAACAGAAATCTGTTTTTTGGAAACTTAAAATATCAATGCTGGAGACAGATTTGTGATCACATTAACTTTATTACATCCTCTTCAATCAGTAGCAATTCAAAGCTGGACGTTTAATAACGAACCAAGTATCAGAATTGGTCGTGCAACAGATAATCAGGTAGTACTTTATAGTGCTGTCGTATCTCGCCATCATGTTGAAATCAGAAACACGGGTGCATCATGGCAGGTTATTAACTTAAGCCCCAACGGTACCTACGTTGAGGGGAAGCCGATTGAGCAAACCCCAGCTTTGGACGGCATGATTTTTCGCTTGGCTATCTCTGGTCCCCAAATTTTGGTCAAAATTGAATCAGAATCTGATGAGATGCAGTGGGACTACCTGGAGAATCAACCAAAAACCAAACTACTGCCCAAGAACGCCAAAGATACTCTGATCAGCTAAAAAACTTGAGTACGGTGGGTAGCCGATTTAAAACCCACTTTCTTCCTAAATTGTCTTTAGTCTTTTGATAATAGCTTTTTTTGTCCATACTCCCAAACAATTGGAGTTAAGGCGATGGCGATTACTAACAACAGGGCAGCTACTCCTGCCTGAGCAATCCAGCTAACAATTTGTTCCAAAGAAACTGCTTGTCCGAGAACAAAAGCAATGCTGACGATGGTAGTTGCCCAAACGGCAGCACCACCAAGATTACAAAGTAAAAACTGTCGATAAGGCATTTGAGTAATACCAGCCAAAGGACCAGCAAAAATTCTTAATAAGGTAATAAAACGACCAAAAAAAACAGCACGAGCAGCATTATTACTGTAGCGGTCTTTTGCTTGCTCCAACTGTTGCTCTTGAATCCGAAAAATGCTTCCTACCCTAACTAAAAGCTGCCAGCCCCCGACTCTACCGACCCAGTAACCGAAATTGTCTCCTAAAACAGCTCCAGCGATCGCACTACTCAAAACTAGCCAGTAGTTCAATTCTCCACTTCCTGCTAGAAAACCGCCAACGATGACGATGCTTTCTCCAGGCAAAGGAATTCCCATATTTTCTACAGCAATCCCGACAAAAACCGCCCAGTAACCATAAAGGCGAGCCAGTTCTTGCAAAGTATCTAAAGTAAATAGCTCAGTTGACATTCAAAGTCTTAACGAAGATTAACCCTGATTCTTATCTTGGCGCGAATCTGGTAAGAGTGTCAACAACAGCACAAGCGAAAACTAGGTCAACTAGAGATTATCATTGGTTCTCTTCGCGTTACCTACAGTTGCTTTGGAGATTAAAATTATTAAGTGATTTACCAAGCAGACTAACTTTAACTACTGGACTGACACAGCTCAAATAGTGCAATAAACGAGCGGGAAAAACTAAGGACTATCTGCTGCATCTCAACAACCCAATCATTTGTTGGTAAGCAAGCAAATCATCTGTGTTTATCTGTGTTTATCTGTGGACTTTAATTACGCAACATTTAAGGCGTGTCAGTCCACTACGTTGGTACAGCCTCACCTGGGCGTAACTTCGACCATTTGCCTGTTTCTTGAACAAAGCTTTGGCAGCCTACTACATCCCATTCCATTTCAATGGTGTCGCCTTGGGTGCGAATATTAACATTGATGCTGGGTTCAATTGGCTCGAAAGTAGGATTTTCGGTTAAATGAGGTTGTTGATGTTGTGTTTCTACCGCATTGTAAGTTTGGCAGCGATCGACATAGTGGCAGTTAATACAGATACACATATTTTTCCAACTGAGCTTCGTGCTTTAATTGTTAATCTAACAAACGGGGCAACATATTGAAATTTATTTAAACAAACTTAAATGGTTGTAGAACAAATCAAGTCATATTTGGCGACTGTAGATCTTCCTTGCGATTTAAAGCAATTACCCTCTTGTGCTTATTTAGTTGGAGGTTCAGTACGAGATGCCTTGTTGCAACGCTATAGAAACCCGATCGACTTAGATTTTGTCTTACCTAAAAAAGCGATCGCCACGGCTCAACAGGTTGCCAATTTTTATCATGGTGGCTTTGTGGTTCTAGACCGAGAGAGAGAGATTGCCAGAGTAGTGTTTCCTCAAGGAACTTTAGATTTAGCCCAACAAGAAGGAGCGAGTCTGGAACAGGATTTGAGAAGACGAGACTTTACTATTAATGCGATCGCCTACAATGTACAATCACAAAAACTAATCGATCCTTTGGGAGGATTGAGCGATCTCAAGCAGGGAATTTTACGCATGGTTTCCTCGGAAAATCTAGAGGAAGATCCTTTAAGATTGCTAAGGGCATACCGTCAGGCAGCACAATTAGACTTTACAATTGAAGCCGAAACCAAAATAGCTATCAAAGAACGTTGCGCTCTATTAAAAACTGTTGCTGCTGAAAGAGTTCAAGCTGAATTAAACTATATCTTTACTGCACCACAGGGAAACAAATGGCTGATATCGGCTATAGAAGAGGGTTTATTACAGTTTTGGTTACCCACTATCGATCGAGCAAAAATAGAGCAGTTAGGCACTATAGAACGGGGGATTGAGTTTTGTCTGAAGTCTGGTGTACGCTTCTCTTCCGTCAAGGATACCTCGGAATTAACTATACTCGCCAAACTAGCTACCCTGGTCGCCCTAGAACCTGCTACCGCAGAAGCTGAGTTAACTCAACTTAAGTATTCCCGCGCTCAAATCAAGGCTGTAACCAAAACCGTCAAATCTCTCCCTCAGTTGCAGCAAATGACCGAGCAGATGAATTTACGAGAACAGTATTTTTGGTTTTTAGAAGTTAAAGATATTTTTCCTATCTTGATCGCTAGGGCGATCGCGACGGGAGTATCTCTAGCAATGATCATTCCTTTAGTGCAGCGTTATTTAGATCCCAGCGATCGGGTTGCTTATCCCCAGCCTCTGGTTACGGGTAACGATTTAATCCGCGAATTGAATCTCAAACCCTCGCCCCTGATCGGCAAATTGCTCACGGAGATTCAAATAGCTCATATCGAATCAAAAATATCAACACCCCAACAGGCGATAGAATTTGCTGGTTCTGTATTGCGATCGATAGAATAATAAATTGCTACTATAGTCATTCCAAAAAAAACCAAAGGTATCATCGACTGAACCAAAATCTTTTTTAGCCCTACCAACGACCAACGACTAACAACTAACAACTCAATTATTATTTCGCCTTAAACCATTTGCCGTAATAACTCTTGTCTTAAACGATAAATGATTGTATTTGGTTCAACCTGAGATAAAATCTCTTTGATTAAGGTCGAAGCTCCCATTTCTCCCCAAGTGCAGCCTTGTTCTAAATATACTTGGGCAACTCTACCGATTACATAAGTCCCGTATCCTGCGATCGCCCCCTGTATGCTAGCAGTAAATAAATAAGCCCCCAATGCTCCAGAACTTTTAAACCCACCAGTCACAATCGCGCCACTTTTACCGACTCCTAACATCAAGCTGCTGCCTAGTTCTGCTAGCAGCAAGCCTCCAGAACTAGCGATAATTCTGCGTAATAGATTTCCTGCCTCGTAAGTAGTGATCGGTAAGCCATATAGCTTTGATAAAGAGCGAATCAAGGTCAAATCTGCTATTAGACCACCAATCAAATCCAAGACAATAATCGGATTAGCAGCCACGGCGATCGCTTTATAACGAGCATAGCGATCAATGATTTCTCGCGCTTCTTGCTGACGCAGTTTGATCGTTTTGCGAGCAATATTTAGTTCGGCATCTCTAGCTTGCACCAGAGCATTTAACGCTAGTAAAGATTTACCCTCCTGTTGCAGAATTTGTGCTATTGCCTCCTGTAATTCTTCAATTTGGGGTTCTGGGTGTTCCCAACTAGTTTCAATCCTACCGTCAGAGGCTTCTATTCTTACTTGTATTGGCTGAGGCTTGGCAGCTACCATCACAATTTCATGAGGTGCGATCGGATTTTGTAGACCACCCATACTCTGCTCTGCGTTTAGCTGTTGCAGTTGGCGATAAATCTGTTGGCGATCGCGATCGGGATAGAGATCGACCTTATTAAAGACCAGAATCAACGGCTTTTGGGTACTTCTCAATTCGCACAAAGCCTCGTACTCAGTTCGAGTAATATCTCCTGCTACTACAAACAAAATTAGATCTGATTTTTGGGCAATTTGCCTCGCCATAGTCGATCTGGCTTCTCCTGCAACTTCATCCAAACCAGGAGTATCGATCAACTCGACATTGAGTCCCCGATCTGGGAAAGGATCCCAATGTAAGATAGTTAAAGATTGAGTAACGCCGTGAAGTGGTCCAGTGGCTACTACTTCTTCTTCTAAAAGAGCGTTGATTAAGGATGATTTACCGCAGCTAACCAAACCAAAGGTGGTGATGCGAATTGCTTTGCTGTCTAGCTTATCCAGTGCGCTCTGCAAAGACTGTAGATCTTGTTTGACGCAAGCTTGGAGACGAGCATCAGGGGGAGAATTGCCATGGCGACGAAAGCCAGAATACCAGGAAATCGCCTGCTGTAGACTAGCATGAGCCTGATTTAAATGAGCTTCTTGCCTTAATATTTTCTTACTCATATTTAACGTCGATGGAATAATTACAAAATTAAGATAGTCGATTAATAACGAAAAGCCTAGCCGATCGGATCTTCGGATCTGTTGGATCGATCTAGATTATTCCTTTACTCTACTTATGTCTTTTGCTTCGGTTAGATGTTGAATCTAAAGCACCTTTGGGATAGACAATACGCTTGTGGTTAAACTGTTCCCAAACGCTAATAAAGACCTCGGCAATAACTGGTAGCTCATCGTAGTTCAATCCACTGTCAATTAACTGCCCATCTTGCCAGCGAGATTTAAAGATCTTTTGTACTGTAGCCAAAGCCTGTTTGTGACTTACATCTTTAAGCGATCGCAATGCTGCTTCACAGCCATCTGCCAGCATTAAGATTCCTGCCTCCCTCGATTGGGGAACTGGACCAGCGTAGCGAAAATCTGACTCTAATACCGTGGTTCCGTCTAGTGCAGCCTTCTGTTTTGCTTGATAGTAGAAATAGGCAATTAACAAAGTTCCTTGATGTTCGGGGATAAAATCACGAATTGCTTTGGGCAAACCGTATTTACGAGCCATTATTAATCCTTCACTAATATGCCTTCTAATGATTTCAGCACTAATCCAAGGATTGTCAATTTCGTCATGCTTGTTCAATCCTCCCATCTGGTTTTCAATAAACCCCACAGGATCGTGCATTTTGCCTATATCGTGATATAAAGTTCCTGCTCTAACCAATTCAACATTACAATTTAATTTTCTGGCAGCAGCTTCGGCTAAAGAAGCAACAAACATCGTGTGTTGAAATGTCCCTGGTGCTTCGGTTGCCAAACGTTTGAGTAGGGGCAAATTAGGATTGGATAATTCTGCAAGACGAATCGGAGTAATCAGATCGAAAAAGCGTTCGAGATAGGGAGATATCCCAATAGCCACAACGCTCCAAGCCACCCCAAACAAGCCACAGACCAGTGCATCGGGGAGAATTGCCGACCAGATAGTAGCAGGACTGGCACTTAAAATCAAATTGATAATCAAATATACTCCTACCTGTGCCAAGCCTACAGCGAGTCCCAATTTTGCCATGGCTTCGCGCGATCGCAATCGACCAGCACAAATAGCTGCGATTAATCCTCCGACAAACCCCGCCAGCAGATAAGTAGAAGCTGATGACTGATTGCTAAACATCACTAATGCAGTTACCAAGGTAACTTCACAAACGGCAAGACTAGGAGTATAAAAACTACTAATCAACAGTCCGATCGCTGGCAAACTAGTGTAGGGAATTTCAAAAACGCTCAACAAGGGTGCGCTCAAACCCAGTAGGCACAACAGCAGGTAATCGCGATGGCGAATAGATGTATAAACTTTTCTTTGAATTACTAAAAATAAACCGACAATTGTACCTACGACAACTGCCGACAATCCCAATCCCCGCCAGTTAATACCTCGCCGACTCAGTTTAAACCCGTCTAGAAGCACAAAATCTGCCTGTGTAATTCTTGCTCCTTGCTCAACAATAACTTCTCCTTGTTCTACCTCTACCACTACTGAATTAATTGCCATAGCAGCTTTTTCGGCAATATTACGGGTAGCATTTTTGTCTTCCACCAGATTGGGCTGGAGAATTTCTAATAATAGGTTGCTTGCTAAACGTTCTGTCGCTTTGGGTATATCAGGATTTAGCTGTGCTACTACCGCCTGTTCTAAAAGGTTAGAAGGCATTCCTAGAGGAATTCCCTGAGTCAATATACGGTCTACAGCTAAAGAAAGCGTATTTTTTGTTGCCTGCCAGTCTTTTTCCGTCAAATCCAATAATACAGCTAGCTCTTTTTTGTCTAGATGGGTTGTTTTTTCTTGGTCTAGTTTCTTCCAAGCCTGGGAATAACGATAACGAGTTAAGGTAATCTGGGCTATTAAAGTATTAAATTCGGTTTCTGAGATTTGTTCTCGGTATGCCTGTAGCTCTGAAGCAGCTTTTTGCAGCCTAATATTAAAGTCTGGTCTTTTTTCTAAAGACAGATTGTTTTCACTGTTAGCAGAATTATTGCTGAGGTTTTGGGCGACTGAAGCCAAAATTGCTTTAAATTCTGATTCTGGACACAAACGAATATATTTTTGACTAGGTAGTGAAAGAATTTCTGGATCGAAGAAAGGGAAAGGAGCAGCTGCTTTTCTGATTTGATCGATACTATTTAAATAGAAATTTAACTTACTTTGAATTTCGGCAGTTAAATCCTGATTTTGCTTTAGAATTGGAATAATTCCTGTCTGTACTTCCTTGCGTTTTTCGGAGGTAGTTTTGTGGTCTTCAAATTGTGCTGAAAAAGGAGCTCTAATAGTTAATGGAGAAATTTTGCCGACGGTTAGCTGTGGCTGATTATAGTAACGATAGCCAACAACGCTAGTCAAGGCAATAATGCTCAAGACCAACATTACTAAAAAATCCCTAACTTTAGTTCGATTATTTTTTCTTCGTAGCTGACCAAAGCTATAATTACTGGCAAATTTGAGCGGATTAATTTTAATCGGGCTTTTTTTTTCCAAAGAACTGCGATAGGGTTGATATTTCTGTCGCCATCCCTCAAATTTTTGAATTAGTAAATGCCAGCTTTTAATCATGAGTGGGATTATTAGACGATATAAAATTACCTTGTTGATTTTCAATCAGTTTAACTAATAATTTTGCGAGAAAAAGTTCTCAGGACAAATATTTGGCGAAAAAAAATCTTATTTATACAATTTTAGACAATACTGTTGAATAGGCTTGATTCTGGAAACAATAAAATAAAATTTTATTAGTTAATCATTCTAATTTGAGCTTTTAATCGGTAAATATCAGATTTTTTGGATTAAAGAACCACTCTTTTATCGAGTTGCCCAAGAGGAAACACCAGACTTTGAGACTGGGAAAATTGCTATAGAACTATTCTTAAACTACTAGCTAATTTTTGATTAATCAATATATTACAAATTTAAAATAATTTCTGGGAAATGATTCTTAGAGCAGAGCGAGGTTGAATTATCTTAGGAGGGGCGACAGCATGAACTTCTGGATTGTATAAAAATTGCTTGCTGTCTACTGAATATATTCCAAGCCAAGCCTGGAATAGCTTAACTATCGTTTGATTTGCTGATTGATAGGTCAAGTTATGATTAGCCATCGCCCTCCAATTTCTAGGAATTCCTGCTATACCATTATATGCTCCAGATACAGTACCTGTGAGAGCAGTCGTCAACCAGGCTAGCTGTGGCTCTAGGCTAGCAGCTCTTTTAATCGACAGTCTGAAATCTTGAGGAGTAGTAGCAAAGCAGTAAACAGATAGGGCGATCACCGTCGATCTAATATGATCTTTTGGTAACAATTCCCGTAGTTGATATAGGCTGATTCCTTGCTCCCAAGCTTCGGCAACTATGTTCAACTTTGCTGTTAATGAAGTCTGTTTCACCCGCGCACCCGTCAAAATTTGTCTTACTATCAAACTAACATTCGTATCTGATGACAATCTATTGTTTATAGCTAAAGTTAACAAATAGCCCCATGATAATATGTCTTCGATATAGTCTGTATTCTCTTGAGAATTAGCTAACTTTAAATTACATTGATTAATTACTTCTGTAAATAAATTTTGATCGCTTCCATAAAAGATAATTAAAGGTAACATCGCAAGTATTTTGCTACTGTATTCAAGCGATCTATTTTCCGCTATCCCATTATCTAAAAAAGACTGATTAAAATCTTTAATCAGTGAAAATTCCCAGGAATTAGCCCAATCACCATCTTGCGAATCGATATTGTTCGTACTCTTGAAAATTTCTGCTAATTGATCGGCAAGATAGCTTACCTCCAACCTTTCCGTTTCGAGCAATGTTTCAGCTATCTGATCTCTAGCAGCAAGCCATGAAGGTTGATAGTTAATAATTTTGCTAGGTTCACTAAGATTTTTATTAGCTAAAGCTTGTCCAATTATGCTGCCCAACCAAATCCCTTGAAATTGGTCGAAGGTACTATAGCTCATATGAAATATAAAAATAAATTTACCACAGACTAACAGGCTACACGTGAGTTACATACGCTCAAGATTGCGTGACATCAGCGTCCAAAGAACTTATATTCCTAATGTCAAAAAGAAACAAATTACCCTTTCCCCCTTTCCCCTTAACCTTTACCCAGTCTCAACAGATTAATTTGTTTCTTAGGAGTTGTTAATTGTTGATCGCTGCCGAAGGTTTGGTAATTTTAAACCGAGACTTTGAAAATATGCCGTACCGACTGTTGCGAGGAAAGAAACATATGCCACAATTTGTCCTAAATAGAGAGTCTGTCGGTAGCCAAACAGAGCTTTAAGCACGATACCAGGAAACTGTTTATCGGGTAATAGATTTGAGCCATCCCATACTTGAGTACCCAGGATACAAGAGTCATTACTCCAACACCAACTGTTAGTAGATAGCTGAGATAATAAAGTCAATGCAGCATCAAAATGCTTGAGCGCACCCATCACCAAACCACCAACAATAAGTAATAAAAATATTCCCATCACCTGAAAAAATAGGCGAATATTAATTCTTACCCCCAAAGAAAACAATCCTAACCCCATAATCGTCGCAAGAGTTAAACCTGCCACTGCGCCGATAGATGGCAGTGTCCAATCCTGCTGAAATTTTGCCAGAATAAACAAGACGGTTTCAAAACCTTCTCGCACTACCGCAATAAAGATCAAGATAAACACCGCTTTTCCAGCATTATTATCGTTTAAGGCGGTGCTAATTGCCCCTTCAACTTCTCCTTTAAGAGATTTTGCCTGTTTGGTCATCCACAGCAGCATCCAACTCAGCATAGCGATCGCCACTACGCCAAATATACCTTCGAGCAATTGTTTGACCACAGGCGCATATATTCCTCCAGCAGCATCTACTCCAGAGATCGCACCAGCCAATAAAAAGCCCACGGCGACACTGGCAACGATTCCGCCAAAAATGCCTAGATAAACCCAGCGATATAGTTGCGTTTGCTCGGCTTTTTTCAGACAAGCCATCACAATCCCGACGACTAAAGCAGCTTCAAATCCTTCCCGTAGAGTGACGATAAAAGTTGGTAAGGCAGCAGTAAGATCCATTCTATTAAGTAAGAAGTAAAAAGTAAAAAGTAAGAAGTGAAATTGAATAGTAACTAGCTTTAGTGTTCTTTGAGGTTAGAGAGCGAAAACTATGATCAATTGATAACGAGATTCCAAAACCAGGTAACGGTAAAGAAGGCGATCGCTGCTAGTCCCAAAACAATTAAAGCAAGCACTAAGATTAAGCCGATCAGGAACAGGGTATTGCTTTTACTTTCTTTAGCAATATCTAAATGTTTTTCTAACAGTTCAATATTTTTGATATTAGCTTTCCAACCGACATCAAATAGATCTCCAACTACTGGAATAGTCCCAGCAAAAGAATCGAGTAAAATATTACCGACCATCTTGTACAAAACGTCACGAGGTAAGCCCATCCTCGCAGCCTCCACCACGATATATGCCGATATTCCTCCAGTGATGGTATCGCCACCCCCAGGAAGCAACCCCAAAATCGGATCTAGCCCAAAGCGAATTTTAGTACCAGGTAGGGGAATAGCATTGTCTAGTAGCCGACTGATACGGCGAAGCCGATTGACTTTGGCAACTTGTTTGGCAGGTATAGATGCTTTCATTGAGAAGATAAATAAAAACTGATATCTTTTTAGTGTAGTTAACCCAAGAATCAGATCTATCGATTGAGCGATAGAATTTTGAAAATTAAAAAGTTTTATTTGAATCTTGCTTTTAGATAAACAAAATAGGGACTGAAAAATAGTTGTTTACTTGCAACTTTTGAAGTTCTCAATCCCTAAATATTTTTAGGATGCCAAATTTTAAACCAGACGAAGTTTAATTACTCGTTCTCGATCGTTCAAACACCTAGATCTTGCATTGCCAAACGAATCTGTTCGATGCGTCGGCGATTGACACCCAGATCTGACTCTCCTACCCGCGATGCCGATCTGACGTGAATTACGTTTTCATCTTCGGGAAGATAAAATTCTACATCATCGACAAATTTGAAAATACGGCTGGTAGATTCACTACGGATATAATTACCTGTTTGTTCGATTACTTTAGTTCGGGGAACAACAGACAGAACTTTTAACAGACTTTCTCTAGCATTAGCGCGATCGCCTTGATAAGCAATCGGTTCAATCTCATGATCCTCATCGCCATCTTGACCAACGGTCAGAGCAGGCTCCGTCGTTTCACGGCGGAGTAATCTCTGACTGATTACACAATTCGGAGAACTAGGACAAGGTTCTAAATAACCATTGTCGATCCCGATGGCTAATGCAGGAACAGAATAAATTAGGCTACTAGATACGGTAATAATTAGACCGAGAATAATTGATAAAAAACGGGACACCATAACTCAACTCTCTAACAAAATACTCTTTATACTATAGAGTTATTTTTAACTTTTATTAAGTTAGACCCAAAAGTAAAGTTAGCTGCTCGATACTTTTGGCGATCGCCGTTTAATGTCGGCATAATTGCCGAAAATAGGTTACCCAGAAGCAAAAATGAGATAACATTCTATGGGAATCGTTACAGTACAGAATTTATGCCCAAAGGCGAGATTATCGGATTAGGAAGATCGGGAATTGCTGCTGCAAGATTACTCAATCGAGATGGTTGGCAGGTTACTTTAGTAGACTCAGCAACAGAATCGCAAATAGCCTCAAGATCTAACGCCAAACAACTACAGGCATCAAGACAACAATTACAAGAAGAAGGAATAACCGTTAAACTCAGCAGCAGTGTAACTTTAAAACCAGAGGACGCTCCAGATTTAATTGTAGTCAGTCCTGGTGTTCCGTGGGATATTGAAGCTTTGGCAACCGCCAGAAAACAAGGTATTGAAACACTCGGCGAGATTGAATTGGCTTGGCGTTACTTAAATCAGGTTCCCTGGGTAGGTATTACGGGAACCAATGGCAAGACTACAACTACCGCTTTGGTTGCAGCAATCTTTCAAGCTGCCGAGCTAAACGCCCCTGCCTGTGGCAATATTGGTAATGCTGCTTGTGAATTAGCAATTGAGAATTTGACTACGCCTAGTAACAATTTTGATTGGATTATTGGCGAATTAAGCAGTTATCAGATCGAGTCTTCTGTCGAATTATCACCGCAAATTGGCATAATGACTACCTTCACCCCAGATCACCTCAGTCGGCACAAAACTTTAGAAAACTATTATCAAATCAAAGCGTCTTTAATTCGGCGTTGTCGGCAAAAAATTATTAACGGAGACGATCGCTTTCTACAAAGATCTGGCTTAGAATTTGGTCAAGATGTTATTTGGACGAGTATTAAAGGAAAAAACAGCTTCGATGATAATCGCCGTGTCGAAGTTTATCTTGAGGACAGTTGGATCGTAGCCTTTGGCGAACTTATTGCCCCCGTGTCCCTGTTCAAAATGCCAGGAGAACACAATTTACAAAATCTTTTATTAGCAGTGGCAGCAGCCAGGTTAGCGGGAATTGATAAAAGTGCGATCGCTAAAGCTATTACTTCTTTTCCTGGGGTAGAACACCGTCTAGAGTATGTCCGTACTTACCAGGGAGTCAAATTTATCAATGACAGCAAAGCAACCAACTACGAAGCAGCGGAGGTAGGTTTAAGCTCGGTTGAAGCACCAGTAATTCTCATTGCGGGAGGACAAGCTAAAGCAGGAGATGATACGGTTTGGATTGATCGCATCAAGGCTAAAGCTAGTACGGTACTATTGATTGGCGAAGCAGCACCAGTTTTTGCCCAACGATTGAGCGATCGCGGTTTTGATAACTATAAGATTGTCGAGACAATGGCAAATGCTGTAACTCAAAGTGTGACCATAGCTCAACAACAACAGGCAAAGGTTGTGTTACTTTCTCCTGCCTGCGCTAGTTTTGACCAGTATCTTAGCTTTGAGGCTAGAGGAAATGATTTTAAGCAACTGTGTTTGGCAATGGAGAATTAAACCTCTTTCATTTCAACTAGTACCGCTTCGCTCAAGTAGCGAGTAGCAAGTATCGCTAAAACAATTTAGCTTCAGCTATATTTCTGGCTGGTGAGCAATAATATACGAAGTGAGATTTTCATTGACTAGGGTTGTTGTTTGCTCACCCTACGAAGGCGCATAGCACAAATCACTTATGTTTCTAGATTATCTCTGTTGATCGCAGTGCGGTCAGATCCAATGCTTGTAATTGTTCGTAAGCACTGTCAATATAGCCCGTACCCCGAAGATAGCCCGTATTTGCTCCAGGAATAATATACTTTAGGGTATCGCTAGAAAAGCGATCGCGTAGTTTGGCGATACTATCTAACTGTCGCCACCAATGAAAGGTTTTGGCAGTTTTTAAAGGAACAATTTCGGTTTGAGATTTGGGTAACAGATGTCTCCCTGTAAACAAAATTCCTCCCTGATGTTGCCAATACAAACAAGATGAACCAGGAGAATGACCAGGAGTCCAAATAAGCTCTAGTTCGGGGCTGAGATTTGAGTTGTCGGTGAAAGATGTAACTTCAACTTCTGGTAGTAGATAGGCTTCCTGTTCTTGTATGATTACCGAGCAAGCAAAGGTTTGTTGCATTTGCCAGACATTTTTGCCAATCCCTCCCCGATGAGTGATAACTAAGGAATTAATTCCACCATGAGACTTGAGAAATTCTTGATTAAATTCATGCCAAGCAGGGCAATCGAGGAGAATATTGCCACTTTTATTTACAATTAAATAAGAGGTAGCACCTAAAGTATCTCGATTGGGAGCAAACGCAAATATTCCTGGCATAATAGGTCGAGGAGATTTAGCGTTTCCAGGGCTTGCAGTAATTTCTGTAGAGCTTTGGGGCATTCTATAAGTTGAGGTACTTTAAATAATTGTTCTATTATATATATCTTTATTTTATATTCAGATACTTAATCCACAGTCCAAAATAGTTATAGGAAAAGAATCCTCAAAACAGATTCGGAAAGCTTTTTTATGAAACTCTGGTTGATTTTAATTATCCTAAGCCCCATTGCCTACTATATTGTCGATCGCAGCGTAAGAAACAAAACCACTACGCCAGTATGGTTGTGCTGGTTGGTAATCATGCTGCCATCATTTATTTGGACTATCTGGACTTATGTTTTTGGCGAAGAGCAGCCTTTACCTTTACCAGTATTTCTCTTTCCTCTAATTTTATGTCCTCTGCTGTATGGCTGGCTAGTCCAGCGGGGTAAACTAGACAAAGTTGTCAAGAATGAGGATAGTACCACAGAAAAGGGCAAGCCAGACTTGACTAAGCCTGTAGCTGTCGCACCAGCACCGCGACTGATCGACAGCCAAGAGGAAACTACTCTACGCAATTGTTTTCCCTGGAATATTTACTATCTACAAAATATTGACAATAAGCCTCAGGCAATTTTCTGTCGGGGAAAGCTAAAAACCATTCCAGAGAAAGCCTATAACGAAATCAAAGATAATATCGAACGGGCATTTGGCGATCGCTTTTTCTTAATTTTCCAAGAAAGCTTTAAAGGTAAACCATTTTTTGCCCTCGTTCCCAATCCCGAAGCCAAAGCAACAAAAAAAGCCAGCGTTCGAGATGATTTACGGATTGGGTTTGCCACACTCATGTTTTCGATCACTCTGTTAACTACCACGGTAGCGGGAGTGAGTATTGAGGGCGCGTCTTCAGAAGACTTGCTATCAACTCCAGGATTGCTGATTTCTGGACTTACCTATAGTTTGCCATTGCTGCTAATTATTGCAGTACAGAAGTTTGGTAATTATTTCGTTGCGGGTTATTACAATATTCGTACTACTCTGCCCTATTTTATTCCCTTTCCTTTTTTATTAGACAGCTTTTCCTTGGGAACTTTGGGAGCAATTGTTCAGAGGCGATCGCCTATTCCCCATCGCAAAGCCTTGTTTGATACTGCCATTGTCGGTTCTTTGCTGAGTCTATTAATTATTGTTCCTGTCTTGATCTGGGGTTTGTCTCTTTCAGAGGTTGTTCCCTTGGATGAATCATCTACGTTAAATATTCAGGCTCAAGATCCGCGTCTGTCCTTCTTGCTCAGCCTACTCGCCAAATTAGCTTTGGGTTCTTCTCTAACCGCAGGAATGGGAATTCAGCTTCATCCTTTAGCCACCTCTGGCTGTGTCGGCTTGTTTATCACAGCAATTAATTTGATGCCAATCGGACAGCTAGATGGAGGTCATATTATTCATGCCGTGTTTGGACAAAAAACCGCGATCGCCGTCGGACAAGTCACTCGTATTCTGGCTTTGCTGTTTGCTTTAATACATCCCTATTTCTGGATTTGGACGATTGTTTTGTGGTTAATTCCTTTGATCGATCAGCCTGCTCTCAATGATGTTACCGAACTTGATAATAAACGTGATTTTCTGGGACTATTGACTTTGGCTTTATTGATTATAATCGTGTTGCCCCTTCCTGGTGTTGTCGGTAGCTGGCTGAGTATTTAATTAACTGATACTCTGTTTAAAAGTGTACTTTGGTAATCGGATTTAGTATTATAGATTTGACTGGGTAACTTGGAGAACAGGGGACTAGGGGAATGACGAATCGTTATTCTACTTAAACGCTTAGTGTGAATTAGCTTCGTTGAAAAGTTATTAGCTATCAGCTATTAGCTATTAGCCATTAGCTTTTAAACCGACTCAAGAATACAATTATTCATTCTTTGATTTATGTAATTGCTTAATTTCAAAGCTACGCTGTGAGTCATTTTAATTCACACTAGACGTACTTAAATCACTCCGTAACTATACAGCTTGCATTGATTATTGCTCCAACCTAGTAAAGACTAAATCTTGCTCGCCAGATAATTCTGCATTAAAACTATAGCCAGCCTGATTAAAGTTTTTTAAATCTGCAACCTTGTCAAGGCGATTTTTAATAATATAGGCTGTCATCATTCCGCGGGCTTTTTTGGCATAGAAACTAATTATTTTATACTTGCCGTTTTTCCAATCTTTAAAGACGGGAGTAACAATCTTGCCTGCTAATAACTTGGGCTTTACTGCTTTGAAATATTCGTTAGAAGCCAAATTAACTACAGTGTTATGGTTCAGTTTTTCTAACTGCCGATTAATTGCCTGAGTCAGCTTGTCCGCCCAAAATTCATAGAGATTATCAGCCGACAAATCTTGTAATTTGGCATGAGCTAATTTTGTTCCCATCTCTAAACGATAGGGTTGAATCAGATCCAAAGGTCTAAGTATTCCATACAACCCTGACAAGATTCGCAGATGTTCTTGGGCAAAGTCGAAGTCTTGTTGTGTAAAACTGTCTACATCTATTCCCTGATATACGTCTCCTCGAAAAGCGAGCAAAGCTTGTTTGGCATTGATATGATCGAAGACTGGTTGCCATGTCCGATAACGAGATGCGTTTAACTCTGCTAACTTATCGCTAATCTTCATCAGCGATGAAATCTCTTGCGCCGATAGGGTTTGTAGTTGTTTAACTAATATTTTAGCGTCGGATAAAAAATCTGGTTGAGACGAGCGATTGATGCTTGGCGGGGTTTCAAAGTCTAGAGTTTTGGCAGGGGAAATTAATATCAGCATTGGTCTTACTCAATAGCGTCTTATCTATGAATAATTACACCAATCATCTATTTTAGGCAAAAAAATGAGCTAGATTAAATAAACCCAAGACATACAGAACGAACAACTTGAATTCCAGAAGACGATTCCAAGACATCTTGGTAAACATTTCCCTACTGCTGCGTCTCGTATGGCAAGCCACTCCACTTTATTTATTTTTATCTCTGGCGGTAACGGGGCTTCAATCCACAACGCCAGCCTTGATGCTAGTCATCAACAAGGCAATTGTAGATCTGGTGATTGCCAACTGGGGGAATACTAATTTTGTCTGGCGACCCTTAATTATTTTAGTATTGCTGCGGTTTGGGGTCAGTCTGCTGCGAGCAGTTTTAAATCAGACTAATCTTTATGTCGGGCAGATATTTAACGATCGCCTGATGCTGCATACTAAGTATGTCTTGTTGGAAAAGTCAGCTCAACTAGATTTGGCTCATTTTGAATCTTCGGAATTTTATGACACCCTATCCCGCGCCCAAGATAGCGGTAGTAATTATCCCGTAAGAGTAATTCAAACCTTTACCAATTTGTTCGGTCAGGGAATCAATTTGATTAGTTTGTTGGGAATATTATTGCAGTTTAATGCTGCCATCGTCCCCCTGCTGGTTGTTACCGCCTTGCCTGCCTTTTGGACAAGCGTGGTCTATTCTGGTAGACGATTTTGGATGACGCGCATGGAAACCGAAAGCGGGCGGGTATCTAACTATATCCAGCGAGTATTAACTAATCCCGAATTTGCCAAGGAAGTACGCCTGTTTAATTTAGGCAAACATCTTTTGGGTCAGTGGTCGGGTATTCGGACGGATTTTAACCGCAAATCGGCAGCGATCGCTGCTGAATACGCTAGAATGCGTGGATTGTCAGGAATTTTGGTTAATAGTGGCTTTTATCTTGCCTATGGCTGGACGTTGATTAAAACCATTGCGGGTCAGATTACCGTAGGTGACTTCACCATGTATACGGGAGCATTTAGTCAGGCGCAGCAGCTATTGCCTTCAATTCTGGAAAATCTGGCAAAAATTTATGAATCTAACCTGTATGTTTCTCAATACTTTGAATTTCTAAATCTTAAGCCCAGAGTGACTGACGCACCCCGCCCCCAACCATTCCCTCAACCCATCAAACAGGGATTATCAATTAAAGATGTCACCTTTACCTATCCAGGAGCAACTCAACCCACCCTGCGTAACCTCAATTTACAGATCGAGCCAGGGGAAAGTATTGCTTTAGTTGGTTTAAACGGTGCGGGCAAAACTACTTTGTTAAAGCTGCTGACCAGATTATATGATGTTGATTCTGGCATGATTACCATTGATGGCATACCCCTGCAAGAAATTAAGCTATCTGAGCTACACGCCAATATTGGAGTATTAAACCAAGATTTTGCTCGCTATCAACTCAGTGCTAAAGATAACATTGGTTTTGGTAATTTGAAAGAGCGAGAAAACCAATTCCGTATTGAACGAGCAGCAGTAGATTCAGGAGCCGATTTGGTAGTGAAAACTCTCAATAAAGGCTATCAAACTCGCTTGGGAAAAATGTTCAAAGGAGGGGTAGATCTTTCAGGTGGACAATGGCAAAAAATTGGTATGGCAAGAGCCTTTATGACCGATGCACCCATCCTGATTTTAGATGAACCAACCGCTGCCTTGGATGCGATCGCCGAATATGAATTGTTTGAAAAATTTCGAGCATTAACCGCGGGTAAAATGACCTTTTTTGTCAGTCATCGCTTCTCCACCGTACAGCTTGCCGATCGCATTGTAGTCTTAGAAAATAGCAACATTATTGAAGTCGGTTCTCACCAAGAATTAATCTCACAAAATGGACTATATGCCGAGATGTTTCGCCTCCAGGCATCTAGTTACGATCTATAGACTTTTAGACTACTACCAATCTCGATCGAGATTAGCAGCAGGATTGAAAATACTGTCCAGAAAATTGTTGATAGGTCAGTAATTTCCGATAGATATAAGTATAAGTATAAAAAAGTATCGTTCGGAGTCCCATGCAGCAAGATATATATCCTAAGGATTTATCAGTATCCTTGGATAAGTTTGTACGACAGATGCACCGACTAAATAGAGCGGAAAACCCTAGATTGGTGTTTCAAATCATCACTAAGTGGACTAAAGGTCAACCTTTGCTAACTAAAAAACTTTCACAGTACGTCCTAGAATCTAAACAAAAAATTGCTCTGGGTGACGAAGCCTCTACCGTAGAAACAATCGTGCGCAATCGCTTGCTCAAAGAGTTCAAACAAGATGAATTGACTCTGCACATTAGAAAACTACTTTATGTCAAAGATTTAAGCGTGCTGCTTGAAAAAACCCAGGGCAAGATAACGAATAGGAAAAAAATTTATTTACAAAGTTTGCAAACTGAATTGGGCTTATCAGATCGACAATGCCGAACGATCAATAGCCATTATTTAGCTTTTAATTCAAGATCGAGCAATAGTTTTTCCTTACCGAGCGATAACAAAATTACCAAGATCAATCCAGAACAAGCAGACGATTATCGAGATTTAATCTCACTACTTGAAAGTTCTCCTGTAGATGGTCAGTTGGATATTGCCGATCGCACTATAAGTTTTGATTCTCAAAAGCCAGTTGCTAAAAGTTTATTAAAAACTAGAAAGTTTTGGCTGGGAATGACAACTTGTTTATTCACAATCTTATTAACCAAGTATTTGATTGGTAAAAAAAACTGGCAAAATGTTACTGCCGTAAATGTCGGGCAAACAGAAACTGGCTGCACCAATTCAATTAATCGTGAGTCGCCACGAATGAGCTGGGGAGAAAAGTTATTAGCGCAAAAACACAACAATCTTCTACCTTCAAGCAAAATTGCCTTGTATGAAGCTACCGCAGCTTTTGCCCAGTGCAAATATTCAATTGCCGAAAACAAATTCCGAACAGCTTTAGAATTAGAAAAAAATAATCCTGAAGCTTTAATCTATCTAAATAATGCTATGGCACTCGGTCGAGATCGCCTTAAAATAGCTGTCAGCGTCCCTTTGGGAAACAAGCCAGAAATTGCTCGCGAAATTCTGCGCGGTGTGGCGCAGGTGCAGACAGAAATTAATCAGCAAGGTGGAATTAGAGGCAATTTACTCCTGGTACAAATTGTCAACGATGATAATAACCCTGAGATTTCTCGTCAGGTAGCCAGAAAGCTAACGGCAGATCGCGATATGTTAGCGGTTATCGGACATAACGATAGCGATGCGTCTCTTGCTGCCTCAGATATTTACCAACAGCAAGGGTTTAGTGATGATTTCTCCTACTAGCTCTAGCATGGAGTTATCGGGTGTTGGTAGCTACATTATGAGAACAACGCCTAGCGTGGCGGTTTTGGCTAATGCTTTGGCAAGTTATGCTTTAGTTAGCGACTATAGTAAAGTCGCTGTCTGTTCCGATTCTAGTAGTTCTGCTAGTAGTTCTTTTGCTCGGCAATTTGTTACTGAAATTATCAAAGATAGCGGGGAGATCTTGCCCGTTGAGTGTGACTTCGCACGAGAAGACTTGAATCCCATACCTATTATCGAACAGGCAATTGCTCAAAACGCTGATGCTTTACTCTTAGCCCCTTCTCTAGGCAAAAATTATCGAGCGATCGCGATTGCTCAGGCAAACCAACAGCGTTTACCCCTACTAGGTAATCATTCTCTTTATACCTATGAAACAATCCATGGGAAGGAGGCAGTTGCGGGAATGGTTTTAGCTGCTCCTTGGTTACCAGAGGCAACACCCAACAACGACTTTGAGCGGTCAACTATCAAATTCTGGGGTGGCAAAGTCAATTGGCGTACAGCAATGGCTTATGATGCTGCCAAAGCTATTGTTGAAGGGTTGAAACAGTCTGATACTCGCGCTCAACTTCAGTCAGCGATGACTCAGCTCGATTTTCAGGTAGACGGGGCAACGGGTAAATTTCGGTTTAAGCAGGGCGATCGCGCTGGCAAAGTTCAGCTTGCCTACATTGCCCCACCCGACCAAAATCACTCTAAATACTGGTTTGCCAAGCTAAATATTAACGGCAAAATCAAGTAATCTTTACCCTGACTTAAACTCCTGTCCCAAAAAACCGCTGCGCTCAAAAACTTGAGCCAAATTTTTGGTGATTGCCCACGATTACCTGTGATAGTGATAGTCTTAAATCTAGGAGATCGCTGATGGCAATCCGAGGATATTTATGGATCAATTTGTCAGCAATTCGTTATTTCTAGCTACTATTACAAAGGACGCTTAATTCCTGTTCAAAATCTTTTGTTGAGGAATTTCCTAGTCGGCATTTGAGAATTCATAGAATTAGATGTAGGCGAAGAAATATTGAAACAGCGTTTTGATTACCATAGACTTGCAAAAAAAGTGTTGCTATAAAATTTTCTTAATTTTTTTGTGGAGCTATGTTAATTTAATTTAAGCAGGGAATTGCAAAGCCCTGATTGATATTGCAAATACCGTTTCTCTCGGAATAAATAATGACAAAGACAACCTCAGCAGTTAAGGTGTTTATCTCCACGTATAACTGTAAATCTCTAGCGTCTCAAAATTTAGAGAACGCTGTAGAAGCTGTCTGTAACAGCGAGCAATTTAAAAACTTGTTGCTTTCCTTGATCGACAGCCCCGCCTTTTCCGAACAACTGGGTCGAGAGTTTGCTTTAGCTGAAGCGGTAGAAGGACTATCTGCCTGTCGTAAGCTTCGCAGCAGTCTCAACCTCTCCTTGAGTAACTTTTTTGGTGTGTTGGCTGAACTTATTACTGCCTTTGATAAAACTGCTGGAAAGGAATGGTATACATTTGCCAATAGAATACACTCTACTGAATTAGGCAAAATCAAACTTTTGGATCGCCTGTTGAACAGTTCAGAGCGAGATTTCTATCAAGATTTAGCCGAACGTCTAGTAGCAGAAAATCCTCATGCAATATATCCTACTTCCAACTACCGAGAAAGTCGCGGTTATGTTGAAAGTACCGCCGATGACCAAACCATCGAAGCAGTAGTGAGGTCTAGTACTTTTACCTCAGTAAAAGTTATCGACAATTCTCTCAACCACGAACAGTTGATGTTAAGAGATATTTACATCTCTCACGGACGCTGTGTCTGTTTAGTCGATCGCAATGTAGAGCGTTACTTTGGTGAGAAAATCGAACATTATTTCGACTATCACGGTATCAAATTGGAAAAGCTAGTATATCGTGCAATGGAAGTAGACAAAGGCATCTACACCGTTGAAAAAATGCTCGGCGACTTTAAGCGTTTGGGTGTATCTCGCAATGAACCCGTGTTAATCGTCGGTGGTGGTGTATTAGCGGATACTGGTGGACTTGCCTGCGCTTTATACCATCGCAACACGCCTTACATCATGCTATCGACATCAATCGTAGCTGGCATCGATGCAGGACCATCCCCTCGAACCTGCTGTGATGGTTTTGGCTATAAGAATCTCTTTGGTGCCTATCACCCGCCAGTCGTGTCAATTACCGATCGTTATTTCTTCAAAACCTTAAGAGAAGGATGGTTGCGTCATGGCATTATTGAGATTATTAAAATGGCTGTAACCAAAGATGCAGAACTATTTAGCTATTTGGAACAGGCAGGACCAGACCTGATTCAAACCCGCTTTGGTACTGTAGACTGCGAGCCAGAAGATGAGATCAACGATCTGTCTCAGAAAATTTTGGGGGCTGCTCTACGAAGCTATGTCGCTGCTGAATACGACAATATGTATGAAACACATCAATGCCGTCCTCACGCTTATGGTCATACCTGGTCACCTGGATTTGAAATCGAAGCTGGCTTACTACACGGACACGCAGTTTCTATCGGCATGGGCTTTGGAGCTTATTTGAGCTATCGCTTGAACTGGATTGATCGAGAACAATTCCACAGAATTATGCGTTTGATTAGCTCTTTTGGGCTGAGTCTCTGGCACGACATCATGCTCAAAACCGAAACTCTTTGGGGGTCTCAAGTGAAGATTATCCAAAAGCGTGGCGGTAATTTGGCTGCACCGTTACCTAAAGACGAAATTGGTCAATGTGGCTATCTCAACTCTCTAACTCGCGAAGAACTCGATAGCGCGATCGCCGAATATCGAGAAATTTGCGCTGAATATCCCAGAAAAGGTCTGGGTATAGAACCACACTGTAGCGATGTAGGACTAGAAGATCCTTCTACAGTAGCTCAAGCCCCAGCAGAATCTAACCCTGTATCAGAACAAACATTATCAGCCGTGTAAGTCGTATAAACTAGCAGTTCGAGATTGATACTAAATAAAAATTATGTCCCTAGAAGTATTTGACTTTGTTATCCCTCTTTACCGCGTACGTTGGAATACCAGAGCCGTTTTAGAGGGCATTACTACCCATTATCAGCCGAGATCGATTCATGTGATCGCTCCTGCTACTCAGGTAGAAAAACTCAAACAAGAATCTCAGAACTGGAAAATTTCTCCCCTTTATCTGTATGAAGAAGAAACTTTTTTCAATTCCGACGATTTAACTAAGGAAAAAATTTGTGCAAAACTCGATTTGGAACAGTCTCTTTATACTCCTGGTTGGTTCTATCAACAGCTATTAAAATTAGGTGCGTTTGAAGGGATTGAGAACCTCAGTGAATGGTATGTTGTTTGGGATAGCGATCTGCTTCCCGTCGATGCCTGGTCTTTGACCAAGAAACAACAACAGGCTGTTCAATACTCGTTTGCTTTACTGCAACACAATGGCTGGGGTAACGATAGCATCGTAGCTAAATGGGATAAATGGATTTCTTGCGTGCTTGGAGTTGAAGCTCAAAAAGACCACGAAGGAACTTTTATTCCCCATCATATGTGGTTTAAACAGGAGCATCTTAAATCATTTGCCCGTCAGGTCAATAAGTACTATCAATCAAAGGAACATTGGCTTTTGTTAATAATGGATTCTGCCAACGAGTTTGGCACTTTTAGTGAATACTGGTCTTATGTATCTTGGGTAGCTGCTCACGCTCCACAAGATCTCTCTTTTCATCCTTACGAAAGCTATGGAGAAACTTCCGAAAGATTTTTTGACGACGGTACTGGTCTCTTTTCGGCAGCTTTAAAACAGCACGTGATACCTACTTCTGAAGCTGATTACTTTTATCCGTCCTACGCGGAAATAGCCTCATTTATTGAAGCAGAGTATGGTTCTGATGCCTTGCCGTCCTCTCTATCTTTTGAAAGTAGTCCCCGACATCTCAAGAAGGATGAAAAGAATATGCACATTGAGGAATTACGCTCTCGCTGGAATCCTAGAGATACAGACACAGCAGAATCTGAGCGAAATGTAGCTTAAACAAGTTGAGATCTAGGCAACAGCGCCAGTTAATAGTTGCAAACAGGAAACTTATGTTTAAGGCTTAACTAGATTACTAAATACCAACTCGATTATCAATATTTAGATTTGGATGATAGCGATGGCTTGTTATCATCCATTTTGTTATATAGTCATTCTAAATAGAAACCATATTGATAATAGAAGCTGTAACAGTTAAGTGTAACCCATCTGCCATCTGCCATCTGCCATCTGCCTTCCATCACAGATAAACCTGCGGAAATTAATTGGAATGACTATATATGGATATTTTTAAGTGTGTATATCGTAAAGCTTAGAGTAATTGAAGCTCATTATTCAAAAATTAGCTTAACAATTATGTATTCTTAATTAAATACTATAAAATAGGGCAGTTTAGATTATTTATAATATCAAAACTTTTGCAAGGTAGGGTAGTAACAGTTATATAGTTAATGAGATTTGAATTTGTAGACTTGTTCGCTGGTATTGGGGGCATGAGACTCAGTTTTGAAAACATAGGAGCAAAGTGCGTTTTCTCATCCGAATGGGATAAATACGCTCAAGATACATATGAAGCGAACTTTGGAGAACGTCCCAATGGCGATATTACCAAAATATCTTCTAAAGAAATTCCTAAACATGATATTTTATTGGCTGGATTTCCCTGCCAGGCATTTAGCATTTGTGGCGAGCAAAAAGGTTTTTTAGATACTAGAGGCACTTTGTTTTTTAATATTGAAAAAATCATTAAAGCCCAAAAACCATATAGTTTTTTATTAGAAAATGTTAAAAATTTAAAATCTCACGACCAGGGAAGAACTTTTGCAACTATTATCAATCGTTTGGAAACTTTAGGATACTTTGTTCATCACAGTATTCTAAATTCCCTGGACTTTGGTATTCCTCAAAAAAGAGAAAGAACTATAATTGTAGGCTTTAGAGAAAATATTACATTCTCATTCCCTAAACCATTAACTATTAAACCAGATTTATCGACAATACTAGAAAATGATTCAGAAATTGATCCTAAGTTTTTTGTTTCTCCAGAAATAAAAAGAAAAAGATTTTCAAAAGTCAAACCCAACTATCCGACCCCCTCTATTTGGCATGAAAATAAAAGTGGTAATATTTCTGCGCTTGAGTACTCTTGCGCTTTGAGAGCAGGAGCATCTTATAACTATCTTTTAGTAAATGGAATAAGAAGACTAACTCCCAGAGAATTGCTTCGCCTTCAAGGTTTTCCCGATACATTTAAAGTTGTCGTTCCTTACAGTCAAATTAGAAAACAAACAGGCAATAGTGTCACCGTACCTGTTATTCAAGCCGTAGCAGAACAAATGCTTGTGAGCATTGAATCAAAATTACCTGCTGCACCAAAGTATATACAGCAAGAATTATGGCAAACAGTTCGTCCAGTAACTTAGAAGATGCTCGACAGGCTCTTGATTCAATTATCAAAAAATCTAGAATACATTTTTACAAACCAATTCAAATTGCCGAAATTTTATTTGAACACAGAGTCAAAGGCAAAATCGATCTTAACAATTTAGAAGATTATAGAAACAATTCTAAAAAATGGCGTGATGGAATCACTCAAAAGTTCCTCGGTCGAATTTGTACTTCAAGCGCAAAGTTTCAAGATAATTTGTTTGAAACTAATGCAATGCCTCCCAAACTACTTTCAATATTGGGTGATTTTAATCGACAAGGAAATGGAATTGTAGAAGCCCATATCTACAAATCATTCTCTGATAAATATCTACAATTAAATAGAGGATTAAACTATTGTCTTAATTCTTAACCTAATACATTTTATTTAGATGAATTTATTAATTTGTTTTGGAGTGAACCAGGATTAAAAAGATCTATCGATAAGGTATTTGAAATAATTGTTTATTCGCTTTTTGAAACTATTGTTACTAGTGCAGCTATAAAAATTGAAATTAATGCTAAAGATCCCAATCGAATTTTAACGGAATTTCCAGAATTTGCTGAAAAAGTTCTGGGATTTGACAAGCAAAACCGTAATTTATCGCTCGATGCGCATTTTCATCGCGTAGGGGTAACCAATGCTGCTGATCGCGGATTAGATATTTTCGCTAACTTTGGTTCTGTGGTGCAAGTTAAACATTTAAATTTATCTGAAGAAATAGCAGAAGGAGTAGCCGAAACAATTACATCCAACAAAATTGTCATCGTGTGTAAAAATGTCGAGGCTAGAGTAATCAATTCACTATTAAC
The DNA here is from genome assembly GCA_015207195.1 of Pleurocapsales cyanobacterium LEGE 10410. Taxonomy (GTDB): domain Bacteria; phylum Cyanobacteriota; class Cyanobacteriia; order Cyanobacteriales; family Xenococcaceae; genus Waterburya. The sequence goes on from JADEXJ010000010.1 coordinate 55,052, forward strand.
TCAAATTGGATGGCGATCGCGTATTCAGGCAATAATTACTATTGAAGAATTAACTGATTGGTACGAACGAGCCTTAATAGGTAACCGTTCTCATTTATTGGCGGATAAGCTACTAAGAAATATGAGAGAACAAATTCAATTAGAGTTCCCTTCAGTTGGCAATGATAAATTTGCTGATTTTATTAAAAGTAGAAACTATCATCGAGTTGATTATGCTGATTGGAAATCATTTTGCTCCGAGCAAAACTACGGAACATAGATTATTGTTCTATCAAAAACTTATCAAATTTTTGCCACTCACAATTTATAACCAGAGTAAATAAAAAAAGTGGGCGATTAGCCCACTTCAGTAATTAATCAATCTCAATCAAATTAACGAGTTGCTTCGACTAAAGCCTGTTCTTTGACTGCCGTAACGGTAGTATTGCCGTCTTCGTCAATATCAACCAGAGCGTTGTCACCATCATTAACGCGACCAGAAAGAATCGCTTCGGCTAAACTGTCTTCTAGCAGACGCATAATGGCACGACGGAGAGGTCTTGCGCCATAGCTAGGATCAAAACCTTGGTCGATCACCTTATCTTCAAAAGCAGTAGTTACACCAAGAGTAATCTCCCGTTGTTCTTCTAATCTGATAGATATCTCGTCAAGCAAGATCCCAGCGATTTGTCTTACTTCTGGTTTGGTTAACTGACGGAAGACAATAATTTCATCAAGACGGTTGATAAATTCAGGACGGAAGTAGTTTTTCAGTTCCTGATTTACCAATTCTTTGATGCGATTGTATTGTGATTCTTCTTTATCACCAGAGAAATCAAATCCCAAACCACTACCACCTTTTTCAATGACTTTAGAACCAATATTGGAGGTCATGATGATAATCGTGTTTTTAAAGCTTACAGTGCGTCCTTGAGCATCGGTAAGACGACCATCATCGAGCAACTGTAGCATCAAGTTAAAGACATCGGGATGAGCTTTTTCAATCTCATCAAATAGCACAATAGTGTAAGGCTGGCGACGTACTGCTTCGGTTAGCTGTCCACCTTCGTCATAGCCGACAAACCCTGGAGGCGAACCGATCAGCTTAGATACGGTATGGGATTCCATATATTCGGACATATCTACACGAACGATCGCTTCTTCTGAACCAAACATTTGCGTAGCCAAGGCTTTAGCTAGTTCGGTTTTACCCACTCCAGTAGGACCAGAGAAGAACATACTGGCGATAGGACGATTGCGATCGCCCAATCCAGAACGCGAACGACGTAGGGCGCGGGAAACGGCTTTGACAGCCTCATCTTGACCGATTACCCGCTCGTGCAGATTATCTTCAAGATACATCAAGGCTTCCGATTCGGTTTCCGTCATTTTAGTAACGGGTACGCCAGTCCAAGCAGCGACAATTTTGGCGATCGCCTCTTCATCTACTACGGGAGTTAACGCCTGAGGATTAATTGTCGGAACATCAGATTTTTCTTCATCCTGCTGTAAACAGTGATTGAGGTGTGTCCGAGAACCAGCCTCGTCGATTAGGTCGATTGCCTTATCGGGTAAGAAACGGTCGGTGATATATCTTTCGGAGAAAGTTACCGCAGTTTCAATAGCTGCATCGGTATATTTGACTTTGTGAAAGTCTTCGTAGGTTTTGCGTAATCCCTTGAGAATGTCAATCGCATCTTCTACCGAAGGTTCGCCTACCATCACTTTTTGGAAACGACGTTCTAAAGCTGCATCCCGTTCGATGTGTTGGCGATACTCGTCTAAAGTAGTGCTACCGAGACACTGAATTTCACCTCTAGCTAAGGCTGGCTTGAGCATATTAGCAGCGTCCATCGCGCCACCCATAGCACCTGCGCCAACAATAGTATGAATCTCGTCGATTACTAAGATAATATTACCCGCAGCGCGGACTTCTTCGACGATCGACTTGAGACGTTCTTCAAATTCGCCTCTAAACTTGGTTCCTGCCAGCAGCGAACCCATATCCAGGCTAATTACTTCTTGGTCAGCCAATAGAGAAGAAACGTCGCCATCAACGATTCGTTGGGCTAATCCTTCAGCGATCGCGGTTTTCCCTACCCCTGGTTCACCTACCAAGATGGGATTATTTTTGGTACGTCTACCTAAAATCTGAACTGCTCGTTCGATTTCTGGATATCTCCCGATTACGGGGTCGAGTTTACCTTCTCTGGCTAACTCAGTAAGATTGATACTAAATTCTTTGAGCTTTGTCTGCTTTTCTCTACCGCCACCAAAACCAAAAGGATTTTCTTTAGCAGCAGCAGCAGCAACTACCTCTGCCTCGCCTAACTTTTTAATCAAATCTGTCCGTAACTGTCTGAGATCTACGTTCTGCTTGGTCAATAGCTTGACCGCCATATTATCTTTCTGCTTGATAATTGCTAACAGAATATGTTCGGGACTGATAAAATTATTTTTAAGCTGACGGGCTTCGTTAAAAGCTTGTTCTAGAATTCTTTTTGCTTTGGGTGTAAAGGGAATATTTGCTGGAATAAATCCAGAACCTTTACCCACAACGTCAATTGCTAACTCTCTGGTTTGTTCTAGTTCGACACCGCGAGTTTTTAGTAATTCTGCTGCTGTAGATGTTCCCTCCCCAATCACCCCCAATAAAATATGCTCTGTCCCCACAAGATTGTGTCCAGTGTTTCTGGCTTCCTCTTGAGCAAGCACGACATTTTTTATGGCTTTTTCATTGAAGTATTCAAACATAGTTTGGACAACTCCCCTTCTTGTTAATATTTCTTTATCTTCTGTATCTAATTTATCGTTTTTAGTTGTCAAGCTGTAGTGGTAAAAGCCGTATCTGCACCGTATTTCTCATAATTTTAGTAAAATCTATAGTCTGAGCTATATCTAATGATTGATGAAGGGTATATTAAATATCGCTGCTACTGGAGCCAAGTACCAGCGATCGCCGAAACGGAAATTGCCGAGTTAAACCAGTGGCGAACCAAATTTTATCAGTTGGGTTTAATTGGCGAATATGACAGCGGTATCGGTTTTGGTAATATCAGTATTCGCCTTGATCGATTTTCCCAGCTAATTATCTCAGGAACGCAAACAGGAGGCATCGCCAATTTAACGGCGCAGCACTATACTAAGGTTGTTGATTTTGACTGGCAAGAAAATTACGTTGTCTGTGAAGGTTTAATCAAAGCTTCTTCTGAGACTTTAACTCATGCTGCGATCTATGCTGCCAATCCCTCGGTAAATGCGGTAGTTCACGTTCATCATCGGCAGCTATGGCAGAAATTGTTAGACCGCGTTCCCACTACCAATCCCAACTGTGCCTATGGTACGCCAGAAATGGCAGAAGAAATTATTCGATTATGCCAGCAACCTTCAACTCAGCAGCAAAAAATTATCGTCATGAGTGGACACGAAGAAGGGATCTTGACTTTTGGCAAAAGCTTAGGCGAAGCAAGTAATGTTTTGTTGCAATATTTCGCTGCTCTTTGATTTTTCACGTCTAATAATATGTCTTGAATGACATGAGTATCGACTCACTAATGTCCGATCCGAGTAAAATAGGCGAAAACCAATTAGATTATTACAGGTTAATACAAGTTGATCAGCAAACTCTATCAGAAAAAAAATCGTTTTTTAGTGTTACCTGTATTGGCGACGATCGCCCTAACGTTCAGCATTGTCTTTAGTCCCGTTGCCACAGCTAAACTTTTCGATGGTCCTGTGGATCGCCTTCCCTTAGAACAAAGAGTTTCCCTAAGAAGAGGAGAAGTTGTTTTTCTTGGTGAAGATGGCGACTATACCTGTCGCATCCTAGCTAAGTCTTCGATGGATAATGCTTGGCAGGTTTTAACTGATTATGAAAATTTTGCTGAATTTCTGCCAGGAATTACGAGCATCGATCTAATTGAGAATAGTGGCGATCGCAAAGTATTTGAGCAGATTAATAAAATCAAAACCCTAATTTTTAGCGTTGAATCGCGGGTACAGATTGCCAGTACAGAATTTTATCCAGAGGAAATTGCTTTTGAAGCAGTAGATGGCGATCTAGAAACGATGAATGGGAAATGGACTTTAGAACCAGTATCTCCTTATCCTAGCGCGCCCCCCGATCAAGTCTTGATCGCCCATCAGGTTAAAGTAGAGCCTGCTGAAGTTCTGAGCGATGGTATTTTTTTTAATATTTATGAAAGCCGTCTAGAAGAAACTTTGATGGCAATTAAACAAGAGATCGAAAAGCGATCGAGCCAATAGTTATCTAAATTGTCAATTATTTCAATCCTGAGTGAGGCTAGGTGAGCGCAGCTGTCTTTTGGCTTCATAGAGCAATAAAGCCGTAGCAACCGCCACGTTCAGAGACTCTACGCCATTCGCTAAAGGTATTGCCACTCGCTCATCAGCTAGCTCGATCAACTCCGTTGATAATCCCGCTCCTTCGTTACCCAATAAAATTAAGCTAGGACGGGTAAAATCCGTTTCCCAGTATGTTTTATCAGCTTTAGCAGCGGTAGCAATTACCCGTACTCCCAATTGTTGATATTGTTTAACTAACTGAGATAAATCTTGGCTAGTAGCGATGGGCAGACGAAACCATTCTCCTGCACTAGCTCGTAATACTTTGGGGCTATAGAAATCTACGCTATCGGAGCTTAACCACAGGCGAGCGACTCCTGTAGCTGCTGCGGTGCGGATAATCGTGCCTAAATTGCCAGGGTCTTGTAATCTTTCTAAGACAATTCCCAACTGGAGTAAGTCTGGCTCTGGTCGAGCGGTAAGACGAGGAGCGATCGCTACCACTCCATCTGGATTAACCGTAGTGGCGATCGCCTTTAATACTTCTGAGCCAACCAGCTGAGTTTTAACATTATTGTGGGCAATTGTTTGGCACAACACCTGATGTCTTTCTTGCCAGCGTTCGGTGTAAAAAACCGTATCCAGCTTGTAATCTGCTTGGCAAGCTGCTGCGATCAAGTTAGTTCCTTCAATCAGCAGTAAATTTTGTTTGTGCCGTTCCTTCGCCTGATGCAGCTTACGAACCTGTTTGATTAAAGGATTTTTAATACTGGTTAAAATTATTTCCGCGCCTCTATTGACGAATCGTACCATTCAAAGTAATACTTTGGTTGCCCGATAATGCGGAACTCGGGACTTGAACCCGAATGTTTTAAGCAAACACTAGAATCTGAATCTAGCGCGTCTACCAATTCCGCCAGTTCCGCATCAAGAGAATATACACAGGTATTTATTATGATTGACTTTTATACTTGATGTCAAACTTCCAGACAAATCAGTAAAAACTAGCTTTTCGATTAAAGTTTCGGAGTTTATCTTAGTACTACCTAAAAGCTCAAATAAATATATTTATTAGCAAGAGGATAAAGCCATTAATTCTATCTCTAACCCAACTAAAATCTCTCCTCAAGCCCCTCAAGCCGTATTAGAAATCTGGGGTCGTACCTCGCTCCAAGGCAAGGTTAAAATCAGCGGGGCGAAAAACTCCGCCTTGGTCTTGATGGCTGGCTCGATACTCTGTCCTGGTAGTTCTACTCTCCGCAACGTACCTAACCTAGTAGACATCAAACGCATGAGCCAAATTCTCTTGGCTTTGGGAGTCAAGCTGCGTCGGGATGGCGATGTTATAGAGATCGATGCTACAAACATAAATCCTAAGGAAGCTCCCTATGACGTAGTGTCTCAATTAAGAGCCAGCTTTTTTGTGATCGGTCCCTTGCTAACTAGATTGGGTATAGCTCGTGTGCCACTGCCAGGAGGATGTGCTATTGGTGCTAGACCTGTCGATCTGCACGTTCGAGGTTTACAGGCAATGGGTGCAAACGTATCTATTGAAGATGGTATTGTTCGCGCCAACCTAATTGGTAATAAACAGCGTTTACAGGGAACCAAAATCTATCTAGATTATCCTAGCGTTGGGGCAACAGAAACTATTTTGATGGCAGCAACTCTAGCAGAAGGGGAAACCAAAATTGAAAATGCTGCTCAAGAACCAGAAATCGTCGATCTGGCTAATTTCTGTAACCAGATGGGGGCAAAAATTAGCGGTGCAGGAACTAACACCATCACGATTCAGGGAGTCAAGGAACTCAAATCTATAGACTATAATGTCATTCCCGATCGCATCGAAGCAGGAACGTTTTTGGTCGCAGGAGCAATTACTAACTCAGAAATTACCTTGACTTCTGTAATTCCCGAACACTTGGCTCCAGTTATTGCCAAACTTGAAGAAATTGGTTGTCAGGTAATAGCTGAAGATGATGAGGGTAAAATATTTGGGGGGAATCTTCAATCAAAACGCCTGCGAATCATACCTGGAGAACTACGGGGAACTGACATCGAGACTCTACCCTATCCAGGCTTCCCCACGGATATGCAGGCTCAATTCACCGCTCTTTTGAGCATCAGTAAAGGGAATAGCGTAATTAGCGAAACCGTGTTTGAAAACCGACTGCAACACGTAGCGGAACTACAACGCATGGGAACAAATATCCGCGTTAAGGGTAATCATGCGATCGTTCAAGGAGTTTCTTTCATTTCTGGCGCACCAGTGATGGCAACGGATTTAAGAGCCTCTGCTGCCCTAGTTTTAGCTGGTTTGGCTGCTAGAGGTAAAACTACCGTCCATGGTTTACATCATTTGGATCGGGGTTACGAAAACCTAGAAGAAAAACTGCGAGGTTTGGGAGCAAGGCTAGAACGCGTTGTTATTTAAAGTTCTTAGAATAAATTAATTGAGAGTTTAAGCGGTCGCTTTTCAAGAAAATTTTGAGGGGCGATCCTTTTTGTGCAAATAATCATCAGTCGTTTTTTACTTTTCTAAATTCTTGTTGCTTAATACCAGTACTTTTTATGCGATAATTCATAAAAGAAAAATATTTTAATATTTGCTTAACATAAAGCAATGAATGAGCCAGCTAAAGAAGAACAACCAGTACCAGAAGAAAGTCTAGCCAAAGAGAAAACCTTGGCAGAACAGGCTCCGCCGAGCTATGAATGTCGCTCTTGTGGCTATGTTTATGTGCCGTCGAAAGGAGACAATCAGGGTAATATTCCCGCAGGAACTCTGTTTAGCGATTTACCCGATGACTGGCGTTGTCCTGTTTGCGGAGTTCGCAAGACGCAATTTGTCAATGTTGGCGCACAGGGCGCACCCTCTGGCTTTGCCGAAAATTTGAACTATGGTTTTGGAGTGAATCGCCTGACTCCTGCCCAAAAAAACATTTTAATTTTTGGTGCTTTGGCTTTAGGCTTCCTATTTTTCCTTAGCTTGTACGGCTTAAACTAGCAGTTATATCTCAATATTTATGCCAGGGAAAAAGATCTGGAAACCAATCTTTTTTCTTTTTTCTTGCTGTTTAGATGTCGATCGGCATTGATTTTATCTGTCTCAAAGTTTGCTAAGTCAGAGATTACTCCGTTGTCCGAAGGGATATGTTATGCCCTTGTGTTACACGAATATGCTCTGACCATTGGTCAAAGTACTGCTTTGAGCGTGAGACACGTTCCGTTGCACGGCGCAAGTGTAATCACGCTGTTGAGCAAAATTAACTTACAAAAATGCTTATGAATTTATCGATTAAAAAATTAAAGCAGGTAGCTGTATTAGTTGCAGTCTGTATATTTTGTATCAGCTGTAGTCGGGTACCTTCTACCGTGACTAACCCTTGGAAAACTCTGACTTTACCAAGCGAGGCAATTTTTTCGGATATTGCCTTTACTAGCGATCCCGATCGTGGTTGGCTGGTTGGCACTCAAGCGACTATGTTTGAAACCACCGATGGCGGAGAAACTTGGTCACAAAAATCTCTCAATTTAGGGGAGGAAAAAGTAACCTTAGAAGCCGTTAGCTTTGACGGTAATGAAGGTTGGATTGTCGGTCAACCCTCTATCTTGCTGCACACAGAAGATGGTGGTGATAATTGGTCGCGTATTCTTTTAAGCTCAAAACTTCCTGGTGCGCCTCTTGATATTATTGCTTTGGGTAAATCTACCGCCGAAATGGTGACTAATTTGGGTGCGATCTACGAAACAGAAAATGGTGGCAAAAACTGGAAGGCTTTAGTAGAAGGTTCTGTAGGGGTGGCTAGAAGCATTCATCGTTCTGATGACGGTAGATATGTAGCGGTTTCTGCTAAGGGAAACTTCTTTTCTACTTGGGAACCTGGTCAAACGGAATGGACACCCCATCAACGGACTTCATCTCGTCGTTTGCAAAACATGGGCTTTAACGAGGATGGTAGTCTTTGGTTATTAGCCCGTGGTGGTCAGGTACAGTTTAGCGATACTGAAGATTATGATGAGTGGGGAGAACCTATTTATCCTGAATTTTCTGCTAGCTGGGGATTTTTAGATGTTGCTTATCGTACTCCTGAAGAGATCTGGTTGGCAGGAGGAAGTGCTAATCTATTAGTCAGTCCCGATGGTGGTCAAACCTGGTCAAAAGACCGTGACGTAGAGAATGCTCCCTCTAATTTTTACAAGATAGTTTTTGTTTCTCCCCAAAAAGGCTTTATTTTGGGCGAACGAGGAACGCTACTCAAATATGTCCCCGAAGCTGGTGCTGCTGCTTAATTACTTTTGTTGGTTGTAGGCAGTTACCCTTGTTTCGTATTATGTAAACAGTAAATAGAATTTGAAAACTTTTAACAAGGAGAAATAGAACTCATGGCAGGTGATACTGGAGAACGTCCATTTTCTGACATTATTACAAGTGTTCGCTACTGGGTAATCCATAGCATTACTATTCCCATGCTATTTGTAGCGGGATGGTTATTTGTTAGTACTGGGCTAGCTTACGACGCTTTTGGAACACCCCGTCCCAACGAGTATTTTACTCAAGAACGGATCGAAGTTCCTGTGGTAAGCGATCGCTTTAATGCTAAAGAGCAAATTAAAGAGTTTAATCAATAAGAATAATTAGACAAAAATAGGTAAAACAAGATGACAAGCAATAGTCCCAATCAGCCAGTTTCTTATCCCATCTTTACGGTGAGATGGTTGGCGGTTCACACCCTAGCAGTACCTACCGTGTTCTTTTTAGGCGCGATCGCTGCCATGCAATTTATACAAAGATAGGAGTTATCCATGGATAGAAATCAAAATCCCAATAAACAACCAGTCGAACTAAACCGTACTTCCCTTTACTTGGGATTGCTTTTAGTCGCCGTTCTAGGCATTTTGTTCTCTAGTTACTTCTTTAACTAGACAAGACGTATTTGATCGATTTAAACGTTAGTAGCAAGAGGAAATTAAAAAAATGTTTGCAAACGGAAGAATTCCTTTGTGGATCGTTGCCACAGTAGCTGGCATGGGTGTCATTGCAGTTGTTGGCATCTTTTTCTACGGTTCTTATGCTGGTGTTGGCTCTGGAATGTAGATTCCAATTTACTAAGCTATGGCTAATTTAGCGTAGGGAAATTAAAAACCGCCTAGTGTGTATTAACTGGGCGGTTTTTTGTTACAGCAGTTTTCTATAGGGTAGACCACATCATATTTGAGTAGCAAGTAGTGATACTAAATCCTGTTCGTACAGGTTACTTTTAATCGCCCCCTAAATCCCCCAAGCTTGGGGGACTTAAAGAATTTGATAATAACTTTTACCAAGCGGATTTAGTATGAGTAGCAATTGAGTCTATTCAACTGAAAATCACTGTAAATGCTTGCTACAAATAAAGTACACGAGGTCAATTGCCAATTATAGCCTTTCTCAAATAGGTGAGGTACCAAATTTTCCGAACTCTGAGACAGTTGCGTTGGGCGGGTTCCCCGACTTGAGCAAACTGTCGAACCCGTAGGGCGAACTCCGAACTTATCCCAAGCAGGGTGTATCTCATGTTTTTCGAGAAATGCTATAGCTTTACCCGTTATTAAAACTAGTCGTTCCTTCATGGGCTGTTTTAACCCACTTTAATCTTTTGGGGCGGATTGACATTCGGGCAGTAATACTAAGCATTACTATCTGCCAATGCGCCATATAAAGTAAACCCCGTAAAGATTGCCAGGCAATGTTTAATAATAAGCCTAAACTAAGCTGGTTTCCCGACGCAGCTTGAATACGGACTAAGCCTTTAAACATTCCGACAAACCCCCAGGTAAATAGTAGGGCGGTTAGGGGACTAAATAGGGGTAAACGATGACGGACGATCGCCATCAAACCATCGGGTACATTAGCTGCGGGAAGGATATATTGCAAGAGCATCCAGCATAGTAAGTCAATTCTTTTACCAAACCCCATTGGAGTACGGAAAATATAACGCCAGTAGTCGAGATAGCGTTGATAACCACCTTCTGCCCAACGATTGCGCTGATGCCATAGAGAACTAGCTTTGGTCACTCCTTCTTCTAAGACTCCAGGAGTGAGTAGAAAGCCGATCTTCCAGTTGTCTAGATGCAGGCGAATAGTAAGATCTAGATCGTCGGTGATAGTTTCTTCATTCCAACCACCGCAACTATACAAAGCAGGGCGACTGACGAATTGTCCATTTCCTCTTAACTCCCCAATACCGCCAGCAGCAATGCGCTGTTGCTGAACGTAACTATCTAAAGCCATTTCTGCTGCTTGTCCCTTAGTCCAAAAGTTTTCTTGGGGGTTAGCAATTTCTTTTCTTACCTGAACCGCACCCATATCTGGATTGGCAAACAGAGGAACGACCTTTTTTAATAAATCTGGAGTGACTTTAGCATCAGCATCAAAAACGCCAATAAAGTCGCCAAAGGTTTGCGGGATCACCTGGTTTAATGCTCCCGATTTACCACCACCTGCATTAGCAGTGCGATGCACAACCTTGAGTTGGGGGTATTGAGTAACTAGCCGATCTAAGATAGCAGGAGTATTATCGGTGCTGCGATCGTCAATTGCCCATACCTCATACTTATCCGCAGGATATTCGAGACTACATAGCATTGCTACTAAATCACTAATTACAGCTTCTTCGTTTTTTGCTGCTACCAACAAAGATACTTTTGGTGCAGAGGTTAGTTCGCGATCGGACAACGCAGTAGGAATTGATTCAGGTTGAGCAAAAAGATAGCGCAATATTTGAATACCAGTAAGTAGAGTAACGCCCAACACGAGCCATTTTCCCCAGCTGACTAAATGCAAGAAAATAGTAACTACCCAGATTGTCATCAGCAAAAAAGCAGCTTTTTGTCTTCTGCCTGCCAAACCCTGAAAGAAATCTTCTCGAAACTCTTCTTCGGCAATTTCTGGATCGGATAAGTCTGATAGAAGAGAATTAATGGGATCGAATTCTGTTTCGGATTCTTTGTTTAGCCAATAATTCTCTGTCATAGTTATTATAATTTGGTGTCTGCGCTCTATTGGTTTGATTGGGCGATTGCTACCGCGGTAGATTAGTGAGTATTTAAGCTGTTTTTCAATCGCACTTGCTCAATTGTAGCGAAAAATGTAAACTTTCTTAGCTAAAATTTAATAATCAGTGGAGTAGATTTAGCTCTTTTTTGGTTTAAATGCTGTTTTTTGGTTAAATCGATCGCTAGTAGGGTTGCGAGTTTTTTAAAGTTTAGTAAAGGTTGTTACAAAAAATTTACATAATGAGTAATTTAGCAACGGGGTTGACGATCGCCCTAGCTTCGGTCTTGTGGGTAGAATTGGTCAGAGATTTTTATCATGCTCTATCTCATCTCTGGCAACCTTTATACCGTCTCCATGTCTGGCATCATAAAGTTTTTCGCCGTGACTTATCAGTAGTGAGCGACACGATCTATCGGCAGGCACATTGGTACAATGATGTACCAGAATCACTGGTAATGTTGGTTTTGAGTATTTTGCCTTGGCAGTTGGTTCAGGCTGGGGGCATTACACCTCAGTGGACAGCCTGGACGGGTTCGCTATATACTCTCAGTTTTTTGTTTGGAGCGATCGCCCGTGGCTTGGGGATTCCCCTGGTAGACGAGCTGACCGACGTGACTCATCGTCCAGGAGAATTTACTAACTTGCCTTCCCGTTGGTTTGTCAATCGACCCTATCACTGGCGACATCATTTTGATAATCAAGACGCGTATTTTTCTGGTACTTTGACTTTGGTAGATAAATTGATGGGAACGGCACTGTCTTTAAAGAATAAACGTATTGCTGTAACAGGGGCTTCGGGTACTTTAGGAACAGCTTTGTTAACTCAGCTACACTTAGCAGGCGCAAAAGTTACCGCCCTAACTTCTTCTCAGTCTGAGATTACCCTCAATATTGCAGGGAAAGAACAGATGATCGCCACCGTACCTTGGCAAGTCGGACAGGAAAGAGAATTACTGACACAGTTGGATAAGATCGACATTTTAATTATCAATCACGGGGTCAACGTTCACCAAGAGCGAACTCCAGCAGCGATCGCCAAGTCATATGAAGTGAATACTTTTTCTACTCTACGCTTGATGGAACTGTTTTTTAAGACGATCAAAAGCGATCGCGACAAAATTAGAAAAGAAGTTTGGGTCAACACCTCTGAAGCAGAAGTAAATCCTGCTTTTAGCCCACTGTATGAATTAAGCAAGAGAGCTACAGGAGATCTGGTTACCCTACGCCGTTTGGATGCTCCCTGTGTGTTGCGTAAGCTAATTTTGGGACCTTTTAAAAGCCAGCTTAATCCCGTTGGGGTAATGTCTGCCGATTGGGTAGCCAAACAAATTGTTAACTTGGCTCGCAGAGATGTTCGTAATATTATTGTAACTATTAACCCCCTCACTTTTATTTTGTTCCCAATCAAGGAATTTTGCGTAGCAAACTACCTGAGATTTTTCACTTCCGCTCGCCAACATCAAGAATAAACGGCGTTGCACCGTTGAGCTAGTAGTATTTTTGGAAAAATTTATGGACAAAGAGTGGGAATCACCAGATTACGAACATACTCTTAACGAGTTGAATCTCGAATTAGAACAAGATCCTCATAATATTGATGTCTACTATCGCCGAAGTGCAGTTTGCTATGAACTGGGGGACTATGCAACGGGAATCAAAGATTTAAATGCGATCTTACAGCGTGATGCTAATGATGCTCTTGCCTACATGTTTCGCGGTTATGGCTACGGAAGGCTAGAAGATTGGCAACCAGCAATTGCCGACTACAGTGCAGCGATCGCTCTTGTCCCTAATTACGCCAAGGCTTACTTCAATCGCGGTACGATTTACAATCGATTGGGGCAATACAAGCAGGCGATTGCCGATTTTAATCGAGCGATCGCTCTTAACCCAGAATACCTCGATGCTTACTACAATCGAGGTCTGGCTCATAATAAATTAGAGCAGGATCTACAGGCGATCGCCGACTACACTCAGGTAATTCGCCTCAAAACTGACGATCAAGAAGCCTACTATAATCGAGGCAATACTTATAATAAAATCAAACAATACGACCGAGCATTAGCAGACTACGATCGCGCTATCGAGTTAAATCCCCAGGATCTAGAGGCTTATTACAACCGCGCTAATGTCTATCATAAAACTCAACAGTACGAGCTTGCCCTCGCCGACTATACTCAAGTAATCAAATATAATTCTCGCCACGCCCCAACTCTTTACAATCGAGGAACAACCTATTTAGCTGCACAAGACTATCAGCGGGCGATCGCTGACTTTACTAAGGCGATTCGGTTAAATCCCAACTATGCAGAGGCTTATTACAATCGGGCGGTGGCATACAACAAAATCAAAGAATATCAAAGCGCGATCGCCGATCACCAGATGGCAATAAAACTCAAGCCCGACTATGCAGAAGCTTATGGTAATCTCGGCTTAGTTCAGCAAACTATAGGAGAAAGGCGTAAGGCGATCAAGAATTTGCAACGGGCTGCTACATTATTCAAACAGCAAAACGAGCCTGCTTTATATCAATATGTATTGAGTAAGCTGGAAGAACTAGATAGGAAGTAGGAAACAGAGGAAAGGCGGGGTTTGGGGGAACTGACAAGGGTAAACTTTTTATGTTATGCCC
>JADEXJ010000109.1 GCA_015207195.1 Pleurocapsales cyanobacterium LEGE 10410
ATTCTCAGTAATTTCTAAATGTAAATAGTGACCTGATAGTTCCGTACTAGCTATAGTTCGATCTAATATTGCCAAAAAACTAGGGTCTTTAATTTGTTGACTGGCAATATTGACAGCGATTTTCAAATTAGCTGCTTGAGGATATTTGGTTTGCCAAAAGCGTAGCTGCCGACAAGCCTGTTTTAACACCCACTCCCCAATGTCTATAACTAAGCCCGTTTCTTCGGCAATATGAATAAATTTATTAGGATACAGTAGACCCTTGACTGGATGGTTCCAACGCAGCAATGCCTCGAAACCATGCAGGGTATTTGTCTCCAAACAAACTATCGGTTGATAGTGCAGTACAAACTCATGGTGCAAAATTGCCCTGCGTAAGTCATTTTCTATTTCTAGCAGTTCTTTAGTCTCGGCATACATCTCTTGATTGAACACTTCGTACCGCGCCTTTCCCAGAGATTTAGCCCGATACATAGCCAGATCTGCATCTTGTAAAATCTCGGCAGTGTTGTGATACTTGTGATTTCCTACTACGATCCCAATGCTGGCAGTGGTAAAGACAGTGTGACCTTGCAAACAAAAAGGTACAGTTAGCCGATTTTTAATTCTTTGAGCAATGATTTTGCCTTCTTCGATGGTGTTTATTTTACCGAGCAAAATGGTAAATTCGTCTCCCCCCAAGCGTGCTACAAAATCGCTGGTACGAGAACAATCAGTTAAAACTTCAGCCACGGCTACTAATAGTTCGTCACCGATAGAATGACCCAAACTATCGTTGACGATCTTAAAACGGTCTAAATCGATAAACAGAACCGCAAATAAATGTTCGGGATTTCTTTGGCTTTGCCAGAGTGCCTGTTCGACTCGATTGATAAATGCCGAACGGTTGGGTAAATCGGTCAAAGAATCGTGTTTTGCCTCGTAGCTTAATTCTTCTTCAATTTTCTTACGCTCGGTAATATCGCTAATAATTCCATCTCGTCGGTTTGCCGTTCCCGCGTCGTCATAAATTAATCGACTGCGTTCCCAAACCCAGCGAATTTCACCATTAGGCTGCACGATTCTATATTCAATATTGTTGGTCTGGTTGAGAATACTAGCCAAAGATAATTCTACGCGATCGCGGTCTTCGGGATGGATCGACTCCAGGCGGAGGTCGGGATTATCTAATAATTCGGCAACGGGGCGACCATAAACTTGTTGGGCTGCTGGATTGAGAAACAGCAGCTTGCCAGTGACTACATCTGCCGACCAGACTACTTCTTCGAGGGAATTAAGAATACTTTCTAATTTTTCTTCACTTTTTTGCAGCAGCTTGGTAACTTCTCTACGCTCTTTTATTTCCCGCGTCAATTTTCGGTTGGCTGCTTCTAGCTGTGCCGTACGTTCCTGAATCCGCTGCTCTAGTTCAATATTCAACTTTAAGATTTCTCTTTGGGCAGCCTGTAGCTCTAGCTGATTGTTAATTCGCAGCAGGACTTCATCAATTTGGAAAGGTTTGTTGATGTAATCCATCCCACCCAGGCTTAGGGCTTTAATGCGATCGATTAAGTCGTTACTAGCACTGAGAAAAATAATCGGGATATCTCTGGTAGTCTCTTGAGCTTTAAGCCGTTCACAAACCTGATAGCCGTCTAGTCCTGGCATCGCCACATCTAACAAAATTAGATCGGGTACTACGGAGTTAGCTGCTATTAAAGCCATTTCTCCATTAACTACCCCTTTTACTTCATATCCTCGATCGCTCAGGGCATTAGACAGTAGATGAATATTTTCGGGCTGGTCGTCTACAACTAAAATTTTGGCTTTGGCTTGCTCTAGAGAGAATACCTTCATCAATCAATGGATTTAGTCAGGTCAATAATTTTGTCACAACGAAAATCTTCTACCAAACTTTCTAGTCCTTTGGCGAGAGATTCATATTCGTCAGGAATTTCTGATACTAACTGTAAAATTTCTTGATCGTCCACTTTAGCTGCTGCCTGGTACAGTTGCGATCGCCATTCTGATGACATAATAGCCAAACTCTCTCTAGTCAGCTCTTGAAGTAGGGACTGTTGCTCTTGGGAAGTCTCTACCGTTGCTTGATAGAGATAGTCAATATTCAAATACTGACCTATTTTTTCTAGTAGCTCTTCTTCCTGAAATGGCTTACGCATAAAGTCATCACAGCCTGCCGATAAGATGACTACTCTTTCTTCTTCAAAGGCACTGGCTGTCAGGGCGATAATCACCGTCTTTTTGCCTTGAGGTTGAGATTTAATGCGTTTGGTTGCCTCATAACCATCCATTACGGGCATTCTCATATCCATCAAAATCAGATCTGGATGCCATTCTTGCCATAGCTCTACTGCTTCTTGACCATTCCCTGCTTCCTTGACCAAAAAGCCAATGCCTGATAAGAGCTTATTTAATAACAGACGACTGGCAGGTACATCATCTACCGCTAAAATGCGATATTTCCGTTGCCCGTTAGCTAAACCCACAACTCTGGTGCTTTCTTTGAGGTGCTGCTCTACTGTATTGATAGCTTGGGTTTCTTGAATCTCGCTCAAAATATTAAAAGCAAAAATACTTCCTTGACCGACGACACTTTGAACCTTAAGTTCCCCCCCCATCAGCTCGACAAACTTCTTACAAATAGATAGACCCAGACCAGTACCTTCATTAGAAATACGCCCGATTGCTGTCTGCTCAAAAGGAGTAAATAACTGCTTCATTTCCTCTGGCTCAATACCAGGACCAGTATCCTCAACAGAAAAATACAAAGAACAAGCATTAGAAAACAGAAAATCGATTTTATCTTCTGCTAATTTTTTGTTATTTTCTAGCTTTACCGCTAAGGTAACCGATCCCCGTTGCGTGAATTTAAGAGCATTGCCAAGTAGATTAATTACGATCTGACGTAATTTTCCTTCATCAGTGTAAATATATTGAGGAACATTGTTGGCAATTTTAAACGTCAATTCTAAATTTTTCGCTTCTGCCTTTAATCGCAGCATATCCTCAATGCTTTTTAGCATTAAGTGCAGATCGAACTTAGTCTCGTTAAGAGTTATTTGACCTACCTCTATTTTTGACATTTCTAAAATGTCATTAATTAATCTCAGTAAATGTTCTCCACTGCGATTGATAATTTTGAGGTTTTCTTGCTGTTCTTTGCCAATAGAAGAGTCACGGGTCATCAGCTGAGTAAATCCCAAGATTGCATTAAGAGGAGTACGCAGTTCATGACTCATATTTGCTAAAAATCGGCTTTTAGCTTGGTTAGCATTTTGCGCCTGTGCCAAAGCAGCTTCTGTATTTAAAATACTTTCTTCTAACTGAGCAGTTCTTTCTTCTACCTTAGATTCTAGTTCTTTGGTAAAACCTTCTAAGATCTTGACAATATTGCGGTTAGTTCGAGCTAAATTACTAATAATCTTGCAACCAATAGCCACGACGATAATTAGAAAAAACAAACTGCATAATAATCTGTAGCGGTTGATCTTTTGTAACTCGCTGCGATAGCGTTTAAGATAGTCTGTTTTGATCTCTCTTAACTTGAGATCTAGAGTATCTAATTCTATTTGTTCAATAATAGCTTCAATATTTAGCTCTTGGTCGATCAATTTTTTACTATAATTAACAAATTCTCCGATAATAAATTTGTTTTCAACTGATTCTTGTGGTTTGAGGATCAGGTCGATTTTTTTTATTTGATTTTCTATAGCTAACTTTAAATCTCGATCGGTGCCACGGCAGTATAAAATAGATAAATTAAAGAGATTATCTATTAGTCTAAAAAGTTCGTTGTCTGGTAAAACGTTGCTTCCAAGTAACTGGGGATTGTTGGTTAATTCGTTCTTTAATTCTGGTATATATAGGCAAGATTTTTTTAACTCATTTTTGGCGTTTTGCAACTGTTCTATATAACTTATTTGAGAAGCTAACAATGCTTCTTGAATTTCTAGCTGACTTTTGATGACATTTTGTTCCGAAACAGAGAAAAAATTGGGTATTTCTTGTAAATTCTCGATTGCCGTACTGATTGCAGCTATTTGAGCATCAAGGTCGCTATTTATTTCTGAATAGTCATGTTGTTTTATTAGTAACTTTTTTTCCAGACCAAACACTTCTTTTTGGGCAAGTTCAATATCATGGTAATATTTTTCTGCCTTTTGTCGGTTGAATGGTAAGCTTCTTTTGATTAAAAATAGCAATAGTAAACTACCCAATCCGCCTACAATTATATATTTGTATATTGCCAGTGTTCTATTGGCATTTTCTTGAGAAAATAAACTCAAAACTGTTTCCTCAGCCCACGGCTAAAAAGTAATACTGTTTGCGCTATATTATTGGCTGTTGCAATCTTTTTTATAGCTTAGCAATCAAATCTATGCCAGCAAAATGTAAAAGTAAGTATAGGAAATAAATAGATTTAAGTCAGTTGCAATTTAACCAACAAACCAATCTACAAAATAACTTCTATCATTAAAGTATGTAAATACGAGAAATCTCTAGTAATCACCTTAATCGCCAAATTTTGATAGCTATTATTTGTGAACATGAGTCTGAAGCTCAACAACAATTTTTAGCTAGCTGCCTATTTTGGATTAACATTGAGATAGATAAATAGTTGTGAAAGTTAAAACCGTATAAGTCATCTAATGTATTTAACTAGATAGAATAAATTTGAATAAAAATAGACATGATAATTGCTGACTCTTTTGATTGTCTGTTTTCAATAGAGTCAATAACATATTGCTATTTTCCTTTGTACCCATTCAAGATTAAAAAGGCAAGGGGAATATAAAATATGTGTTGCTTAGACCATTAACTAGTAGAAATCGAGACCAAAAATCAGGGAAGTCTCGATCAGCTTTACCTAGCTCAAAACCATACAAAGCAACCTGTTCGGCAATTGATCGATTTGCTTAACGGTGTCATGCTTTACTTTATTTAGACAATCTTTAATTTGTAAATAAACAGCTTAAATCTAGATCTAGTCGTGCAAGTTTGACGAGATTGCATCCACTTAAAACAAACTACGCAGGTGGGGGTAATTAAATAGAAGATAATTGGTCAGCTTGGGGAGATAGGGAGTATGCGAAGTTGTGACGGACGCGCTAGCTAATCCTTTAGGGCTGACCCTTTAGGGTAGGAATCCTTTAGGACAAGCCTCGCGTTTTCTATTCAACTAAAAACTGTTGTAAATGTTAAAGTACACCAGCATTCGCCAGTCCTAAAATTACTCCTGCACCCAAAAGATGACCGAAGCTAGTAGTGCCTAATAAAGCGGGTAATCCCATACCACCAAACAAAGCAGGGGAAGGTAGCTGAGGTCCGACACTTTTCATCTGAATAGTAAACTTGCCAATAGCGATCGCAGCTATATTACAAGCAATCATGACAAAAGCTACTTTAGGACTCCAAGATACGGTATTAGGCGTATAGGCTGCTAATAAAGTTAAATAAGTCAAGTTTATGTTTCTCCTGAATATCTTATATTTTTATTTTCCTGAATCGATAATAATTTTATTTCTCTGAGTAACATAAACATGAATTGATGTTGCAATATTTATTAATCTCGTAAAGTTTTATATACAAAAATAGATTATTCTCGCTTGATTTTCTACTCTGATTGGTGTTTGGGTTTATGATTATACAGAGATCGACAAGGGGCTGTGGCTCAGTAGGATAGAGCAAGCGCCTCCTGAAAAATCGGGCATCATGCGGGGAAACTTCATCGATGAATGTGGTCAAATTCAAGGAAGCCTAAAGTTGCATTATGCAGTCATGGTAATCTTGAGCCAAGCTCTATAGTTCCTGGTAGAGAAGGTGCAGAGACTGGTTGTGGGTAATAAAACAGGAAGTAAGTTATTTCGGTTCGATTAAAACACCAATACCTACAACATAACGGCCACCGCCTAAAGGTAAATTACCCAAGGTGAAGGGATAGTCCAGAGAGTGGGGAAACTCACACCAATCTGAAGCGCTAGGTCGCCAGTTCAAATCTGGCCAGTCCCGTGATCTCTTTTTTTAAAGTTGTTTCCTATTGAAAATTGCTGAGGTGTTTAAAATTTTATTGCGTGGTAGTAATAGGTGGCGCGAGAAAATATACACTCACATAAATACATAAATAAACAAGAATTTTTAACTGAGATATTTCTTTATGGCTTATTACTGGTACAAAGCATTTCATTTAATTGGCATCGTCGTTTGGTTTGCAGGGTTATTTTACCTAGTGCGTCTGTTTGTCTATCATGCTGAAGCCGAACAAGAACCAGAACCAGCACGGAGCATTCTTAAAAAGCAGTATGGCATAATGGAGCAGCGTCTCTATAGCATCATTACTACTCCAGGAATGATCTTGACCGTGGCGATGGCAATTGGTTTGATTTCTACCGAACCAGCAATTTTAAAATCTACCTGGCTACATATCAAGTTAACTTTTGTGGTTTTGCTCATCGGCTACCATCATTTTTGCAAACGCATCATGAAAAAGCTGGCTGCGGGAAAATGTCAGTGGACGGGGCAACAGTTTAGAGCTTTAAATGAAGCACCAACTATTTTACTGGTGTTAATTGTTTTATTAGCGGTATTTAAAAACAACTTACCTTTAGATTTAACTACGTGGTTAGTAGCAGGTTTGGTAATCACAATGGTGGCGAGTATTCAACTTTATGCGAAAAAACGCCGTAAAGACAAAGAAAAGCTGGCTCAGACCAGTCAACAACCAGAATTTGCCTCTACAGTAGGAGAGTAGTTGTAAACTGATATAGGATGAAGGATTGGGAATTAAGCAAGGAGTAGGGAGTAGTAAGTAGGGAGTAAATATTACTGATATGCTTTCATCACAATTTGGTGGTTGATTACTTGTTACTAAATGTTCTTCATCCTGGCTAATAAATGTATTTGAAAAGCTTACATCTGCGCTCTTTTCGCAATTATACTGACCGCCAGATAGAATTTACGGCAAAAAAAACCATCTTAGTCGGCAATAATGCTCAGGGAAAGTCAAACCTGCTAGAAGCAGTTGAATTGCTCGCTACCCTAAAAAGCCATCGTACCACTCGCGATCGCGAATTAGTCCTAGATTCTGCCAGTGTCGGTCAAGTTGAGGCAACCGTAGAACGTGCTTATGGAACGAGTCAGTTAAGCATTATATTTCGCAAGCAAGGAAGGCGTACCGTTGCGGTCAATAAAGAAACATTACGTCGTCAGCTCGATTTTTTAGGTGTAGTCAATGCGGTACAGTTTTCTAGCCTAGATTTAGATTTAGTCAGAGGTGCGCCAGAATCTCGTCGTAGTTGGATTGACGGCTTGTTAATTCAGCTAGAGCCAGTATATTCGAGTATTTTGCAGCAGTACAATCAGGTATTAAAACAGCGTAATGCTCTACTCAAAAAAATTCGCGCATTTCGACAGGAAAAAGAGTTAACAGAATCAATTGGCGAATACGAACCCCAGTTAAGACTATGGGACGAACAGCTAGCAGCAGCAGGTTCTAGGGTAGCTCGACGACGCGCTAGAGTAATCGCCAAACTTGCTCCCATTGCTCAATATTGGCATAAGCGGATCAGTGGCGAAACCGAACGGTTAGAAATTAACTACCTGCCTAACGTAGAATGGACAGAAGATAACCCCGCCGTGGTACAGCAGGCTTTTTTAGATAAAATCCAAGAGCGTCGTCTTGCCGAACAGTTTCAGGGAAAGACGGTAGTGGGGACACATCGCGACGACATTGAGTTTACGATCGACCAAACTCTCGCACGTTATTATGGCTCTCAAGGACAGCAACGCACCTTAGTACTGGCATTAAAGTTGGCAGAGTTAGAGTTAATTGAAGAAGTAGTAGGAGAACCGCCTTTACTATTACTAGATGATGTTTTGGCAGAATTAGATCCCAATCGCCAGAAACAGCTATTAGAAGTAATTGGCGATCGCTTTCAAACTATCATTACCACTACTCATATCGACTCGTTTAATCACGACTGGATTGAAGACTCGCAAGTCTTGGCGGTTGAAGCAGGAAAGATTAGCGAGGTTTTATTGAATTGATTTTGAGGCATCAAGTAAACAAGTAAATATATAAACCAATTCTGGTACAATTCAGATAAAACATACCAGACATCATGAACACCTCAGTGCATATTCCGAAAGAGCTGAGCGATCGCCTAAATACATATTTAAAGCAGAATAAAATGCCTAAGAACAAATTTATTGTGGAGGCGATTGAAAAAACATTAAATGAACTAGAAGATAAAGAAGCTTGGCATCCTGATATCCTCAATTGGCAAGGAGTGCCAGAATTTGAAGCTGGAAGTCTAGACGAAGGGTTGTTACCCATGAGAGAGGATGTGCTTTAATGTACGTTCTTGATACTACTGTTGTTTCTGACTATCTTAGAGGCAATCTTCAAATTAGAGAAAAACTAAGTACAATTTCAAAAACCTGGATTTATATTACTTCAGTGACTAAGTTTGAGATTGAATACGGTTTGGTTAAAAAACCAGAATTGCGACCCAAACTAGAAAAGCCATTAGAACTTCTTTATTCGGAAGTGGGAGACTTGCCTTTTAATACTGAAGTCATTAGGGTTGCTGCAACGATTAAACACAACTTAATAAGCAATGGATTGACTATTGGTACTGCTGATTTGATGATTGGCGCGATCGCACTACATTACGAACATACTGTAGTCACAAGTAACGTTAAGCATTTTGAGAAGATTGAAGGATTAGACGTAGAAAACTGGAAAAACTAAAGCAATTCTATGAATCTTCTAGCAGGAAAAGCGATCGCTTTCAAACTATCATTACCACTACTCATATCGACTCTTTCAATCACGACTGGATTGAAGACTCGCAAGTCTTGGCAGTAGAAGCAGGGAAAATCAGCGATATTTTACTAAATATAAGATCCAAATAAAAATTAAATCTAATTAAACCTCAACCTCATCCACATTGAAAACAGAAGTTTTAACGAAAACAAAATAGTGTTTAATAAAAACTTGCTACTTGCTACTTGCTACTCCCGACTTACGAGCTAGCAACTTTACTTGTCCTAGTTTGATTTTGTACGGCTATATAAGTAGGTAGGCACAATAATTTATAACACCCAAACACCCCATCTCCCTAACTCCCTATCTCCCCAAGCTGACCAATTATCTTCTATTTAATTACTCCCACCTACTTATATCTCGTTGCCTACCCTACCAGTAACTACCCGACAAAAAACCCGATCTAAACTCGCCAGATAACAGTAAGCTTTATAAATGGCGTTTGTAGCGAAGAATCAATGGCAACAATTAACGATAATTATCTCAAACTCAAAGCGGGTTACTTATTTCCCGAAATTGCAAGAAGAGTCAGTGCTTATGCAGCAGAAAATCCCGATGCACCAATTATTAAATTAGGTATTGGCGATGTTACCGAACCCTTACCCGCAGCCTGTCGCGATGCGATAATTGAAGCGACTCACGAAATGGGCGATCGCGCAACTTTTAAAGGTTATGGTCCAGAACAGGGATATCTCTGGTTGAGAGACAAAATTGCCCAACATGACTTTCAGTCTCGCGGTTGTGAGATAGATGCGTCGGAAATCTTTATCTCAGACGGTTCTAAGTGCGATTGTGGTAATATCCTAGATATTTTTGGCAAGGACAATAGAATTGCCGTTACCGATCCTGTATACCCCGTCTATGTCGATACTAACGTGATGGCTGGACATACGGGAGAAGCCAACGAAGGCAAGTATGAAGGTTTGGTTTACTTGCCGATTACGGCGGATAACAACTTTTCTGCCGAAATTCCCCAGAAAAAAGTAGATTTAATTTATCTTTGTTTCCCTAACAACCCTACTGGTGCAACCGCAACTAAAGAACATCTCCAGGCTTGGGTAGATTATGCCAAGCAGCACGACTCGCTAATTCTGTTTGATGCAGCATATGAAGCGTTTATTACCGATCCCGATTTGCCCCACTCCATCTATGAAATAGAAGGTGCCAAAGACTGTGCGATCGAGTTTCGTTCTTTTTCAAAAAATGCTGGCTTTACAGGAACTCGTTGCGCCTTCACTGTCGTTCCCCAAAATTTGATGGGTAAAGCTAGTGATGGTTCTGAGGTTAAACTGTGGCAACTGTGGAATCGTCGTCAGGCGACTAAGTTTAACGGCGTATCTTATATCGTCCAAAGAGGTGCAGAGGCGGTTTATTCGGAAGCTGGACAGGAACAAACCAAAGAATTAATTAGCTTTTATCTAGAAAACGCTAAAATTGTCCGCGAACAGCTAACCGCAGCCAACATTAAAGTATACGGCGGGACTAACGCTCCTTATGTTTGGGTCAAAACTCCCAATGGCTTATCTAGCTGGGACTTCTTTGATAAACTATTGCTCAACTGTAACGTAGTTGGTACGCCTGGATCTGGCTTTGGTGCAGCAGGAGAGGGCTATTTCCGTATTTCTGCTTTCAACAGTCGGGAAAACGTCAACGAGGCAATGAAGCGCATTACTGAAAAGTTTAAGCCTTAATTATTATCTCAGAACATCTAAGGCGATCGCCCGATTGATTACTCAAGGCGATCGCTTGAATAATTAGATTGCTAACCTGCTATTAAAAATCGCTACATTTTTCAACCGTCTCAATGGCGATCGCGAAATAACTCCTCGCCCAAAAACTCACTAATTTCTTTATCCCGTAACAAACAGCTATCAGTTACTTTTTGACATGATTCGGCTTCACCAGATTCTGACAATACTGCTGCAACCAAAGATTTGCTTTCAGATTGAGATTGCCTGAGTTGTTTTACTTCCTGTTCCAGAGATTCGATGCGATCGACTAAAGTACGAATCACCGCTGCTTCGGAATCGGGTAAGTTACCGTGTTCCAAGGGATCTACCTTGACTCCCGAACGATAGACCACTCTGCCAGGAATACCCACTACGGTGCAGTTAGAAGGTACGTCTCGCAATACTACCGAACCCGCACCAATACGAACGTTATTACCAATTTGAATGTTTCCTAATACTTTAGCTCCGCCACCAACGACAACGTTTTCCCCTAAAGTAGGATGGCGTTTACCTGTTTCCTTACCCGTCCCGCCCAAAGTTACTCCCTGATAGATTAAAGAGTAGTCGCCAACGATCGCCGTTTCTCCAATCACCACTCCCATCCCGTGATCGATAAATACGCCTTTGCCAATCTGCGCTCCTGGATGAATTTCGATACCCGTAAAAAAGCGAGCCAAGTGAGAAATCAAGCGAGGCAAAAAAGGAATACCGATCTTGTACAGCCAGTGGGCAAAGCGGTGAAAGAAAAGAGCCTGTAAGCCTGGATAACAGACTAAAACCTCTAACCAATTACGGGCTGCGGGGTCGCGCTCAAAGATGATGCGAAAATCAGCTACGAGTGAGGAAAGCATCAGGTATTGTCCTTTATTGACTACTGTTTGACATTAACCAAACTATTCTATCTTTTTCAAGACACTTCTAAACTCTATAATTTGGCGTAAAAACCCATCCACAGCATATTTTTTTTTGCCAGGTAGCCAAGGCGATCGCTTTTTGTACAGAATGATCCTTACCGCAATCTTTGGTTGACCAATATCCTAGAGAGTTTTTAAGACCTCGGAATTCTCAATTAACCACTTTTCTCCCTGACGTATTAGTTGATAGCGGACTAGCAAATTGTCGTCATAGGATTGAGCATTATCTAGCTGTCCCGATTGATAGTGTTGGGCAACTTCTTTAACTTCTGCTTCTACCGTTGCCTTATTGGGATTGTTGGGATCGATCGCTGCCGAGCGCAATTTGAGCTGATGTTGATAATCGCGATAAGCATTTCCCTGCTGATAAGCCACAGCGCGATCGCGCCAGACTCTTAGTAACGGCTCTGCCAAGATATTATTTAACTGGTCAATTTGATGTTCTTTACCAAAAGCAGCTGATTTACTATCTAACCAAGTTTGAATTGTCTGCTGCGATTTTTCGGCAAAGGTCAACTCAGGTGTAGCAGCAGCGGGTTGCTCCTGTTTGGTTGGCAATTCGATAGCAGGTTGGCTAATGGCGATGGTTAATTGTGCTTCATTGGCTCTTTCCGCAGCAGGATTTAGCAATAATTTAATCCCGATAAATCCGATTGTTCCCGTTCCCAGAATCAAACCCAAGACAAACAACCAACCTTTCCACAGAGTAGCGGTACTGAGCTTTCTTTTGCGACGTTTTTTTGTCCCCTGAGCTTTTTGGATTACTGAAGCTGGAACAGCTCTTTTGGTTTCCAGTGGTAAAGAAAGAGATTTACCCTTGATTGGGGTTGATTTATGGCGACTATTGCGTGGGGGAGCAACCCCATGGCGATCGCGCCTGATAGTGGCATTTCGACTATGGTTAATGCTAGGAGCAACTAATTTTTGTTCTGAATTGATGGTTGACCCAGATGAGGCAGCCTTGACTGATGCTGTTTTCTCCGTAGAGAACAGGTTACGCCAGAAAGACCCCAGCTTCGTGCTACCCACTTTAGACTGTTGATTTGCCTTAGTAATTGTTGGTCGAACGGACGAGGTGGCAGAAGCAGTACGAGTCTGGGCAACTGCTGCGGTAGGGGGAGGTAGTTCTTCTAAACAAGTTATGACCTGGCGATCGCTAAAATATTCTTTTAGAGTCAACCTTGTTGTCTTCAAATCGGGAAATTGGGTGAGTACCTCTTTTTGTAACCACTGTTCTCCGTAAAAACACAAATCTATTAATAAGTCTGTACTATTTGGTGAATGTTGCTGAACTTGCTTTAGTTTAGTTGTATCCTGACTGTTCTTGAGTTTATCAATCGCTTTATCTGTATGACCCAAGAGCAGGGCTGAGATTGTTTGTTCCCAGCTTACATCTTGTTTCTCACTCAAGCGTTCGAGCTTGCGTTGAGCGCGAAGAATTAATTCTGGTTTTTTCAAACTAAATCCTCTGCCCAAGAGAGCATAAACGGCTAAGTAACTAGCGATCGCCGAATCCCTTTGAGAGTCGTTATCAAATAGCTGTTGTTGTTCTGCTGAGGTCAAATAGGTTCTAAGCTGTTGAATAAAACACAAAAACTGATCGAAACTCAACCCCGAACGATCCTCTCCCTTTCCTTCAATTCCCTGACGCTGTAACAGCATTGCTTGCAACAGTTGGAATCCCTTAGCTCTTTCAGGAGTCTTGACCGAATTTCGAGAAATTAACTCTAAAATTCGATAGGGACGTAGTTTATATAAATCCGACTCTAATTCTTCTTTGATTTGAGGAAACAAATCTTTTTGCTGGAGTAAGTTGATTCCCATTTGGCTAGAAACGGCAGCATGCTCATATTCCTGTCGATGCCATTGCTCGCGCCCCAACTCTAAGTAAGCTAGTGCCAAAGCAAGAATGATGTTTTCCTCAGCAGTATCACCAGATATCTGTTCTGGCTGTGGTGATCGCCGATAAGATTCTTGACCAACAGACACAGGCTGCGAAACTTGTTTTTCCTGTAATCTCTGATTATTAAAATAATCAATCCCTATTCTCAGAACTAGCTCGTATTCTCCCAACTCATGCAGGATTAGCAATGCTCCTACGAGCTGAGAGTGAGGAATTTCAATGGTCGGGTTAGGAGAGGGCAGGGCAACGTCTTCAGTAACTTCTGGGGCTATTTCCGCCGTCTCTGCTGTCTCGTCAATCTCAGGCGGTATTGCAGTTGCCAGCGACTGCATATTTACCAAAAAATCGGCATCATAGGCTGCTCTGGACTCTGGGTCAGATAGAATCTTATAGGAATGCTGAATCAATTCCTGTCTTGCCTGAATTGCTTGCTCACTATATTCACGACGAGGCTGTTGCAAAAGGCGATCGCTTTTTGCTTGTTCTAGCTGTTCGGGTGTTGCCTTAATAGGTACGCTTAGGATTCGATAATAGTCAAGGGGGATTCGCACGATAGTAAGTTCCTCTGGACGGCTTTAACGCCCTGGTAAGTGACAAGTAAGTGAAAGAATCAATGCTCAGTGAGGGATAAATTCTGGAGTAACTTTAATAGTTAATAGTTTGGCGGACTTTCCAACTATTACTGTACTTTTTGCCAGCATTTTAACGTAGTTTTTCTAAACTACAAAGAATATTTAGATTTAGCTGAAAAAAACATAGACAAATGTAAATTTTGTTAAAAAACTATGAATCAATCGCAGCCCAAAATTATTGTCCTCGACGATGACCCTACTGGTTCGCAAACAGTACACAGTTGTCTGCTGTTAATGCAGTGGGATGTTGCTACCTTAAAACAAGGTCTACAGGATAGCGTCCCGATCTTCTTTATCTTGAGTAATACCAGGGCAATGAGTCCCGAACAGGCAGCAGCAACTACCCAAGAAGTTTGTCACAATCTCAAAATTGCGATCGCTGAAGTAGGGATCAAAAACTTTTTGGTGGTCAGTCGTTCCGACTCTACACTACGAGGACACTACCCGATTGAAACCGATGTCATCGCCCAAGAGCTAGGCGGTTTTGACGCTCATTTTCTCACTCCTGCTTTTTTTGAGGGAGGAAGAATTACCGTCGATAGTACTCACTATCTCTTAATTGATGGAGTCAAGACTCCTGTAGCCTCAACCGAATTCGCCCGCGATTCCGTATTTGGCTATAGCCATAGCTATTTACCCGACTATGTTGCCGAAAAAACTCAGGATAAAATTCCTGCCGAGGAAGTAGTGAAAATCACCAGATCGGATATTCATGGTGGTCAAATTCAGCAACGCCTGTTACAACTTACTGGTAATCAATGTGTTGTTGTCGATGGAGAAAACCAAGTCGATTTTGACGAATTCGCTAGGGCAATTCTACAAACTACTGCCGAAGGCAAACGTTTCTTATTTCGCTCTGCTGCCAGCCTGTTAACCTCCTTGGCACAGCTAGGACCCCAGCCAACCCTGCCCGAAGAGATGGCACGCTATCGACCGACAGATAAGCCTGGAGTAGTTTTGGTTGGTTCTCACGTACAGAAAACTACTCAACAGCTAAATCGACTGTTAGAAGAGGAGGGAGTAGTAGGTATTGAGGTTGATGTGGTGCGATTACGCGCCCAACCCCAAGCAAGAAATACTATTCTCCAAGAAACCTTGGATGCAGTTAAACAAGAGTTTAGTCAGGAAAAAACCCCTGTAGTTTATACCAGCCGTCAGGAGTTAAGCTTTGCTGATATTCAACAGCGTTTGGAGTTTGGCAAAATAGTTTCTGCTTTGTTGATGGATGTAGTTAAGGGTCTGCCAGAATCAATTGGTTTTCTAATTAGTAAAGGAGGTATCACTTCTAATGATGTACTGAGCGTAGGTCTAAATTTGACCGCAGCCAGGCTATTAGGTCAAATTCTACCAGGATGTTCGGTAATTCGTACCGAGCCAACCCATCCTCAATTCCCCCATTTACCAGTGGTTTTATTCCCAGGTAATGTTGGCGATCGCGATAGTTTATTTGCTGCGTGGAATCGCTTAAGAAACTTCTAATATTCCAACTAGATAATTTTACGTTAATATGTGAAGCGTGAAAGAACTACTCAAAAAGTAGATATACGTAGATATACGGACGATCCCGATGTCATGACTTTCGAGCCTACTATCTCTCTAGATAAAGTTGACGAGCTACCTAATTCGTCTCCTTTAGTTAATCGCTATTCGCAAATTGGCTTAAAAAATAATGGTGAGCAAGTTTTACTGATACTTCCTACCCAAGCGGAGATCAACTCCGATTTACCCTGGTCAGAAACTTGGCAGGAGTTAAAACACTTGCTGAAAACCAAGGAGCAATCTTGGCAGGAGGGAACAAAAGTTTGCTTGGTCGCTAAAGATCGGCTGCTTGACGCTAGGCAACTACAAACTATTGCCGAAACTCTAGATGACGTAAAGTTATCTCTGGCAACAGTCAGTACTAATAGAAGACAGACGGCAGTAGCAGCAGCTACCAGTGGTTATTCCGTACAGCAGAATTCTGCTCAACCCTTGGTAGAAGAACAAGCTGACGAGGAGATAACTCCTTCAACGTTAGCAGAGCCACTATATTTACAAAGTACGGTGCGCTCTGGAGTAGAAATTCGTCATCCAGGAACGATCGTCATCTTGGGCGATCTCAATCCTGGAGGTAAAGCGATCGCCGCAGGAGATATTCTGGTTTGGGGACGTTTGCGGGGAATTGCTCATGCAGGAGCGCAAGGAAATCTGCAATGTCGAATTACGGCACTAAAGATGGAATTTACTCAACTGCGTATTGCTGATGCGGTGGCAAGACCCCCAAAATTAAGACCCAAACGCTTGTCACCTGAATTAGCTTTCGTTACCCCAGATGGAATTCGTTTGACCGATACTTCAGAGTTTGCTAAAAATTATGTTTTTTCCAAGTCGAACAAGGCATGGATTGGCAAAAATCAAGCAAAATAACTACAGCTACCAAATCGTGTATAAAGCAATATGAGTCGTATAATTGTTGTTACTTCTGGCAAAGGAGGAGTGGGCAAAACCACAACCACCTCCAACTTGGGGGCTGCACTGGCTAAACATAATCGTTCTGTAGCTCTGGTTGATGCTGATTTTGGGTTGAGAAACCTAGATCTGCTGCTAGGATTAGAAGAGCGTGTGGTTTACACTGCCATAGACGTGTTGGCGGGTGAATGTCGTCTGGCACAGGCTTTGGTAAAAGATAAGCGCATCAAGGGTTTGGTTTTGCTCCCAGCAGCACAAAATCGTAATAAAGAATCGGTTCAGCCAGAACAGATGAAAAAAATAGCTACTGCTTTGGCAAAAGGCTATGACTACATTTTAATTGATTGCCCAGCAGGTATTGAATTGGGTTTTCGTAATGCTATTTCTGCTGCGGAAGAAGCTTTGATCGTCACTACCCCAGAGGTTGCTGCGGTTAGAGATGCCGATCGCGTGATTGGTTTATTAGAAGCAGAAGGAGTTAATAAAATTAGCCTCATTGTCAATCGGGTCAAACCATTGATGGTTGAGGAAAATAAAATGATGAGCGTCGAAGACGTGCTGGAATTGTTAGGAGTCCCCCTAATCGGCGTTGTCCCTGATGATGAAAAAGTTATTGTAGCTACCAATAGAGGTGAACCTCTGGTTTTAGGTGAATATGAATCTGTCCCCGCCCAGGCATATTCTAATATTGCTCGACGACTGGAAGGAGAAAAAGTACCATTTCTTGATTTGATGGCAAATCAGGGCAACATCTTTTCTCGTTTGCGTCGGATGTTTGGTGGTTAGTTAATAATAAATACATGGGTTAGAACAACTTTCAATACTCCTGTAGACAACACCATTGATTATTGAATATGTTTGTTTTTTACCGTGTAGACCATGTTAAACATGATTAAAAGGTTTCTGGAAATGCTTTTTCCCTGGAAAAATAATACTGACAGTCGCAATCGTGCTAAAAGTCGTCTTAAACTGATTATTGCTCACGACCGCGCTAGCATTAATTCAGATATGTTGAAGGCAATGCGAGAAGAGATTTTGGACGTGGTTGCCCGTTATGTCGAAGTAGACCGAGAAGAAATGGAATTTTCTCTTTCTAACGATCAACGGATGACTTCTTTGACTGCTAATTTGCCAATCCGTCAAGTTAAACGTCTGAGCGAGCTAAAAGAAAACTTAACCGAAAATAGTGCTTTTGACTTACAGGATATAGAAATAGTTGAGACTGAACGGGGTCCTGAAGAAGCTAATGCTTAATTAAAATAATCTCGAACCTCATCGAGCTATTGGATCTTTAAACGATAAGTTTGGGTCTAAATTTTTGTTGTCAATATTTATAGCGATCGCGATCGCTCTCAAAACAGGCTATATTTTTGGTAATTCTATATTAATAGAACTAACATTACTTGCTACTTTAAAAAACTTCCTGGTTCTCAAAGAAAACCGCCTGATTGCTATGGAGAAGGACTATAACTTCTATCTTAAGAACGATTTGATAGATAAAGTAAATCGAGTAAATATTAGATTGCTAATTAAACACTAATCGATACAATTGACTTTTTCCATGAGAATTGCAACTTTAAAACGCTGGATAGCGACTGTTTTGCTGGGTATTTTCGCCTTTGCTTTCGTTTGGCAAGGCACTTTGATCTCTAATACTTCCGCTTTTGCTGATGTTGGCGATCGCGCTGAACAAAAAGCAAGTAGTGATGCTGCCGAAACTAAAGATTTTATTGAAGACACCAAAGATTTTGTCAAAAAGGCTGCCAATGACAATGCTGCTAAGGTAGATCGCGCAACTGATGAAGATAGCTTGATTGAGAACAAGGCACAAAGAGATGCCAATCGCATCGAACAAAAAGCTAATAAAGACGCTGCTAGAACCAAAGAAGCAGTAGACGACACCAAAAATTTCTTTGAATCAGCTATTGATAATATTCAAGATACTTTTGGTAACTAAACAATAGTTTAACCAAGTTGGCGATCGCTCAATTTGTAGGTTATGGACAGGCGATCGCTATTTATTTAGTAACAGCAAATTGATGCTAAAGCTGTACAAATGGATATTAGCTTTCAGGTAGTTTAACACGACCAACAACAGCCAAAAGCGGTTTTACTTGCAGTCACTATTTAAAGTTAAATCCGCTGATTCCAGCTTAAGATTAACAATTTTCTGAATCAGGTTAGAGACAAATTCCGCTCGGTTCATAATCATAAAATGACCGCCATTTTCCACACTAAAATCTTCGCGAACAAACTGAAAGGGGAAAATGCGATCGCTTTCACCATGAATGTGATAAACATTTTGAGGAATTAGTTCATTTTTCCAGGTAACAACTTGATGAATTGCCCACTTGAGAAAACGAGCATTGGTATCAAACAAAATTGCCTTAAATAGCTTTCTTTCCGCCATAGTTTCTAAACTAAAAAACCAGCTAGCTAGCAGTTGTCCAAACCAAAGTATTAGTCTTGCAGGCAGCAAAAGATAAATCGGCAACCAGCGAAATATTTTGAAGTAAAATGGTATTTCATGCCAGTTTTTGGTGCTGGAAATCAGAATAACTTTTTCCGTATCGATTTGTTTGGCTATTTCCATAGCAATAATTCCGCCAAAAGACAAGCCGATTAAAATTGGTTTTTCCGTTTTGATTTGAGAGGTTAACCGTTGGGCATAATCAGCAATGTTTTCTCCCTTCTGCGGTTCTATCCAGCGAATATGTATCGGTTGATAGCCCTGAAACTTTAACTTTTGAAAAACGCGCTCATCTGCCCCCAAACCGCTAACACAATAAATATTTTTCAGAGCATTTTCTAACTTCTCGCTAGGTGTTGATTGAGATTTTTCCTTGATGTTGATAGTATCCATACTCAAACTAAATATCTATGGGAATAATCTCTGAAAACTTGCAGATAATTCTGTAACAATTAATAGCTATTGCAGTTTTACTAATCCACCTTATTAGTTTGAGAACCGCTATAGCTAGATACAAGATTATGAAAACGAGAGAAATATTGCCCTTTAAGATTATTGTCCCTAGTTTAAGCTAAGATTATAGTAACCGTGAGTAATATGGCAAATCCCCGTCTCGATCCCCTATACGATAACTTAAAAACTCCTCATCATGGTTATCATTGGAATCAGATTGCTCCCCAATATTTTGAAGGCTGGTATTTTCGGCTTACCCTACCAAAGAGCGATCAAACCTTTGCCTTCATGTATTCGATTGAAGATCCCCTCGGCAATCAGTCTAATAGTGGCGGTGCGGTACAAATACTAGGAACTGACGAGACATACCTCTGTCGTACTTTTACCGATGTAGAAAAGTTTTTTGCCGACAGCAACGATCTCAGCTTCGGACATTGGGGCAAAAGCGATCTGACAAGCGCGCCACAACTCCTATCTCCCAGGGAATTTAACCAAAACATTACTGAAGGATATCAAGCGACGGCTAGCCTCAACCAGGGAAGCATTTACGATCCCGTAAGAAATGAATATTGTCGTTGGGAATATCACATAAAACCTGTTTACGGTTGGGGAAACCCCCAACAACCCCAGCAATCATCCGCAGGCTGGTTATCTTTTCTCCCCGTATTTGAACCAGGCTGGCAAATTACGATGGCTCATGGTTTGGCGACGGGGTGGATAGAGTGGCGCGGAAAATACTATCAGTTTACTAGTGCGCCAGCCTATAGCGAAAAAAACTGGGGTAGTTCTTTCCCACAAAAATGGTTTTGGCTTAATTGTAATAGTTTTAGTAGAGAACCAGATTTAGCTTTAACTGCGGGAGGAGGAATTAGACAGGTGCTATGGTGGCATGAAGAAGTTGCTTTAATTGGTATACACCATCAAGGCAAGTTTTATGAATTTGCACCCTGGAACTCTGAGGTAAGCTGGCAAATAGAACCATGGGGAAAATGGCAGCTACAGGGAAGATCCGCTGAGTACGAAGTAACTCTTGTTGGTAAAACCGATCTATCTGGTACTTATGTACGTACTCCTACTGCCAAAGGTTTGGTTTTTAACTGTCGAGATACTACTAAAGGAAAGTTAGATTTAGAATTACGCGATCGCCAGGGCAAAATAATTATTCAAGCTAGCAGTATTCAGGCGGGTTTAGAAGTAGGTGGCGCACCTTGGGATCGAGCTTGGATAGTATAACTATTATCAGATTAGGACAACCCAAGTATGTAGGAGTAATTTAATAGAAGATAATTGGTCAGC